>JAQXIY010000024.1 GCA_029008035.1 Lachnospiraceae bacterium
GCCATACCTGCCAACACCCCACCATAGATGGCCAGTCCTCCCTCTCTGAGATTAAAGATGCCAAGCAGGTTATCCTTATTGATATCCCAGGCAAAAATCACATAATAGACTCTGGCTCCGATTACACCAAAGAGAATGCCATAGATACATACATCCATACAAAAATCTTCATTGATACCTGTCCTCTTAGCCAAATACATAATCAGGCCCACCGCCAGAAGCATACCTAGCGCGATAATAATGCCGTAATATGCAATGTCAAATCCAAATATGTTAACGGATTTTCCCACATGTTCCAAGTATATATGTAGATTAGGAAAATTAATATCTGTATTCATATCTTTACCTCAAAAAACGGCCTGCCCCATCGGCAGGCCCTATTGTCATCTCATAGAAAACTATCTCATAGAAAAGCTGGCACACTTTGTCTGTCCGGTTCCAACACTGTTGGCGATATCGATGCTGCCTGCGTCACACTTTCCACTCACATTGTAACGACAATTTGTAGCATCACAGGTGATTTCAGTCACACCATCCGGTTCTCCGGCGGAGTTGCAAGCACATCCGTCTTTGCCCACCTCATAGTTACCACAGTATGTTTCATCGCTTTTTTTCGCATCCTTACCCTCTACTGTGATACCTGCTCTACAGCACATTTTCTCTGAATTATAACGACATTCCGTCGCCCTACAATCTAACTGTGTCATATCTATATGCTCCTTTCATTTGATGACACACATAGTATGCACAGCAAAATTAAGATTTATGCCTGTTCCGAAACCATTTCATAAATCTGAATTTTTAATTGATCCACATCTGTCAGCCCCACGAAAATGCCTCCATAGTGGTTTACCCCATCAATTTCCTGGTGGCGAACAATCTCAATCACAGTGTCAATCCGCTCTCCTGTCCATATCTGCATAGACACATTAAAATAACTGTTTAACTCCAAGGGCTGATCACAGATAAATCCAATTCCAGTTTTTGACACATCAGTCACATCCACTCGGGCAGTCTTTACTGTAGTGATATTGCCGTTGTCAATGTGTTCCAGCTCAACGCTCACCTGAATATCCAGTCGCTTACATCTTCTCTTTTCATCCATAGTTCTTCTCCTTATGCCGGGACTAATCCAAATCTGCTATTAACATAGCATCCCCAAAACTGAAGAAACGGTACTTCTCTCTCACCGCCTCCTCATACGCCGCCATCACATGTTCTCGACCTGCCAGTGCACTTACAAGCATCACCAAGGTAGACTCCGGCAAGTGAAAGTTGGTAATCAGACCGTCAATCACACGAAATTCATACCCGGGATAGATAAAAATATCAGTCCATCCACTTTTCTCACGCAACGTGCCATCTTCCTCCGCCGCCGATTCTAAGGTTCTGGTGCTGGTGGTTCCTACAGAAATCACCCGATGCCCCTTTTGCTTCGCTTCATTGATTGTGTCTGCCGCCTCCCGGGAAATCCGGAAAAATTCGGAATGCATATGATGCTCCAGTACATTATCCACCTTCACCGGGCGAAAAGTTCCCAGCCCCACATGCAAGGTCACCTCGGCGATGGATACACCCATATCCCGAATCTCCTGTAACAACTCCTCCGTAAAATGAAGTCCCGCCGTAGGGGCTGCTGCAGAACCATCATACTTGGCGTACACAGTCTGATAACGATTCTTGTCCTGCAATTGATGGGTAATGTAAGGAGGCAGCGGCATCTGTCCCAATTCATCTAAAATCTCCTCAAAAATCCCATCATAGGTAAAGCGGACCAATCGATTCCCTTCCTCTACAATATCAATGACTTCCGCTTTTAGCAAGCCATTTCCAAAAGAAAGTTTTGTTCCTATCTTAGCTTTCTTTCCGGGCTTTACCAAAGTCTCCCACACATTATCCGTCTTTCTCTTCAGAAGAAGCAGTTCCACCTTGGCGCCGGTACCTTCCCGCTCCCCCAAGAGTCTGGCCGGAATAACTTTGGTGTTATTGATTACCAGGCAGTCTCCCGGATGTAAATACTCCTTAATATCGTAAAAATGGCGATGGGTTACATCGCCACTTTTTTTATCAAGGACCATCAATCTTGAATTTGATCTTTTTTCCAGAGGATCCTGAGCAATCAGTTCCTCCGGCAAATCATAATAAAAATCTTTCTTGTCCATACTATCTCTTACTTTCTCAGTTGAATTCCCATCTGATCCAAAGCCTTCAGAATGCGATTCATAGCTGTAGTGATATCCTCCTCTTCCAAGTTCTTATCCTTGGCACGGAAGGTAAGAGAATATGCCACCGACTTAAAGCCGCCCATAATCTGATTACCTTCATAGATGTCAAACAGTTCATAGGACTCCAGATAAGCTCCACCCTTCTGGTCGAAAACTTCCTCAATCTGCCCCACAAGAATCTCTCTTGGAACCACCATACTGATATCTCTGGTTGCCGCCGGGAACTTAGCCACGCCCTCATACTTCTTATCAAAGGTAGCGCGCTCCACGATTTCCGGCATATCCAATACGCCGATGTAAACCCGTTCCTTCATATCGTAATTAGCCGTAACTCTCGGATGTACCTCACCCAGATATCCGATAACCACACCATCATAAATCACATTGGCCTGACGCCCCGGATGTAAGAAGTTCTTTCCTGCATTGGGATCATAGGTTACCTTTTGATCCATACCCACTTGAGACAAAATCTCTTCGATGGCACCCTTCATGGTAAAGAAATCACCCTCACCATACATACCCATGGTAAGCTGCATTCTCTCCTCCGGCAGTTCTGTCACCGGAATCTGCTTTGGCAGATAAATATTACCCATTTCATAGAGACGGACATTCTTATTTCTACGATTAGCATTTGTAGCCAGTGATGTAAGCATGCCATCTAACGGCAGTGTTCTCATGATACTGAAGTCCTCACCCAATGGATTGGAAATTACAACTGCCTGACGCAATGGATCGTTCTCGTCCAAGAGCAACTTATCAAATACCTTGGGACTCTCAAAGGAATATGTCATGCCCTGAGAAAAGCCGCAAAACTGAGCAACAGTTCTTGCAATTTTTTCAATCTTTAACTTGTAGGAAAGGCATCCTGTAGTAGCCTCACCACAAGGAAGGGATGTAGGAATCTTGTCATATCCAAAGAATCTGGCAACTTCTTCTGCCAAATCAGCATAACTCTCCAAATCCTGTCTCCAAGATGGAATCACCACTTCATTGGTATCCTTATCGTATCCCAAATCAAGACGAGCAAAATAAGCAAGCATCTCCTCATCTGAAATTTCTGTTCCCAGCATATGGTTGTATTTTGCAGGCTCGAAAGGAAGTCTTCTTCCTTCTTTCTTCTCCGGATAAATATCAATAGCTCCGCCAACAACTTCTCCACAGCCAAGTTCCTCAACAAGCTGGCAGGCACGATTCATAGCTTCCATAGCGTTGTTAGGATCCAATCCCTTTTCAAACTTGCCGGAAGCATCCGTGCGAAGCCCTACCTTCTTAGAAGAAAGTCTGATGTTGGTTCCGTCAAAGCAAGCCGCTTCAAAAAGCATGGTAGTTACATTGTCGGTAATCATAGAATTCTCACCACCCATGATACCAGCCAGGCCTACAGCCTTTTTGCCATCACAAATCATAAGTACGCTATCGTCAACCTTACGTTCCTGTCCATCCAAAGTAACGAATGTCTCATCTGCCTTACCTCTTCTCACAACAATCTCTCTGCCCTCAATGGTATCAAGATCGTAGGCATGCATTGGCTGTCCGTACTCTTCCATCACATAATTGGTGATATCAACCAGATTATTAATAGGACGAATGCCTTGAGCGCGAAGGCGTCTCTGCATCCATTCCGGTGATGGGGCGATCTTAATGTTCTTTACCACTCTGGCAGTATATCTGGGGCACAAATCTGTAGCCTCCACCCGCACCTTGATATAATCGTTGACATCCTCGTCGTTTCCTGTCTCTGTTACAACAGGAGGAACAAACTCTTTCCTAAAGGTTGCTGCCGCCTCTCTGGCCAATCCCAGAACCGCAAAACAATCCACACGGTTGGAGGTAATTTCATACTCAATCACCGTATCATCCAGTCCCAACACTTCCACAGCGTTAGCCCCTACTTCTACATCCTCCGGGAAAATATATATACCATTTTCCGGTGCCTCCGGGAACATATCTCTATCAGAGCCCAACTCCTCTATGGAACACATCATACCGTTGGATTCCACTCCGCGAAGTTTGCCCTTTTTTATCTTAATGCCACCCTTTGTCTTGCTGCCGTCGTGACCGCCTGCCACTCTTCCTCCATCAAGAACTACGGGTACCTTCGCCCCCTCAAATACATTGGGAGCCCCGGTAACAATCTGTGTCACCGCATCTCCCACATCCACCTGGCACACTACCAACTTGTCTGCATCAGGATGGGGCGCAATTTCCTTTATCTGTCCTATCACAATTTTGTCCAAGTCCTCATCCATGCATTCATAGAATTCCACCTTGGAACCGGACAATGTCATGGCATCCATATATTCCTGTGGTGTAGCCGTAAGACCCGGCACCATATCTTTGATCCACTTTAACGATGTTCTCATCTATTTCATCCTCCTACCAATTAAAACTGCTTCAAGAAACGGTCGTCATTTTCATACAGCAGTCTCATATCGTCAATTTCGTATTTCAACAAGGTAATTCGCTCAAGGCCAACACCGAAAGCAAAGCCCTGATATTCATCCGGGTCAATGCCACTCATTTTCAAAACCTTAGGGTGCACCATACCGCATCCCAAAATTTCGATCCAGCCCTCGCCCTTGCAGAAACGGCACCCCTTGCCACCGCACTTAAAGCAGGACACATCCACCTCGGCGCTGGGCTCTGTAAACGGAAAATGATGAGGACGGAATTTCACCCTTGTCTCTGGTCCAAACAACTGCTTCACAAACTCTTGGAGAGTTCCCTTCAAGTCTGCAAAAGTAATGTTCTTATCGATGACCATACCTTCAATCTGATGGAAGGATGGTGAGTGAGTAGCATCCACCTCGTCGGAGCGGAATACACGCCCCGGTGCAATCATACGAATCGGAAGTTTCCCCTTCTCCATGACACGAACCTGTACCGGAGAGGTCTGGGTACGAAGCAGGATGTCCTTATTGATATAGAAAGTATCCTGCTCATCCTTGGCGGGATGATTTTCCGGAATATTCAGTGCCTCAAAGTTGTAGTAATCGTATTCTACTTCCGGGCCTTCCACAACTTCATAGCCCATGCCGATGAAAATATTTTCCACCTCTTCCAACACGCTCACATTAGGATGGCTGTGACCGATTTTTGCCTTTTCTGCCGGAAGGGTGACATCAATCACTTCGGATTTCAGTTTTAATTCCATCTCCGCCTTTTCCATCTTGGCCTTTGCCTCGTTCAATTTTTCCTCAATGGCATTTCTGGTCTCATTCACCAGTTGCCCTACCATAGGACGATCCTCGGGCTTTACATCCTTCATGGACTTCAGCACAGCCGTGAGCTCACCCTTCTTTCCAAGGATTGCCACACGAACATCATTCAGCGCTGTCATCTCCTGCGCAGCGTCAATCTGTTCCATTGCTTTTCTTGTGATTTCTTGCAACTTGTCTTTCATTTTCTATCTCCTTATCTCGGTTCTTGGGATAACAAAAAAACTCCATCCCCAAAGGGACGAAGTTACTCCGCGTTACCACCCTGATTCCAGATTTCTCTGACACTCATATGCTTAACGCGCACTAAACGGCACAACCTACTGACCTTCAATCGCACAGCTCCTGCGGGAAATTCACAAGCCACCTAACCCTGAGACAACTTACAGCCTATGATTGTCTCTCTCTGTAGATAGTATGGTCTGCTACTATACGCATTCACAGCCTTTAACATCTGACATTCTAGCACAGCACTCTTAAAAACTCAAGATTTTTTTGCTGTGTCATCCCCTCTGGCAGCAAGAAGCTTTTCCCTTTTCTTTCTCATATACCGCTCAAACACCTGATGAAAAATCACATTGGCCTCCGCACACATAAACATAATATACATACAAGAGTATAACCAAAACATCAACAACACCAGCGTAGACATACTTCCATAGATGGAAAACCTGTCATAAACCTTCACATACAATGCCAGGAAAATAGAAAACACGTACCAGATTGCCGCGCATATCACCGCTCCCGGAATCTGTTGCCATACACTCACCTTCTTGTTGGGAAGCACAGTAAAAAACCAGACAAAAAGTCCTGTCAAGATAGCAAACACCAAAACGCCCCGCAGCAACGGTCGAACACTCACCAGAGAAATCACCACTCCCCTGGTCCCCAATGCATTGCCCAAAAGCACCTTGATATGCTCATTAAACACCATCAGTCCCAGCACCAGCAAAATGGCAAAAATCAAAACCAGGGTATACACCACTGACCAAAACCGCACCACAAAAAAATTTCGGGTCTCCTCAATATCATTTAAAACATTAAATCCCGCCGCCATGTACTGCAACGCCTTCCCTGCCGACCACAGGGCCACCACGGCAGAGATAGAGATAATCCCAATGGACCGGGAATACACCTCGCTTAACACCATACGCAGAAAAGGCTGAATATAACCAGGCATAGCATCGTACACCAAAGTCATCACATATTCCTGGGAAATAGGCGTGTACTGCAGCATGGATGTAAACACCATCAAAAAGGGAATGGCTGACATGATCATAAAAAATGCCGCTTGGGCCGCAAAGGCACCGATGTTATCCCTCTTGCATTTATCTAAATATCCCTTTATGGATGTAATTACATTCCAAGCCATAATTTCTCCTCTTTCACTATACGTTGTCCAAGAAAACCTTTTATATACGGGAACCGTTTTATTGATTAGGTTTTATTGTATCCGTGACAAAGTCGTATTCTTGTAGTAGTACTGCAAAATGTCCTTGTATGTGTATCCCATTGCACAGAGTGCTTTGGCTCCGTTCTGGCTCATGCCCACCCCGTGACCGAAACCGCCACCGTAAATGAGATATGTGCCATTGGATTGTTGGTCTACAGAGATAGCCGCACTTGGTAAAGTACTCATCTGAGAGATTATCTCTCCGTTTTGCAGTGTTAATCCACTGACAATACTACCAAGAACCTGACGAATATGCAATTCCCCATTCACCGTCACTTTACCTGATGCAAAAGACAGTTCCATTGCCATGGCAGCTCCCCCGGGATTACGCTGTGTAATTTTAATCCCCTCCAAGTCTCCCAATTCCTTTTGTGCACTCTTCTTTGTATTGCTCAAACGTCGTTGCATTTTCTTATAGCACGAGATTGCCCCGTCTTCCTTTAACAAACCGCAGAGCGCGTTTCGCAGTTCATCTAAGTTCTCCCCGGACGCTGTGGCCTGCCAGCGAAAATACCGTTCCTGACTTTCATATGCCCCCGGGTCCGACTTTCGAATATAGCTTTCAAAGGCATCCTGTGGTGTTTCCATGCCACAATATCCCGTGGTGTAGACCTCACAGTCTGCAGAAGTTCCAAATAACGTGCCATCCTGCATATAACCGCAGGAGGTGGAATAATACATAGTGGGCACAACCTCACCCCCCTTGGTAAGCACTTCCCCTGCCGTCTCTGCGATAGCCTGATTCGTCTCGGAGGATTCACTGCAATTATTATAGACCTGGAAGGACACTGTATCATCCATATGGGCCTGTACATCCGGGTAGGCATATGCATTGCTGTGGGCGTAGGCGTAGGTTCTGGCACAGATTGCCTGAGCTTTCAAGGCTTCCGAGCCGTATGTACGAGGCATTTCACTGGGAACGACCCGCTTTAAATATGCCTCCATCTGAATTTCATTCACCACCATGATTCCCTGTTCGGTTCTGCAAATTTGAAGCGTACCCTCATACCCCTGTTCTCTCCCCTGTATATGTAGCTGTCCCTGACCAAGAGCACTGAGACAAACGGTGGTCTCGCCCCCATAGGTATAAGTTTCACTCGGGCCTATCATTGTCTTCTGTCCACCGCTCTCTGTCTGAAGCCCCTCTTCACTTACCACTTTCACTTCATCCCAGTAGGCAGATCCGTCTCCACGGGTAATGACAATGCGCAAATCCAATGTATAGGGCATCTCCTCCACCACATTATCTTCTTTCACCTCAGTGTTCTTGGACTGAGTGTTTTTCATTAAAAGCTTTTGAAGCCCCGACATTTCCCCTTGCACATATAAAATCAGCAAAAACAATCCCACACACAACAGTATGAGAAAAAGCAGTACTTTCTTTTCCGGTTTCTTAATGGAATAACGCGTCAAACTCTATTCTCCCCCATGGATTCTATACACAAATAAGGAAGTTGCCCCAGAGCAACTTCCTACGCTTATGTATCTCAAAAGATTCCTCTTATGTAACCCCCAAAATGCCGGGCCTGATATTTTGACTCCTAGCAAAGCTAGGTGGGTAACCGCAATCTGCCTTCTGCCTTCCACTGCAATCGGAGGCCTGACATCCAACAGACAATATAAGAATCCCATAAAAGTAAATGTAGGTTCA
>JAQXIY010000025.1 GCA_029008035.1 Lachnospiraceae bacterium
GGCTGGCTATCATTCTTGCCATCGTGGCAGGCATTGCTTCGATTTTTACCACAATCTAAGCCATTAGGGACAGTCACTAATGGCACCCGGAAGTGTCCCTAGTGGACTGCAGGTCTGTCCCGGACGGCTCCGGGAGAACCAAGAATATGATATCTAAAAGAGGACAAACATATGGATTACAATTTTGAGAGAGAAAAAAATGAGGCTATCCAAGCCGGGGAGCGTGCGCTTGTCTCGTTGCGGGAAGCGGACAATCAGTTGAACTCTGCGAAGAACTGGGGCGTGGTGGACTTGCTGGGAGGCGGCCTTTTCACCGATTTGATGAAGCATTCCAAAATGGGCAATGCCAGGGAGTGCTTGGAGCAGGCTAAGAGAGATCTGCAGGGATTCAGCCGGGAACTGCAGGATGTGAACATATCCCAGGCATTGAATTTGAATACAGGTGATTTTCTCACATTTGCAGACTTTTTCTTTGACGGCCTCATAGCGGACTGGCTGATGCAGGATAGAATCAACGATGCCAGGAGACAAGTGGAGAATGCAATCAGGCGGGTGGAAGAGATACTGAGAAATTTAAGAATGATGTAAATTAGGCGGGGCTTCGGACCCGCCTTTTGTTAAATATCATCAAGAAGGGACGGATACCAATGCCTCTTGACAACCTAACACTCGCTAGTTAATATATACCTAACAAATGTTAGGAGGACGGAAGATGAAGAGTCGTTATGAAAGAACAAGGAAATGGTTACTATTTTGGTGTTTATTTATTGGAATTGGGGCAGTAGCCGGCAGCACGGGGATGCTAGTGGCGCCGGATGGAAGCGCCTTGGGAATGGATGAAATGTTGCCTTACTTTCAGGTGCTTCCATTAGCAGATTTACTTTACCAGGATTTTATTTTTCCGGGAATTGCACTTTTGATTGTAAATGGTATCACAAACCTAGTGGCAGCGGCGCTTATTTTGGCAAAGAAAAAGGTTGGTATTGTCTTGGGAGGAATCTTCGGTGTGACACTGATGCTTTGGATTTGCATCCAGTTTGTTATATTCCCAATGAATTTTATGTCGACCATCTACTTTATTTTTGGTTTCATTCAGGCGGTGACAGGCTTGATTGCATATATTTCACTGAAACAAGAGGAGTTTGCGGCAGAAGAGAAGAAACGTATGGAGATGTTTGGTGTGGATGCGACAGCAAATCAGGATGCTGCTCCGACCGCCAAAACGCTCGTCGCATATTTCTCCCGAATGGGTTACACAAGACATTATGCATACGAGTGGAGAGAGAAGTATAATGCGGATATCTATGAGATAAAGGCCACAGAAAGGATTGAAGGGGATCTGGGCTTCTGGTGGTGCGGCCGTTTTGGTATGCATCACTGGGAAATGCCTATTGAAGAAATTGATGTGGACTTGGCGAAATACGACAAAGTAGTGATCTGCTCGCCGATTTGGGTTTTTGCGCTGAGTGCTCCGGTGCGTAGTTTTTGCGCAAAGGCTAAGGGTCGAATCAAAAACGCAGAATATGTGTTGGTGCATTATCAAAAGGCACGCTATGAAAATGCATGTGATGAAATGGATTCTCTTTTGGGAGTTAAGCACCAAAAGGCATGGAGTATCTGCACAAGACAGGGCAAAGAGGTTAAGAGATATGAACTTTAAAACCACCAAGGAGCGCATTATATATGAAAGTCTGAAGCTTTTTTCGGAAAAGGGGTACGATGGGGTTTCCATGAGAGAGATTGCAGCGGCTGTGGAGATTAAGGCGGCATCGCTTTATGCACATTTTAAGGGCAAAGAGGATATTTACAATGCCATTGTGGATGTGATGAAGGAACGCTACAACCAGCAGGCAACGCAACTGCAGATTGATGGGAGCCATCCGGAGGCGGACGTGGATGTTTATAAAGATATTTCTGCTGAGAAGCTATGTGCCATAGGCGAACAATTATTTTTGTTTTTTGTGCATGATGAATATACAAGAATGTATCGCAAAATGTTGACCGTAGAGCAATTCAAAAACCCGATGATTGCAACGGAGTACTCCAGACAATATTACGATGAAACAATCGCGTATCAAAAACAGTTATTTGAATTGTTGGCGCAAACGGGCGAATTCAAAGAAGTCGACTACGAGATTATGGCACTACAGTTTTATGCGCCCATTTATACATTGATCACCATATGTGACAGACAGCCTGAGCGGGAAGCTGAAGCATTGGATCTGTTGAAGCGACATATTGAACAGTTTGTAAGGATATATTGCAAACGCTGATATTTAGGGATGCAGAATCTGTGGACAGCAGTGGAAATCCACCAAATAGAAGATAAAATGAGTCGGGTGGGGCATAGGGAACCGAAAGGGCTCTGTATGCCCCACATTTGTATTGGCGGCTTTTGATAGGGGTTGAAATCGGGGCATATGAGGAGAAAGTATGCATTTATACCCCGTCAGCATGTTTTAGAACTGTGGAGATAGATGAAAACGGGGGCATATGAGAGTGTAATTGCGTTATATGTCCTGTTTTAGTCTGTATCTGACGGGAGATGGTTAAAAGGCGGGGCACGAGCGGACATATTCATCTTGTATACCCCATTTTGGATGGGATAAATCACATGTTCACAAAACTTTCACAAAAATTATTAGCACTCACTCTTGACGAGTGCTAATAATGGTGGTATAACATAATTGTCAAAAGAAATAACACCCACCTCAGATGAGATGGAGTCAGATGGAAGGAGAGATGACTTATGTTAATGCCTAGTATTTTTGGAGATGCTTTTATGGATGATTTCTTTGGATTTCCACAGGAGCGAAAGGGAGCGACAGCTTCACAGACTGGTCTGATGCAGACAGATGTCAAGGAAACAGAAGATGGCTATGAAGTTGTTATGAATCTTCCCGGATATAATAAGGATGATGTGAGGGGTGAGTTGAAGGATGGTTATCTGGTTATCAGCGCATCCACTAACATCAACAATGACAAGAAGGACGAGAATGGCAGGTACATCCGCAGAGAGCGGTACAGTGGTTCTTGCCAGCGAAGCTTTTATGTGGGTGAGGATATCACTCAGGAGGATATCAAGGCTAAGTTTGAAAACGGCACCTTGAAACTGATGATTCCAAAGAAGGAGCCACAGCCTAAGGTGGAGAAACAAAATTATATCCTGATTGAGGGATAATACGTTAAAAAAAGCTGGCTGCAGGAAGCTGCAGTCAGTTTTTGCATATACTACAACTATTGAATTTTAACTCGGGAGGTGATGGAAATGAACATTAATAAATTTACGCAAAAGTCAATGGAGGCAGTGCAGGGCTGCGAAAAACTGGCATATGATTACGGAAACCAAGAGATAGAGCAAGAACACTTACTAGTGGCGTTACTACAGCAGCAGGAGGGATTGATTCCCCGATTAATTGAAAAGATGGAAATAAACTTGGAACATTTTACGGGAAATGCCATCCGTCATCTGGAGGCCAGAGTTAAGGTGTCCGGCGGACAGGTTTTTGTGGGGAAGGATTTGAACCAGGTGCT
>JAQXIY010000026.1 GCA_029008035.1 Lachnospiraceae bacterium
GCAATGACAGCCGAGCCCAGGAAGGATGCCCCTTTGGCAAAAATGTCATATAATCCAAAATATTCTCCAGAATTCTCCGGCGGAATAATCTTAGAGAAATATGATCTGGATAAGGACTGAATTGACCCCTGAAAACATCCCACTCCAAAGGCCATAATCCCAAATCCAATCAGGCTCTTTAATGTTAAGGCATATAAACAAACACAGAAGTATCCCACAATGCAGACTAAAATCAAATGAACGGTGTCATATTTTTTTGAGAGTTTTGCAAACACCAGTGATCCCGCAAATGCCACCACCTGTGTTGCCAACAGAAACACTACCTGACCAACTGCATTGAGGTTTAAATCCGTACCAATATTTATGCAGTTGTCTATAATTGTTCCAACCCCATCTATATAGAAGAAAAACCCAATCAAAAAGAAAAGAACTTTTTTATCTTGTGTTGCGATTCTCTTACATGTTCTGAATATTTCCGAAAATGCATGTCTGACGGCATACTTCTCTTTTTCCACATAATTTACCTGCTTATAATTTTTAAGCAGAGGGATGGTCACAACAGACCACCACAATGCGGTGGAAACAAATCCAATGATCATAGAGAGTTGGTTTGATATTTTCCCCAACATATCCGGGCCCAAAATATATGCCACCAAAGCAATTAAAAAGGGAATGCAGGACCCTATATATCCCCAGGCATAACCATAGGAGGACACCTCATCCATTTTCTCTTCTGTTGTAACATCATTCAACATAGAGTCGTAAAACACCAGAGATGCGCTGTAAAATATTTTTGTCACCACATAAATCCCCAAAAACATCAACCAGCTCATTGCAAAGCCATTGAGAATACATCCCACCACTCCCACTGCAACCGCTGTGGTGAACAAGATTTTCTTTGAATCCTTGTAGTCTGCAATTGCACCACATAGCGGCCCCAGGATTGCCACAAGGATAGTGGATACGGCAATTGCTAAAGAATAGTAGGCTGTTGCCCGGTCAGAGGTAATCTGTCCTGCTCCTGTCCCCACAGCCAATGTCTTAAACCAGATAGGTATCAATGCGCATGCCAACAAGGTGTACGCCGAATTTCCCACATCATAAAGCACCCAGGATAGTTCCTCTTTGCTCAGCCCTCGAAAAGTTTTCTCTTTGTTATTTCTCTGCGATAATTTGTTCACTGTCTCTCCTCCATACAATGTTTCTTTTCGTTATATTCATCCATCACATCCTTGGCCTCCCGGCTGATGCTGATAAATTTTTCATTTGGTCTTCCAAGGAAATATCCCTGGCCGAATGGAACGCCAATGCGTAATAAGCACTGCAATTCTCCCTCTGTTTCAATGCCCTCGGCTACCATTGCCATTCCCAATTCTTCACAATACTGTTGCAAATAGCCCACGATTAATTGCTTGGTCTGTTTTTTGTCAATGTCCCGAACCAGTTCATTGTCCAATTTCATGTATTCTGCAGATACATTTACAATTCGATTTAACCCGGAATATCCCGCGCCCACATCATCCAAAGCAATCTCATATCCCTGGTTTTTGTAATGCTTGATAATTGCTTTCAATTTTTTGTAGTTTTCGATGTCAGAACGCTCCGTGATTTCAAAGACGATATCCTCCGCCTCCAGACCGTATTTTTTTATCTTTTTCCCGGTGAATCCCTCCACAAAATTTCTGTCCTGGAGCACCTCGCCATCCACATTAATAAACAGCTTTGCCCCAGATGGCTTCCTTTTGGAACGCTTCAATGCTTTCTTTCTGCATATTTTTTCCAGTTCCCAGACACACCCGGCCTTTTCTGCCAGGGCAAACAGCTCGGAAATCGAAAGGGATGTATTCGGCTTACTGATGCGGCTAAGGGCCTCATACCCATATACCTTGCCATCCCTGAGAGAGACAATGGGCTGAAATACCGGATACAACTGTTTTTCTGCAATAATCTCCGCCAGTTCTTCTATGTTTTCTTCTTGATTTTTCTTCATTTCTCCACACAAAAAAAGGAATGAATCAGAAAGCTTACTTTCAAAATTCATTCCTTTTTTCTCCTTAAGAATCTAAATCTTTACCACTTTCTTTTCATATTTAGTATAGAAAGCAAATGTAAAATCAACAATCTGCACGGGGTAAAGATTTGGTAAAGATTATATATAGTTTGGAGCCATCGGTGACAGACCTGCATGCCATTAGTGACTGTCCCTAATGGCTCAGACAAAGAAGGCGGCGCCGATGGCTCCCGGTCCGATGTGGGTTCCGATGGCACAGCCCACGGAGCTGATGGTGAGTTCACCATCATAATCCTTGTAAAGTTCTTTGGAATCCTGGATATATTTGTCTAAAAGAGTGCGGGATAGTCCGGCATAGGTAAGGGCGCAGGGCTTGGAAAAGTCGATGCCGCCCTCCTTTTGAATCAGTTCCATCAGCTTGTTGTTTCCCTTCTTGGATCCTCTCGCCTGGCCCAGAAGCCCCACCTCGCCATGTTCAATGGCGATGACCGGTTTGATATTTAACATAGTTCCCGCTATAGCAACCGCCGCAGAAATCCTTCCTCCCTTTTTCAAATACTCCAAGGTATCCAACAGTGCGATAACACGAATCTTTTCCTTCTCCTTATCAAGGGTCTGTGCCATTTCCTCTAAGGACATCCCCTGATCTCGAAGTCTTACCGCCAACTCCACCAGAATCCGCTGACCGATACTGGCACTTCCCGAATCCACAATGGCAATGTTGCCCCGGACTTCCTCAGCGGCAATATTGGCACTTTGAAAACACCCGGATAATTTGGATGAAATGGTAATGCAAAGCACGTCATCTCCGTTCTCCACCGCCCGAGTAAATTCCTGCTCATAATCAAAGGGAGCAATCTGGCTGGTAGTGGGCAGTTCGTCTGTCTCAATCAGTTTCTCAAAGAAACCATCATGATCCAGTTCCACTCCATCCTTATAAGATTCCTCCCCAAAAGTTACTGTCAAAGGCATCAACACAATGCCCATATTTTTTGCTTCTTCCACCGTCATATCGCAGGCAGAATCTGATATTATTTTGATTCCCATTTGAAAATATTCCTCCATCTATTAAATCTGTGGCATATTATACCATATTGGGAATCAAATGCAACACTTTCAGAATTCTGTGTATTATTTTCCAGTCACTTCTTTTCGATACTTCTTCTCCCTCTGGTCTAACAGCAAACCTACCAACATGCCGATGGACATGCCCAAGCACATACCGATGGCATTGTTGTCAAAGGAATTGCCAAGGGCAAGTCCTATACTCAAGCCAAAGCACATATAAATGGACATCCAAGCGGTTGCCGGTTTTTCCTGATCATAGTATTCCTGCTCTCCCTTTGTCTTTTTGGCAAACTTCAGATTGGTAAATATCTTCTCAGCCAAGTCATCTCCCGGCGATTTCATCACTCGAATCTTGTAAACATCCTTTTGCTGCAATCCCCAAGATACCACAACGCCCACCGCCTGAGCGAAATCTTCTGCCGAAACATTGTCATCCAGCAGGCGATACTGCATCTCCAAAGTTCCCCTCTGCACAGGCGGAATAAAAGAAATCTCTCCCACACAGTCTGTACTTCCTTTTCTTTTACGCACCCGCCAGACACTATGCATCTCCTGTTCCGGCATATCCGCCTGAATATTTTCCTCTGCACCTTCCGGGGTAATGATCCAAAGTTTTGTTTTTAGCTCCAGCTTTCCCATAGCATTCTCCTTCCTCTATAGATCCCAATGTGTACTTACAGGGCAGTTAACGCCTCCCGCAGCGCTTTCATATCCTCCTCAGTGGTGGACCAACTTGTGGCAAAGCGCACCACCGTGTGATTCTCATCGTATTTCTCCCAGAAACCGAAACGAACCTTCTCCTGCAATGCCTGCATCTGACTGTTCTCCAGAATCACAAACTGCTGATTGGTTGGTGATTCCAGGAAGAATTCCATCCCCAATTCATGGAACATGGCTTTCAGTTCCTCTGCCCTCTCGATTGCGTATCGGGAAATTTCAAAGTACAAATCATCGGTAAACAAGGTGTCAAACTGCACCCCCATCAGCCGTCCTTTTGCCAGCAATGCTCCTCTCTTTTTCACAGAGGTCATAAAATGACGAGGTCTGTTATTCTTGGTAAAGACTACGGCCTCCCCGCACAGAGCCCCCACCTTGGTGCCGCCGATGTAAAACACATCACAAAGTTTGGCGATGTCCTGCAAAGTTACATCGGTATCCCTGCTCATAAGACCATATCCCAAGCGAGCTCCGTCCATAAACAATGGAATATCATAAGAACGGCAAAGTTCAGAAAGCCCTGTCAGTTCATCCTTGGTATACAAAGTGCCGTATTCCGTGGGATGGGAAATGTAAACCATTCCGGGAAATACCATATGATCATGGTTGTCGTCACCATAAAAGTCTTCCATCAGAGTCTTCACATCCGCCGCCTGCAGCTTGCCGTTTACCTGCGGCACTTCAAGCACCTTATGTCCTGTATACTCAATGGCTCCCGCTTCATGTCCGTTGATATGACCGGTCTTGGCTGCGATGACACCCTCTTCATCTGATAACATAGTAGAAATTACTACCGCATTTGTCTGGGTTCCTCCCACCAAGAACTCGACTTCCACATCCTCTCTGCCACAAGCTTTCTTAATCTTTTCTTTGGCACTCTCGGAATATATATCAAATCCATATCCCTTGACGCACTCCATGTTGGTCTCCGCCAATCGCTGCAAAATCTTAGGGTGTGCTCCCGCAATATAATCACTCTCAAATGAAATCATAGTCTCCTCCTAGAACATGTATTTTCCTATCAAGTATAACACAAGAAGATGTACCGGGTAGAAAATATAGAAGAACCACTTGTGGAAAGGATGATTGCTCCCCTTTTCCCCATTGTAAAAGTAACGCAGAATCACCGGAACCATAAGGATTCCCAGATTACACAGTCCTCTCCACCAAGGGTCCCCTCCTATGAGAAAAACCACCGTGGCAGTAACACAGAGCACTGTATATCTGCGCATCCGATTGTCTTCGTTATCTCGATAAATATATAAAGCCAAAGGCCAAGCCACATCAAAGATTGCCCAATCCCCCGGCAAAGATAATAAAATAAGACCGATAATCAACAGCCACTTAATGGTTTGAGAAAGTTTTTGATTATCCCAAATCCACATGGCAAGAAAACCCAGAAACAAGGTGTAAATAACACTTTGGTTCATAGACGGCCAGTGTTGTACCTCAAAGAGACTAAAGGGTACCCAGGAAATCAGAGCAAAAATACCCAGACGCAAACCGTACTTAGCTTTATTGCGCGTATGTATATACCCTTCTGCCAGGAAATACGCCATGGTTGGGCCCGTCAGTCTTCCTATAAGATGCATGACTTGACCTGCCACACTCTCTAGGGGCACGAAGCCCCAAGCAATATGGTCGATGAGCATTGCCACAATCACCAGATATTTCAGTTGGTTGCGGTTTAATGATATCTTTTTCATGACTTACAAATTCTCCTCTTACTCCGTAATAACCGTGGCATCCATGGTTACCGTTACAGGTTTGTCATAGTTGCCGTTGAAATAATAGAAGGCAATAGGTTGACCCTCGGTAAACTGATAGCAGAGCGTCCAGCGTGTTTGCCACTTTCCTTCCTTCTGGGAAACCTTTTCCATAGCCTTGGTGAGTTGAGAGAGATCCATAACTCCGTCAGCCTTCTCATATTCTTCTTTCAATATGAGATAACGATCTCTGGCACTTTCTCCTCCGGCTTCCATGTCGCCATTTGCCATATTGAAGTTGGTGATATAGGGCGATTCCACCGCAATCTGTTTTCCATCCACGAATTCAACGGCAACACTCTTCCCCGTTGCATCTGAAATAATCAAATGATGGGAAACACTTCCTGATGGTGCAATATCATACTGATCCAGCAACTCTAATGCCTCATCTACAGTAGCTGCTTTGTTCAAAAGCATACGAATTGCCATGGTTATGGTGAGATTCGTCTTATCAGTATCCACAAACTCCATACCGCCCTCATTTACTTCCTGATCAGACACACAAAGTCCCTTCTCATTCACTCCATCCATAGGAACATAGTAGGCAGCCACAGCCAGAAACTTGTTGGGCATACTATCCAGCCTCACAGAGGAATCTCCCGTAATGTTGGTAAACTCGCAGGTTGCAATAGAAGCATACCCCTCCTTTGGCGTACTCTTTACAATAATGGGCACAGAGTAATACCAGTCAAAATTTCTTCCCCAGACCATGTTCCCTTCCGGGGAAATGGCTGTTAAGGAACTACATCCCGGCTCTGCCGCGGATACACCATCTGTGGAATGAAATCCGTGAGAGATATACTCTGTCAGTATCTCTGACAACTCCTTGTCAGAAGCCGCTCCCCGCTCCAATATCTCATTCATATGATAATCTGTATTGTACCCCATTGTATAAATAGGTTTATCTTCATCAATGGTTTGAATAGAACCCATAATTCCGATTTCCTCTCGGAACATAAAATAGCCCCCGACCAAGCCAAGAAGAATAATCACCAATACAACAATCAAAAATATCTTCAGTATCTTTTTTGCCATTACCTCTTCTCCTCCCTTTTACTATTGCCATCATACACATTCTAAACTCTTTGCTCAAGGTCTTTTCGGTCAGATGCGTTTTTTCCGGTATAAAATGCAAAAAGCCGGTGAAAATGCTTCACCGACTTTACGATTTCTTCATATCTAATATGCTTCCCCTGTTTTTGGAGATTTTATGGTTTTTACCAATTCACCTTTGATTTGCAGTGTTCCATCCTCTTGGGTTCCTCCCTGGGATAAAGCCACCAATGACGGCGAAAAGCGATATACCCCCTGGTCTCCCGTGGCAGTAACGTCTCCCGGAACCACCAGATAAATTCCCGTCTCCAAGCCTTTCAAAACGCACTGTCCCTCTTTTACCGTAGTCTTTGCCAGTGGCGTCACCTTTTTTGCCTGTTGCGTCAATTCCTCTGTCACTTGGCGCACATTTTCTGTTGTTGAATCAATCTTCAACTTTTCTATATCCACACCCTTAAAATCGGATGAAACCTGATATGTCCCATCGTCACACCATGTGGCAACACAAAACACGGAAACCGGAATTTCTTCTGACTTCTGCTTTGCGCAAATGGTAAGACTGCATGTGGTTTCCGGTCTCACTGCCTCTGCTGCTTTACCGTATCCCGTCCATAAACCGGCCAACAGCAAACCGCAAAGAAGTAAAACACCCATTTTTTTCACTGAATAAATACCTCCTAATACTGTTGCTACCACCAATACGGGAAGTGCCCAAATCCACTTGGGCATTTCCGTCTTTTCCTTTGTGTTTTGCATGTTCGTCTCTTCCAATTCTCCCTGATATTGGACTCGACTTGCCTGCACCAACAGGCGATGGGTATTCACCCCATAAGGGGTGCAAGTAATCAGAGTCACCAAATCTTCCCCTCCTCTGGGGGACGTGATACGATTGATTTCCTCCAAATCATCCTTGGAAACCATGGGGTACACTGCGCTCACTTCATATGCCAGAGTATGATTCAGCACCTTTAGATACAGCTTATCTCCCTGTTTTAACTCATCAAGCCGGGTAAACAGTCGGGCGCTGGGCAACCCTCGGTGTCCCGTGAGAACGCAGTGATTTCCCTTACCGCCTATGGGAAGATTGCTTTTTTGCAAATGCCCCACTCCTTTTTGCAGCACTTCATCGGTGGTGCCGTGATAGATGGGTAGATTCACATCAATCCCCGGAATCACCAGAGTTCCCATAGCATCACTTCCATTCACCGACAGCGTCTGTTCATAGGAAATGCCGCTTTGGTTGCCCTGTTTTTCGTACTGTTTTGCCTGCTGCCATAAGGCCGTGCATTGCTGTTTTCTGTCTTCTCCCAGAACCTGCTGTTCATAGGAAGATATCACCTGCTGCTGCCGATAGGAACTCCACATTTTCGCCACAGCAGGATACAGTAAAAAACCCACGCCCAGGGCAAACAAAAGAACAGTTACGACTCTACATCGTGGAGACATTCTTTTTTCTGCGATACAACATCAGGCCTGTGCCACCTGCAACACATCCCGCTCCTAACAGAATAAAGAGTACCGAGCCCGTGCCTCCGGTAAATGGCAGTGCCGCCAATTTACTATCTTTTACCACAGTGGTTCCCTCCACCAGAACACCATTGTCTCCTTCCATTTTCTCCACTGTAATCTTGCCGGCGTATTTTGTATCACCCACCTTTTCGGGATTAGACACACCATAGCCTTGCGGTGCCACCAGCTCCGTCACATAGTAAGTGCCCACATTCAGGCCTTTAACAACAATCTGTCCCTGCTTATCCGTCACCAGTTTGGTAGCTTTTTCCTCTTCTGTCACCCATTTGCTGAGATAGCCATCCTTTACCACTGCATATTCCGGCTTTCCTGCCTTTTCCCGGAACAGCACAAAGGTGGCTCCCTGTAGCGGCTGAGCATCCTCTCCCTGCTTCTCAACCATTACTCTTCCTGTGTAGGCAGTTACTGTGGGCATATTTCCCTTGGGATTGTTGGATGCAGAAGCCACATTTGTAATGGTATCAGATGCCAAAGCCGTGGCAGTATACTCCACCCGGATGGTCTGCCCTGCATACTGATTATCTGTCAAAAGGGAAGACAAATCGTAGCGGAAGGTCTCGCTCTCTGTCTTAGATGCCGCTTCCTGCAAATCCTTGTGGGCAATCAGCACTTCCTGCCCCATCATAACCACGGCATCATCATTATATGCAGCACCGGATAAGGTGTCGCTAATCCAGAATTCATCATGTTCCCCGTCATAGTAAGGAATGATAGCAGAAATGCTGTAGGAGATTTCACTTCCAACCTCCACTACATCATCCCCTGCCACTCCGGCGTTCTCACTCTGTTCCTTATCTGTTTTGCTGGTAAATGATTTAGCCACAACCGTAACAGACCGATTCTCAATCAGACCGGTATCTTCATTATATTGATAGGTGGTGGCCACAGCGTTGTTATACTGAGTGACCCCTGTGGTGTCTGCAATGGTAATCAGATAAGCGCCTGCAGACAGTCCCGAAAATGTTACACTGCGCTGAGATGTCATGGCGTTACTGCTGACCTTTTCCGGCACCACCACATGTTCCAAATCATAGTGGTACTTTCCCTCAGCATCCACTGACACATAATCCTTGGCCCAGTCTTCCACCACCCACCGGTTTTGTGGCTCATCCAGACCAATCATCTTGTAAAGGTTCACTTGCGTGCTTGTTCCACTCAAGCCTTCCACTGTAATTTGAGAGTTATTATTCTCTGCAGCCATAACCGGAAGGACACTTCCCACGGAAAGTACCAACGCCATGACCAAAGTTGCCATTTTCTTTATAAATTTCATATCATTGTTTCCTTTCTGAATCTTTTTATCCCGGCAGCTAAAAGACAGCCTCCTCCTGCCAGCAAATATCCCCATAGTTCCCATCCGCCGGTATTTGGCAGTTCCTCCAATGGTGGTTTCGGTTCCGGTACGAGTTCCCATTTTGCATAGTAGGTCACGTCTGCCCGGTGGTTTCTCTCGTCATCTTCTGGTAGTTGAATCTTTTTTCCACATCCATTTCCATAGGCATCCTTTTCTGTGTACCAGCCCATAAATGTATATCCCTCATGCAAGGATGCATCGGGCTGTCCCACCGGAATAGTGGCAAGGGTTCCGTACCAATCATAGGAGTTGGTACTCTGGTTCCAGGAATCTTCTACCCGGTGCATCTCCAGAGCAGTCTGGGCAAACTGAACATAATTTCCCGCCTCCTGATTTTCCCCAAAAGCGTCTACAAAATTCGCCTTGTAGGTGGTTGTATCGGAGACCTGTCGAAAGACAATACGCAAGGTTCCTGTGGGATTGTAGGCATAGTAGCCCCTCCCCGATTCCCCCAGACTTTCATAGTCTCTTCCGTTACTTCCGCTTTCAAATTCCGTATTCACATAACTCTCATAGGCCGACTGACTTCCTGTGCCTCCGGGATTATTTCCATACAATCCCTGAAATCCAAGGTAACTTTTGTAGTTGGGATAATTGTCACTAACCCTTCCAAAATTAGTAAAATCCGTCACCTTATACATGCTGCCACTGTAATTTCCCGTCCACCAAAAGAATGCCCATCCGTTTTCCAACGTATAGCCCGGAATGGAAAGTCCCATCTGGGCGAAGGTGGCTGCCGTCATGGGCAAATGATTTGTCTGATAGGTGTAGCTATCCGGCACCACCACATTCTCCGGCAGTTCATATGAAACCGTTCCATCTTTATTCAACAGCACAATACTGTATTTCACCGCATTTTTCTGGGGAGTTGCCGTCTTATCATCGATCTCAGACTCCCTGCAATACTGTAATGTTATCCCTTGTTTTTCTCTGTCCTCCTGGCTGGGGGGTCTTGCCGCATTTGCCTGCATTACTTGGCCAAAACAGGTTAACACACACACCATAAGCCCTAAGAGCAGGTATCTGTTGCATCTATCTCTCACCATATTGCTGACTCCTTTTCCTTTTTGCTCTACATTAGGTATATGTATTTTGCAAAAAGTTATACTAGAAATTACCAATCCTGGGAAAATGTCCTATTGTTTTTGAAAAGATACTTCGGAAACTCTTTAGAACTATTGCGGATTTGTATTTCTTTTGTTAAAATGAAAAACTATACAGATAAGAAAAAGAAAGAGAGGGAAACAACAAAATGGCTACAATTATAGGTGATGGCATTACATTTGATGATGTGTTATTGGTTCCTCAGTACTCTGAGGTAACACCTAACTTAATCGATTTGAGAACGAATCTTACAAAGAAAATCCAATTAAACATTCCTATGATGAGCGCCGCCATGGATACTGTTACAGAATCCAAGATGGCAATTGCAATGGCTCGTCAGGGTGGAATCGGTATTATTCACAAGAATATGTCCATTGAGGCACAGGCTGATGAGGTGGACAAGGTAAAGCGTTCTGAGAATGGTGTCATTACAGATCCATTTTCCCTATCCCCTGACCATACATTAAAGGACGCCGACGAATTGATGGCGAAGTTCAAGATTTCCGGCGTGCCTATTACAGAGGGTACCA
This sequence comes from Lachnospiraceae bacterium, assembly GCA_029008035.1. Classification (GTDB taxonomy): domain Bacteria; phylum Bacillota; class Clostridia; order Lachnospirales; family Lachnospiraceae; genus Pararoseburia. Next base: position 11,134 of record JAQXIY010000026.1, read on the forward strand.
AGCTGGTGGGTATCATCACCAACCGTGATTTGAAGTTTGAGACAGATTTTTCTAAGAAGATTAGAGAGTCTATGACATCTAAGGAAGACGGACTGATTACCGCCAAGGTAGGTATCACTTTGGATGAGGCTAAGTCCATTCTGGCTAAGGCTCGTAAGGAGAAGTTACCTATCGTCGATGACGACTTTAACTTAAGAGGTTTGATTACCATCAAGGATATCGAGAAGCAGATTAAGTATCCATTGTCTGCCAAGGATGACCAGGGTCGTCTTCTCTGCGGTGCCGGTGTCGGTATCACAGGCAATATGATGGAGCGTGTAGACGCTTTGGTAAAGGCTCACGTAGATGTGATTGTTATGGATTCCGCTCACGGACATTCTAAGAATATTATTGAGGCAGTGAAGAAAGTAAAGGCTGCTTATCCTGACCTTCAGGTTATCGCCGGTAACATCGCTACCGGAGAAGCTGCTGAGGATCTGATTAAGGCAGGCGCAGACGCTGTTAAGGTCGGTATCGGCCCGGGTTCCATCTGCACCACCCGTGTGGTTGCAGGTATCGGTGTTCCTCAGATCACTGCTATTATGGATTGCTACGAAGTTGCTAAGAAGTACGGTATCCCAGTCATCGCCGACGGTGGAATCAAGTACTCAGGAGATATCACCAAGGCACTTGCTGCCGGCGGTAACGTATGTATGATGGGTAGCATGTTTGCAGGATGTGACGAAGCTCCCGGAACCTTCGAATTGGTCCAGGGTAGAAAGTATAAAGTATATCGCGGTATGGGTTCCATCGCCGCTATGGAGAATGGTAGCAAGGATCGCTACTTCCAGGAGGGCGCTAAGAAGTTAGTTCCGGAAGGTGTAGAAGGCCGTGTTGCTTACAAGGGTTCTCTGGAGGATATGATTTTCCAGCTTGTTGGTGGTATCCGCTCCGGTATGGGTTACAACGGATGTCCTACCATCCCTGAGTTACAGGCTAAGGCGAAATTCGTCAAGATTTCCGCTGCTTCCCTGAAGGAGAGTCATCCACATGACATCCACATCACCAAGGAAGCTCCTAACTACAGTGTGGACGCATAATTTCATATTTCACAAAATAAGCAAGGCGATTCCGATGGATTTCGGAATCGCCTTCTTATATTAGTATGAAACTTATTCTATTCATCTCGGAAATGGCCTGCGATAATATCACAGATGACCCAAATGCCACCACCTGCCGTGGAGGCAAAGAAAATCTTAATGATACAAATCAACAGAGACCTTCTGGTGAGCGTTCCCGCCAGAAATCCCGTATAAAGAAACCGCACCGGCCGAATAAAGAGCCAGTATCCTCCCAAATATAATGCCAGGACTGTACCAAGCAAGCTAAACGCTAAAGCCAGAATTCTTCGAATTGTCTTTTTCACAACTGTTCACCTCATTAGAAAATCACGTAAAACCCCAAAATGCCGCTGAGCAAGCCAATAGCCGCTCCGGCAATCACGTCTCTGGCGTAGTGAACCCCTCCCACCACACGCAAGACTGCCAGCAAAACTCCCAGAACCAGAAGTATCATCCCCCACCATGGATACGTCTGTAACACTGCCATTCCAATAATAAAACTGGAAAACACATGGCGGCTGGGAAAACTCTGCCCAGCCTTATCCTTAACAATCAATGGACGAATCTCCATCATCTCATAGGGTCGTTTGGCATCAAAGAAATGGCGAAACACACTGACCACCACGAAAGCCACTCCCGGCACCAAAGCACTGTGGTACAGCGATTCGTATTCCTTCTGCCAGAAAAGTATCCCCAACAAAAGCAAATAGGACCCCATGGTAATCCACACAATCAGTCTGCTCACTATGGTCACAAAAGCCACTCCCCATCTGTGGCTTCGAATCTTATCTGCCATGGCGTTGTATTGCTCCGCCGTCATCTATCTTCCCTCCACAATCTGACCATGTTTATCAATGTAGGCATCCACATCCTTCTTAAACTGTTCCCATTCATCCTCGTGTTCCACATAATACAACGGACATTTCTTACCTGTCACGTCGTAGTGTCGTATCACATTATCCGTGGTCAAATTGAACTTTCCCAGCAAAAATGCGGTGAGCTCCACCAGCGAATCATATGTAGCCGGCTCGAACTTACCATCCTCTCCCATATGGCAACATTCAATGGCAATGGTGTCTTCATTGCGGTTATTGGAGGCATAACTCACCTCCGATGTGGGAATACACTGTACAATCTCGCCCTCCAGTCCAACCACAAAATGGCTGCTCACCATAGTCTCATGGCTGTCCTTCAGTCCTTCAAAGTAGTTGCGATTTTGTATGGCTGTAGAACCGGGATTCGCGGTATAGTGAATGACAATGGCATTCACTTCCTCCAGCGCTGTCCCCGGTCTGGAATACTTATTGATGGACAGCAGCTCCACATCCAGTTCCGGCTGCTCTGTCACTGCTTTCTTTGGTCTGTGTTCCGATATCACCGTGGCAACCCCTTTCCCCAACAGGTAGATCAAGGTAATAGCCCCCACCGTAGCCAGGAAAAGAATGACCAACTCAAGTATTAATTGTTTCTTCTGTCTCTTGGAAATTCGATGTTTTCTCTTTTTTGTCATACCATTATTATAGCCTATTTTTATTTTTTCTCAAGGAAAAAAGGTATCCGCGGGGAGCGAATACCTTCCGGTTTTACCGATTTGTGGTGTTATTTGTATTATTGGTGTTGTTATTGTTTGTTCCATTGGTGGTATCTCCACCGGTCACATCATCTACCACATTTCCGGCACCATCTAACACATCCTCTGCAGCGTTGCCCACACCATTTACTGTGTCTTCAATGACTCCGCCATTTCCGTTGTTGTTATTGTTCTGGTTGTTTTTGTTGGTGTTGCTGCTGCCGTCGTTGTTATCCTTGTTGTCGGTGTTGGTGTTGTTCTTGTTCGTTCCATTGTCCTGATTGGTGCCATCGGTCACATCATTGTTGTTTGTGCCCTTGCCGTTATTATTGTTACCGCAACCTGTGAACAAAGACATGGTAAGAACTGCAATGGCAGCCACCAAAAATATTCTTGATTTTCTCATTGCCATTTTACTCCTTTTTCCATTTTTACCTCTCAGAGGTATATGGCTATTTTGCGTAACGGCGCAAAATCTATACTATAAGTTTTATGGTAAATCTTACATTTTTCGTTTCAGCGGAAAAATAAGTGCGGATAGGTATCCAAAGATTAGCGCCGCGGAAATTCCCACTGCCCCGGCTTCCAATCCTCCGGAGAAGATACCAAGAAATCCCTCTTTGTCAATGGCCTCTTTTACCCCGGTCCACAGCACATTGCCAAATCCCAGAAGGGGCACCGTGACACCGGCCCCGGCAAATTCTTTTAAGGGGTCAAAGAGTCCCACTGCTCCGAGGACAGCTCCGGTGCATACCAAAAGCACCATAATCCGCCCCGGCAAAAGTTTTGTTTTTTCCATTAAAATCTGCACCAGAGCACAGATTAAACCTCCGATGACAAATGCTTTTATATAATCCATACGCTACCTCCTACCCTTCGTATTCCATTACAACGCCGTGGGCAATGCCGGGAACACTCTCTCCTTCGTTAAAACTCACCGGCGAAAGCAGTGCTCCTGTGGGAACAAACAGAATGCGCTTCCACTTTCCGGCCTTCACCCGAGGAAGAAAATAAGATGCCATGGTGGTGGCAGAACACCCACATCCGGAACCACCGGCACAGGTGTGCTGGTCCAGATGGTCAAAAATCTGCATACCACAGTCAAAATGACATTTGTCCACGGGATAACCGCTGAGATCACAGAGTTCTAAGAGAATCTCTCTTCCCACTTTTCCCAAATCTCCGGTGATGATGGCATCATAATCCTCCTGGGTTCTCTCAAAATCTTTCATATGATTCATAATCAGTGCCGCTGCCGCCGGGGCCATGGCCGCTCCCATATTTTGTGCGTCCCGTACCCCCAGGTCCATAATTTTTCCTGTAGTTACCTCTGTTATCTTGGCGTGGGTTTTCTCAGTTCCCAGCAAAAATGCCCCACTTCCCGTCACCGTCCATGTGGAGCACAAGGGGCGCTGATTGGCGTACTCAATGGGAAAGCGAAACTGCCGCTCCGCCCCGGCAAAATGGCTGGACGTCAAAGCTGCCACCAAATCCGCATATCCTGCCGCCACTGTCATGGAAGCCAAGGACAAAGCCTCTCCTATGGTGGAGCAGGCACCATACAGGCCAAAAAGCGGCCGTTCAAAGTTCATCAGGCCAAAGGAGGAGGCAATGGTCTGTCCCAGCAGATCCCCTGCAAAAATATAGCGAATGGCATCAGAGGTAAGCCCCGCTTTCCCCAGCGCTATGGTCAGAGCTTCCTTTTGCATTTCACTCTCTGCCTTTTCCCAGGAATCTGCCCCAAAGCGGTCGTCATCGCAAATCATATCGAAGCAGTCCCCGATGGGGCCCTCTCCTTCTTTTTTGCCTACCACAGAAGCCGCCTCTAAAATATATACCGGTTTTGGCAGACGAATACTGTCTGCCCCCATCTGATACTGCATAGTAAACACCTCATTTTTTCAATTACATGAGGATAGTGTTTACCACATTTGTTTATAATATACATAAATAAAATACAATTACCTGCCCCAAGGGTGCATCCCCTATTTTACCATTGGTTTCCATCCATTTCGTACCAAGATGTTCGTCTCATGCATTATAGTATGCATTTTCATTCCCATTTTTGTTTTTCGCTAGGAATTACTCATACCTTCTTTTTGTGGTTTAAAAGTTTGGTAGGAAAAATCATTAAATTCCTTCCATTTATTTATACCTAACAACATGAAATCCGTGTTTTAGTGTGAAACCAGCTATTCCCGGAGCCATTGGGGATAGACCTGGGTGCCATTAGTATCCGTCCCTAATGGCACCATGTAAAAAAGGAACCTTACGCAGGTTCCTTTCCCTCTCGCCCCCAGCAAAACAGCAGTTTCATCTGCTCATCGTAACTTTCGGAGGGACGATATCGTTCTAATAATTTTACCAGATAGGACTGGATGTCATTTGCCGGTTGAAAATCGGCCAGTGCAGTTTCCACCGCCTCTTTTAATTCCACCGGCCGGGTATTCTCATCAGCCCCCAGGGAGGTGAGGGCAGATAACTTTCCCGACGCATAATAAAATTCATAATTACCTACAATTACAGAAGCTTGCATTTCTAACTTTTTTTCAATACTGCTTACCGCCAACATTGGTACCATTAATTACCACACTCCACACTAATCTCATTGAATACGCCCATAATGTCCTCCACTGTGAGGGCCTGTTTCTCAGCTCCCATCTTATCCATCACGGCATTGCCCTGATGCATCATCAGAAGTCTGTCTCCATACTCCACCGCATAACGCAGGTTATGAGTCACCATCATGGTGGTAAGATGCTTTTCCTTCACGATTCTGCCGGTGAGTTCCATGATAATCTCTGCTGTCTTTGGGTCAAGAGCCGCTGTGTGCTCGTCAAGAATCAACATCTCAATAGGAGTCATGGTAGCCATCAAAAGTGCCACCGCCTGACGCTGTCCTCCGGAAAGAGCCCCCACCTTGGTATGTAACTTATCCTCAAGGCCAAGGTTCAATGGCTGAAGTAATTCTTTATAATAGTCAATGCGATTTTTCCTGACGCTCATACCCAGATTGTATGGCTTGCCCTTGTTGTCCGCCAAAGCCATATTCTCCAGAATGGTCATATTGGCGCAGGTGCCCTTGGCGGGATCCTGGTAAACACGACCGATATTCCTGTGACGAAGATAATCCTTTTTCCTGGTGATGTCCTCACCTCCCACAAGAATCTGCCCTCCGTCCACGTCAATGCTGCCACAGATAATATTAAGCAGGGAGGTCTTGCCGGAACCGTTACTTCCAACGATAGAGACAAACTCCCCATCGGCTATACTCAGAGAAAAATCTTCAAACAGGCACATCTCATTGACAGAACCTGCGTTGTAAAACTTGTGAATATGTTTCAGTTCAATCATGATGCTATCCTCTTCTTTCCCTGATGTTTTTCGATGCGCATGCTAATTACCAGAATCAGCAAAAACAGCACCGCTGTTACCAACTTCAAATCTGTGGACTGTAAGCCCAATCGAATAGCCGCTGCCACACATCCTTTGTAGAGAATAGATCCCAGGATGACACTAATAGAAAAGGTAAAGACACTAATCTGTCCGAACAGCGCCGTACCGATAATCACACTGGCAAGACCGATAACCGCTGTTCCCACACCCATAGAGGCATCAAAGAATCTCTGTTGCTGGGCAAACATAGAACCGCTTAAAGCCACCATACCATTGGCAATAGAAAGTCCTAAAATCTTAACTTTGCCCTTGTCAATCCCCATAGAAGTAACAATGGTCTCATTGTCTCCCACTGCTTTTAACAGGTAGCCGGACTTGGTCTTCAAGTACCAATCCAACACCAGTTTCACAATGATAACAATGATTGCAATTACAATTACATTTTCAAAAGGTGCCAGCGCTCCTGTGAAAATCTTGTTTGTTGCACTGTTACTATAAATGTTATCAAAATTGTAGATAGGAAGATTGGCCCGACCTGCAATCCGCAGATTCACAGAATACAGTGCCGTCATCATAATGATACTGGCCAAAATATCCCGAACCTTTAACTTCACATGAATAAATCCCGTGATAGCACCTGCTATAAGACCTGCTCCAAAACTCAACAGCAAGGTCAGATAAGGATTCACCCCGTTGGATATCAAAACAGCGGAAAGGGCAGCCCCCAATGGGAAGCTGCCATCTACTGTCATATCCGGAAAATCCAGGATTTTGTATGTGATATACATGCCCAACGCCATAATGGCATATATGAGGCCCTGTTCAAAAACGCTGAGTAATAATGTCATTTTCTATCCGCCCTATCTCTTGGTTTATTTGCTCACTTCGATTTTATCATAACATTCAGCATCTGCAAACTTATCTGCCACATCCAGAGAAATCTTTTCTGCCGCCTCAGAGTTGAAGTAAGTGCTTGGCTCTGAGATAACCTCAAATGGCATATCGGATGCTTTTGCCTCACCCTTCAAAATCTTGGCTGCCATCTTACCTGTCTGCTTACCAAGGGCAAAATAGTCAATGCCAACTGCTGCCACACAACCGGCTTTTACCTGCTCTACCTCAGAGCCAAACACCGGAATCTTTGCCTCATTGGCATGCTCCAAAACAGTCTGCAACGCACTGACTACAGTGTTGTCTGTAAGATTTGTGATGCAGTCAACCTTTGTCACCATATCCGCTGCTGCCATATCCACATCACCTACGGTGTTAATGCCGGTCTCTACAATTTCAAAGTCATAGTCTTTTGCATACTTCTTATACTCTTCAATGGTGCTGACAGAGTTTGCCTCGCTGGTGGTGTAGATGATGCCAACCTTCTTGGCATCCGGAAGTACATCTCTCATCATGGCAAGCTGTTCCTTTAC
>JAQXIY010000027.1 GCA_029008035.1 Lachnospiraceae bacterium
ACGAATACATAGATTATTATAATAACCGGAGAATTCAGGCCAAAACTAAATGGATGCCTCCTGTCAAGTACAGGGAAGCATCCGTGTGTTCAGTCTAATTCATAGATTAGTGTGTCCAGGTTTATGGGTACATATCATTAGGGACTGTCCCTAATGGCTTTTTGTTTCAATCTTCATGGTTCTGACTCCTGTCCGGCAATTCCGACGTTATACTAATGGCCTTTTTCAACATCTCTATTAACAATCCAAAACTCTCCATATCCGGATCAAAATAATAATAGTTTTTTGTTGCTTCCCGTCTCATTTTCAGTATGCCTGCATCCTTTAAAATTTGTAAATGATGGGATACGGCCGGTCTGGATAAATACGTTCTATCTGTAATTTCATTTACACGAACTCCGCTGCAATTGCCTATTTTCATCATTTCCAGAATCATATGTTGCCTGTTTTCATCACCTAGAGCAATCAGTATTTTCTGGCATTGTTCAAACTCCATTGCCAGCTTATCTATATCCTCTTTTGTATGCATTAGTTCACCTCATGTCCTGTTACGGCTTCAAAATGATACTTTACAATTCCCAGATCAATCTTAGAATAAAAGCCTCCAAGAGATTTTGCGGTTACATTTCCATTCTTCAACTCAAAAAGAAACTTCTGCTGATTCATAGCTGTTGGAGCAAGACTCACAGCTTCCATACCTGCTTTGAACCACTCTATATCTTCATCTGCGCGACAAAGTTCCTCTATCGGTTTGCTCTTATGTGAAACCCCCTGTGTTTCACCATATCCCAAAGATATAATCATCAACAATTTCTGACCTTTTTTAATTTTGGCCTGTGATTTTCCATGTGTCATTGCTACCCAACAAGTATTAAGACCAAGTTCCTGGCATTTCAGTACAATTTTTTCTCCATAATATCCTGCTTTTTCTTCCTCACTTTTATTGCCAACAATAGCAATATAATTCTTTACATTTACAAATTTTCCATAATGAGCCATAAAAGAGTCAAAACACTTAGGTTCATTATAAAAAACCTGTATTTCTAGTTTACTCTCAGCATTGACCTCTTCTATATAAGAATTAATTTCATCTCTTTTGGACTTCTCAATAGCCAGCTCCTTGTACTGACGAACACTATGTCGTTTTTTCATAATTTCAAAAATATCCATGTGATATCCTCGCTTTCGTTTAAAAGTTTAAACCAAATATATCACATATTTATTCAAAAAATTCAATGGTAAAGAAATTTGAGACCATTAAACTATAATACAACAAAAGCAGATAGCCTTTTTATAAGCTGTGTCTAAGCATCTTTCAAAAATTTCTGTATCCACCAAAGCAGACTTCCCAAGTTTAATCACTGCTCCTACTTCTCTTGCCCTTTTTATAAAGGTAGATTCACAAATACCATAGCGCGCGGGTCCCTCCTAGTACTTAATATACTTTCTTTTCTGTTCTGCATTCTTCGAACTTTCCTCCTTCTGTTTTTTCTTTATTATATTTCCTGTACATATGATTTCATAGGTACTATTAATTCAACTAAATAGTCGAATCTATTTGACCATTTATGCAAAAAAACATCTGCTTATATAATGCAAAAATCATATAAACAGATGCTCAGGGAACTACTGAACTTGAATTATTACTTCCCCTTTTACCAGCGCTTTAACTCTTTCATAAACGTATTGAGTTTGTGACTCAATATTATATTGATAAACAATCCTCTTCCCAATTGCTTCCCTTTCGACTTCATTTTTCGACAATAAGAATTCAACTTCATAATCACGATTATTCATTTCACTAATACCAATATGTAACTCATTATTAACAGCAAACATTCCCCCTCCCTTATTAAATCCATATCATTTAAATCTAATGAAGTATGTCATTATCATTAAACTTAATTTTTTCCAACGCCCTCATAAATGCATTATAATGGCCGTATATATCCGAAATAACAAAATGCATTGCGACACCTCCCTCTATGTAAAATTAACCAGTCAAAATAATCCACATATTCCTTTTACAGCCAATAGTGAAAACATACCATATATGAACGAACTAATTATCATCTTACCCAAAATCATACCCATTCTTTTTGGCAAAAGATTTGAGAAACTCCTTTTGAGAAACGGTTAGATCCATTTCCATATATGTAAAAACCGTTATGATTCTATTTTGATCGCACCAGATTATAAATGATTTTTCTATATCATCATTATGCCAAGCAAGAATCGGATACTGATTTTCATAATCGTCATCAAGTTCTGGCTCAAAACATTTATACAAGCAACATCGCATTATTGATGAAATCAGATATATATTCTCTATACTAGGTAAGTATTTCATTTTGTAATTTTCAAAACAATATGTATCTATTTTTTTAAAATAGATTTTATAATTCTTCTTTAACACATTATTCAACTGTATCGTTTTCTTCATTCCCTCTGTAATAAAATATACTTTTTCCTTCAATTCCAACAGATCCAAATCGTTTTCTACAACTATTTCACCTTCATCTAACAACAGTAAATCACTAAATCTATTAAGTCCATCAAATACCATCACTGAATCTTTATATAGGCGGTAATCTTCTTCAAAATTCAAGGAGTTAAAGTATTTCAATTGTTTTTTTATCAGATTGTCCGAATACTTTTCTGAATACTCTAAAATGAAGAGATAACTCCAAAATGATAATTCTTTAATTTCTTTTTGGCCTAAATCAAGCACGTCAAGAGCTTTTTTAAAGTCTGCTATTCTCTTTGAATCCAAAAAATAAGCAGCGTAAACCTTTTCATTCAACGTCACGAGGACATCTAATGGAATTTCTAACTTCTGTGCTAATTCTTCATCAGTGGTATTCTTCATATCAAAGTCTTCCTTAATAATTTGATATTTTTCAACCAATTGAACAATATTATCTAATTTTCTTTCCATAACATTCTCCCTACTTACTATATATGTAACCGTTTATTCTACTCATATATTCCTCAACCGCTTCACGACTGTATCGATAAGCGTCTATTTCAGATTCTTGTTTTAGGTACATTGTGTGATTTTCTTCTGGACTAATATATCGCCCCTGATATTCATCTATATATGCTCGTGTATCGTAAAAAGCATATAACGCTCGATCAGCTGGACTAAGTTTTATATATAACTCACACATTCTAACTTGGTACGAATGCCTAACTTCATGGAGTAGGGACTTTAATATCTGTTGATTATCATCTAAATAATACCTATTGAGATAAATTGTTCTCCTCTTTTTATTATAGTATCCCCCTTTGTTTTGAGGTAAGTCATCTATAATTAAACTAACATTAGATAAACCTAGATAGTTTTCTTCAATACATAAAATTGTATTGAGAATCTTAATTTTATTAGATTCACTTTGAGCCATCCAAATAGTTGAATCGCCTATCGGGAAAATCACATCAATCTGATTATCAACTGTAAATTCCTCATATTTATTATTATAAAAGCAATAAGGTAAGTTTAAATATAAACGGTCCACCCCCATTCCCGCACAAAGTAACAAGAGAACCATAACTGAACTATATACTCTCCACAATTTTTTATTTCTTATCTTCATTGGAATTACTACCTTCATCAGTACACTCCATTTCTTGTTCAAGTTTCTCATTTTCGGCGTCAATTTTCTCGACAATTTCTGAAATCTTTAGTTCTCTTTCTTGGGCCTCTTCAATCTTTATAGCTTTCGAAAAGCTAAACAATTCCGGAATATCAGATGTTACTGAACCTAGCACTTGTTCAATGTGTTTTTTTCTTTCTACCTCAACCATTTCCTTTATGTCAATATTATTATCTCTAGAAATGATTTTTCTTTTAAATAAAACATACTCTTCTGATAGATTCAGTCCATAAATCTTCTCATATTGAGAAACGCAAAACAGATGACTTTTAAATGGTCTACATCTTTCTAATAGAAAAATTGCATCACCCTTCTTCATATCAAATTGCAGTTGAGATGGTGAGATACAGTATTCTTCCCTTCCAGTTACATCATTTATTTTTGTTCCAATTCGCTTTGCGAAAAGTTCATTCATGGTATATTCTGGTGAATAAAGGTATATCCATGTATTGCAGCATCCTAAGATTGTTTTTGCTTCAGTTCCATATGTTGTTTCTAGTTGATTAAAATTTTGGATACAGAGGTAAAATCTAATATTACGTCCACGGGAAACAGATATTTTATTGCTCATATTACTTATATGTAAGGATGAGAATTCCTCGAGTATATAATTGACTCTTCTATCTAATAAGCCACCTCTCTCCTCAGCACATTCTGTTAATTCATCATAGAGAGAATCGACTATGGAAGCAATAATAGGCTTGTATACATTGTTTTCATCTTTATTGACAATAAATACACAGGTTGGTTCTTTTTGTAAATCCAGGACCTTAAAATCACTATGTGATAACATATCGTTTATTTCAACATTTGAAATATATTTAATAAGCCCAGTAGAAAAAACTGAACAAACACTTTGCAGAGTATCCGAAGGACTAGATAATATTGGATTTAAAATATTCTTTATGATATCATCTATTTCCTCATGTTGATTAATATATTCTTTAAGAACCAAACTTCCTCCAACTTTTTCCATTCCTTGTGAAAAAATTTGATACACACTTAAGATGGATACATCTTTCAAATTATCGTACATCATAAAACAACACAGAGTTAGTCCAACAAATAAACTAATACTTGTTCGATCCCAATATGGATCATCTGAGCTTTTAATATCCTCGAATATACTCTCTCCTAATGAGAACAATTCATTAACAACCCGAGAATCTCTATTAGAATATAGTTTCTTTGCATATCCCAACAAATCATAGCAATGACCATATAGTGGATTCCGAAAATTGATACAAAAAACTTTATACCCTTTTCTCTCTAAATAATTTGCCGTAGTGTCTATAACCTCAGATTTTGTAACATTTACAACCATTGATTCCTTTGCATTACAACAAGTTAAAATGGTTGGAATAATAACACTCTGAGTTTTTCCGCTGCCTGGTGAACCTGCCAACAACACGTTCGAGTCAGTATGAAGAATATAACACGAGCGTGAGTCTGTCAAAACAGGAACACCACCACCTTCTGAAACTTCTTCAAAATTTACTTTCGAACAATACTTCATTATATCTTCTGGTTCAGCAAAATATCCCTCCTTCATTTTACAATTTCCTCCCAAATCAAATTCTAAAACCAATTTCCTTTTGATTATTTTGAAGTCCGAGCCATTCTTCAACCTTCTCTAAATTGAGACTATCATCTGACAAAAGAAACGGATATATTCTGGAAAAGTATTCCTCAAAGTCTTGAAAATTTAATAATAAAAACCTTGCTTCCAAACTGTTCCTTAATGAGTCATCAATTTTAAATGGCAATCTTTCAAGAAAACTATCAAAATACATATTATGGGTATTTTTTATAACAACCGCATTTGTCTGTTCTAAAACAAATCTCTCAGACTTGTTTGAATAATTACAAAAAATAAACACAACGGATGATTTTAATCTCTTCACTTCTTTTATAATTTCTGTCATTTTTCTATTATCAATAGGCTGATTTTCCTTCTCACTTAAATCCAGGAGGTATACACCATAAGGCCTATTCTGAAAAGGAATGTCAAATCTTGCTAAATCTAACTGTAAAGCAACAATATTTGTATATTCTTGTTGATATTCAAAAACTTTGAACGCGCTCTCCTGGAACCGAGGAAACTTTTTGTTTTGAACCAGAAGTTCATATACGTATTTCCCAAAATCAACCGACTCTTCTTTTGATTTCACGAAAAAAACTGGGATGTCACTAATTTTCACTAATTTATTGCTCAACATTTTCTTTAACTGTTTTTTTTCATACACATCCATATTTTTGTCCTCCGTGTCTTTATTTTAATTTGATTTCCAAAGGAATAACCAAAGAATATGTATAAAAGTCTACTTTTTTCTCTTTTACCACCTGGTACTTTGTAATATCTTTCCCATCAGATTTTTTTTCACCTGTAGGGACATAATCATAATCTGTTGCGATCTTTACTGTGGTGATTGCACCTGTGTTTTCAAACATTTGACTTAATACCCTATTTTTATCAGTGTTAGAACACTGTTTGAACTGTTCATAACAGTTGTGAGGATCATTAACATCTGGAACCTTTAATCCAGAACATTTCATAAGAATACCTAAATTGGTAAATTCACATTCTTCTGAAAACTGCTCCATCTGATCAATGACAAATGAAAAGTCATACATCTCAATATCAAAGTCTTCATTCCCACTGACTGCCGCAATAACAACATCTTGATTCAATCCTACAGATGAAACTGTAAGCACCTGGCTCCATTCCTTATTTATTTGTTTTTCTTCCTCATTAATTTGGGTCATATATAAACAACCAAGCACGAATGCTACTACTGACACTACACAAACCACCATAACAAAAAATTTATTTTTCATTTTTCTTTCCTCCTTTACTACTTCCTGTGACCAAGCAACTATATATAGTTGCTTGGTTTCGACTAGTTGTAATCTAGCTCTCTTCAGACAGGTTAATTCTATTTATCCAATCCAAGGATCTGGATGTGTCCTAGGAATTGGATTATATATTTCAGCATATATAATACCTTTCATAATAATCACCTCCTCACATCTTCTTGTTTTTAGTTACTGCTGCAGTCTGGGCAATAAATCCCAGTATCATTTGCAATTGCATCTCCTCCACAGTCTGGGCAATCAACTTCTACGCCTTCGTATCCCATAGCGCATACCTCCTTTCTCTTTACTCATCATAATCATCTTCTTCCGGCCATGGATCATCATAATCCTCGGTAACTGGAATTCCTTCTGAAAAATCACCAACTCCATCACTTTCTTCTGTCAAATAACTTCCTTCATCAATAAACATATTTTTACCTCCTCTCTTACTATTCATCAATTTGCAAACCACAACACAAGCACTTCCATCCACCATTTGTTCCTTGCCATTCAGACCAAATCATTCTCACACTACATTTTGGACACGTTGAAATATGTGGTTCACCATTAAAGTATTTACGTTTCACATAATCCCCCTTTCTTTTATATTAAGGACTATATCATATGATAGTTAATGCGGTCGACCATTATATTTGTATATAATTTTTATATTTTTTTATATAATCATATAAATTATTTATTTTTATATAACTTTTTCAAAGTAGACATGCTATAATATAAATAAAAAGGATAAGACTATGAAAAACGAGAACACTAAAACACCAACAAATAATTCTTCAAATCTAGCAGCCCTCTATAAATTTCTAAAACCAACAATTTTTAATAATCAGGTAATTTTTTATAACCTTTTATTTACTATTTATAGGGATTTGGATGTGGAATACCTAAACGAATTAAGAAATAAGATAGATTTATTCTTTTTAAACAAAGAGAAAAACGATTTTCAAGACGCTGAACTAACTAAGGATTTTTATCGAAGGATGTTAAACCTATTCCACTCAGAGATTTCTAAATATTATCCTAATACAAAAACAAACACCGTTACTACAACAAGTGCTCGCGTAAATATAAGTAATTTAATAAATAAAAAAGATGCATCCGCTATTCCAAAATATTGGCGAGCAAAATATTTGAATTTAGATAATATAGATAACTATAAGAATAAACTGGATATAGTTCTAAAATACTATTTGCTTGCTTTTAACAGAGATTCAATTGACATGATAAATACTACGGATTTTTCCACTTTTATACTATCTACTGAAACACTTTCAGCTCTTTCTACAAAAACAAAAGATAATGCAATCTCACTACAAGACATAAATACTTTAGATCGTATAGAATCTATTGAACAATTGGAGTCTATAATCATAAATCAAATCAACCTACAATGTAAAACACAGAATATCGCACCACTTCATTCTCAAATGGAAGAGTATCAAAAACATGTTGAATGTTATGGTGATAAAAATCTTAATAAATTTTATACATTGCAACGCTATGCCGAAAAAAATATCTATGCCTCATATAAATTAGGCGACTTGTACTATTACGGCTCTGAATTTTATACTGAAGAACGGCAAAATAAAATTGTTATAGAACCCGATATCCAAAAAGCCAAATATTACTATTCAAAATGTGCCAAAGAACCAACTATATTAGCTCCAGGGTGTTGGTCATTAGGTTTTATCCTTTTTGAAGAAGCCAAAAAAACACACTCCGAAAAACTATTTGCTGAAGCAAGAAAATATTTAGAGTTATGCGAAGATTATTCACCTGCTTTACAAAGCCTAGGTAAACTAGAACTTTATTTAGCAGAATCTATGCATAGTTCAACACCGTTTTCTCAATTGAATGAAAAAGAACAAGAGGATTGTTTACTTCACTACATTTCATTTATAAAATACTGTTTTTCGGCCTGTCATGGTGATTGGGTATACAGTTTTAATACCTTATATAATTTTTATACAAACCCTAAATATAACGAAATTAAGGACGCTTTGAAAAAAAGAGACAAACAACTTGGAACTAAAGATTATATAGACCTTAAACCTCAGTTTTTACTCGAAGAAGCTGTCAAAAGGGAAAACCCGTGGGCAAAAGAAACTCTTGCCATGCAGTACATACGAGACTATATTTTGAAAAACAACTATAGTCCAACGGATGATCCAGATGAACTATTAATTCTTTTAAAACAAGGGAAATATACCCTAAAGAACACTCCTATAAAGCCAAAAAGTATTCTCCCCAAAGAATTATTTAAGGCAAAAAAATTACTAAAAGAGCTTAATAAACTTAACTACGATAGAGCTACATATCATTTAGCAATAAATTTTTACTATGATACGCCAAATCTAAGCATTTTACTAGAAAAAGCAGCCAAACAAGGACATGCACAAGCAATGAATGCCTTAAACGAATTAAAACTTTCCCTAGAATATGAATAATACCCTCCCCTTACAATCATCTTTGTAAGGGGAAATTATTTCATTGCATCCCTTTTCCTTTAATTATATTTTGCAGCACTATACAAGTTGCCACAACGCTGTATTTTCATCTTATCCCTTCTATAATCTGTAAAATAACGTAACAGAAAAGGGACAATCCCATAAAAAACATTGTCCCCATATCATTAATAATATTAAATCGAACGTAAACCTTATAATTGTTTTTTTACCATATCATTTGCTAAAAATTCCCCTATTGCCTTTCTCTTCCGCTCAATCATCTCATCCAGACGTTCCAGATACACACCCACATCCTTCACGTTCTCCGTGCGCTCTACCCTCTCACCGTGGTCCATCACGTACTTAGATGCGGCTCCGGCACCCAGGGCGATGATACTTTGGCGCTCCTCCATAATCAAGATGTTATACAAGCCTTCCTTGCCCGCCTTGGCATATCCGATATTCTCCAGATTCCCTGTCATATTCTTCTGGCGATACAGATAATAGGGGCTCATGCCCATGGCTTTTGCCGTATCTGCTGCCAGCTCAATGTGGGCCTCGGAATTTTCCATCACATAGTCCTGATACTTGTCCCATTCCAGATTCAGCCTTGCGGAACGCTTCAGGGCCAGGGAATGCACTGTCAGGTTGTCCGGATCCAGTTTCTGAATCTCCTCTAAGGTGTAAGCCACATCCTCAAGACTCTCTCCCGGAAGTCCCACAATCAAATCCGTATTGATGCAGGAGATTCCCACACGCCGGGCCATAGCAAAGCTTTCCCGAATCTGCTCTACAGTGTGATGGCGTCCAATCAAATCCAGAGTCTTCTGGTTCATGGTCTGAGGATTGATGGAAATCCGCTCAATGCCATGGTTATGAATCACCTGTAACTTCTCTTCCGTAATGCTGTCCGGCCGTCCTGCCTCCACCGTAAACTCCATCAGGTGAGACAAGTCTAATGTGTTCTCAATCTTCGTCAGTAGTCTATCGATCTGCTCTGCTGTCAGGCTGGTAGGGGTTCCTCCCCCAATATAGATGGTGTGCAATGGTCTGTGGGAGAGATTCTCTGCCACAAAATCTATCTCTTTAAACACGCCCTCCAGATACTCATCTGCCCTGTCCTTCCAAATACCAATGGGATAAGAGGTGAAGGAGCAATACAGACAGGTGCTTGGGCAAAAAGGTATTCCAATGTACAGGCTATATCCCGCCTCATAGTCGAATTTCTTGAGTAGCCCATACTCCGCTTTTGCCACTTGAAGAGCCAACTCTGCCTTTTCTCGGGAAATGTCATAGGTATCCCTCATATATTGATAAATCTCGGTCTCGCCCTTCCCCTGTTCCAAAAGCTTCAAAGGAATTTTGGTAGGACGAATCCCTGTCAGGGTTCCCCAGGGCAGTGTTCTTCCCGTCTGTTCCTTCAAAAGCGAGTAAAGCATTAATTTGAGGTTATTCTTTGTCTCCTTGCGATTGGAATAGTCGTTATCCTGACGATAGGAAATTTTCTCCTGTCCCCGGATATATTCCATGACAATCTCCAAATCAGTATATGTTATCACAAGGCGAAAGAGCATATCCTCCAAAATTTCCCTATCATCAGTAAAGACCTTTATCTCCTCCCGGGGATAAAAGGCCTTAATCAAAGAATAAATATCATATTCAAAATTATCTTGGTTCAGTTCTACTACTATCATATTCTGTCCTATAAAAATGGATTGTACATCCGTTCCTGTTCTATGGTGGTGCGGGCGTCATGTCCCGGAAGAACCAGCGTATTCTCCGGCAACACCATCAGCTTCTCTCTCACGCTATTCACAAGTGTTGCTGCACTTCCTCCGGGGAAGTCCGTTCTTCCGATGGAACCGCAGAAAAGGGAATCCCCGGAAAAAACCACATCTTCCCTTGGAATGTAATAGCAACATCCCCCTGCTGTATGTCCCGGGGTAAATAAAGTCCTGATATGAAAACCGGCCAAGTCAAACTCCTGCTCATCCCGCAAAAATTCATCAGCGTGGTATACCTTGGGGTTTCCTATCATATTTCCTGACAAATTCACCATAGGATTCTCCAAGGTGTCCTGCTCTGCCTGATGGACAAAAATCGGAATGTTGTATTCCTTTGCCAATTCCTCTGCAGCACCGGCATGGTCAAAATGTCCATGGGTTAAAAGAATCCCCACCGGCGTCACCCCCAGCTTTGTCATCTGCTGAGACAATCCTTTTGCATCGTCTCCCGGGTCCACCACAAAGGCCTCCTTGGTGTCCTGATGAATCCCAAGGTAGCAATTGGTAGCCACCGGTCCCACCACAAATTGTTCTATCTTCATCTTGTCTGTCATAACGAAAACCTACCTAACCTGTTGTTCTCTCCACGTCAATGACACTCTCAATTTGGCGCAGTTTGTCAATCAATCCTCGAAGTTCATTCTTGCTCTTTGTTCCGAAGGTCACCACAATGGTGGCGATGCCCTGCTTGTTGGTGGTGGAATGGATGGAGTTAATATCAATGTCCCTCTCCGTGAAAATCTTGGAAACATCCACCAGCAGTCCTGTTCTGTTATTGCCGTAGATATGAACCTCAGTGAGATACAATTCTCCACTGCTCTGCTCAATCACATCCGGCTGCCACTCTGCCTCAATCAGTCTGACACGTTCCATATCGGGAAGATTCAGTACATTAATGCAGTCGGTTCTGTGAATGGAAACCCCTCGCCCTCTTGTGACAAAGCCCACAATCTCATCGCCGGGAACAGGGCTGCAACATTTGGAAAAACGCACAGAAACATCGTAAAGCCCCTTGACGGTTATACCACTCTTGGAACGCCTCGGTGCCTGTTTCTCCTTGTTATTGCCGGATTCATTCTCCTGATGTTCCGCCAAAATCTCCTCGTCGGTCACCAGAACCGGATGATCCTTTTTGTATTCTTCATACATTCGGTTGACAATCTGTCCCTCTTTCAGTCCACCGTGACCGATAGCCGCCAGACAGTCATCCCAACTGTGAAATCCGTATTTGCGCAAAATCTTTTCCTGATACTCCGGTCGGTTGATATCGGAAAAGTTAATTGCCTTTGCCTTGGCAGATGCCATCATCAATTCTTTACCCTTGATGATGTTTTCTTCTTTGAACTCATTGCGGAACCACTGATTGATCTTGTTCTTTGCCTGAGTACTCTTTACCACGTTCAGCCAATCCCGGCTGGGGCCCCTGGAGTTCTGGGAAGTCAGCACCTCAATCCGGTCTCCGTTTTGGATGACATAATCAATGGGTACCAACTTGCCATTGACCTTGGCTCCCACCATGCGGTTTCCCACGGCGGAGTGAATGCTGTAGGCAAAGTCAATGGGAGTGGAGCCATTAGGTAAATTCTTTACGTCTCCGGAAGGGGTAAAGCAAAATACCATGTCAGAAAACAAGTTCAAATCGCTCTTCAGCAGATTCATAAATTCCTTGTTGTCGGACATGTCCTGCTGCCACTCCAAAATCTGACGAAGCCAGCTCAACTTCTCCTCTTCCTTGTTAATAGTGGCACCCTCACCACTCTCTTTATATTTCCAATGAGCCGCAATACCGTACTCAGAGGTTCTGTGCATATCATAGGTGCGAATCTGAATCTCAAAAGGCATACCGGTAGGGCCAATCAAAGTTGTGTGAAGA
The DNA here is from genome assembly GCA_029008035.1 of Lachnospiraceae bacterium. Taxonomy (GTDB): domain Bacteria; phylum Bacillota; class Clostridia; order Lachnospirales; family Lachnospiraceae; genus Pararoseburia. The sequence goes on from JAQXIY010000027.1 coordinate 12,638, forward strand.
GACTGATACATATTTGGCTTTGGCATAGCAATGTAGTCCTTGAATCGTCCGGGAATCGGTGTGTACATCTCATGAATCACGCCCAATGCCGCATAGCAATCCTTTACCGTCTCTACAATAATGCGAATAGCAAACAAATCATATATCTGATCCAAGGTCTTGTGCTGGTTCACCATCTTGCGGTAAATGCTGAAAAAGTGTTTTGCACGCCCTTCGATATCTGCCTTGATTCCCGCATTGGTGATATGTTCCCTAACTTCAGCAACCAGTCCAGCCACGTACTCCTCACGTTGTTGCTTTCGCAGAGCAACCTTTTCCACCAAATCATAGTAAGCTTCTGTCTCCAGATACTTCAGGGACAAATCATCCAGTTCCACCTTAATCTTGGAAATACCCAACCGTTGCGCCAAAGGAGCATAAATCTCCATGGTCTCTCTGGCCTTTTCCTTTTGCTTCTCCGGGCGCATATACTTGAGAGTGCGCATATTGTGCAACCGGTCTGCCAGCTTAATCAGAATGACACGGATATCTTTGGCCATGGCAAGAAACATCTTACGGAGATTCTCGGCCTGCACCTCCACCTTATCGGCATCGTAAGACAACTGACCCAATTTGGTAACGCCATCTACCAGCAGGGCAACTTCCTCAGAAAACTCTGACGCAATCTCCTCTGTGGTAAGCACCGTGTCCTCCACCACATCATGAAGCAGTCCTGCCACAATGGTCTCCTTATCAAGTTCCAAATCCGCCAAAATAATGGCCACGCAAAGGGGATGAATGATGTAGGGTTCCCCGGATTTACGGCACTGTCCCTGGTGAGCTTCGTTGGCAATATCGTATGCCTTTTTGATCATAGAGATATCCGCATTGGGATGGTATTTACGAATCCTTTCTACCAGTTCCCGATAGAGTTCTTCCGGCTCCACGAAATCAGAAGTGGCAATGACGCCATTGTTCTCCTGTTCCACTCTGCGTTCAAATTTTTCTAATTCGTCAACGGAAAAATCTGCCATTGGCTTCTATCCCCTTTCTATAGGTCGTAAGAGAAAATCCACTCTTCACCTTTTTCTCGAATGGTAAATCCTAATTTGTCAAGCAATCCGCAAGATGCCGCATTCTCCGGCGACACTCGACAGAGAACCCTCTGAACATTCAGTTCATCTCTGGCGTATGTCAAAAGTGCCTGACAAACCTCTGTGGCGTATCCCCGGTGCCACAGGTCCGGGTCAATGAGATATCCCATCTCCACTTCCCCTTCCCGGCAATAGTCGCGATACTCAAATCCTGCCCGCCCCACCAGACGGCCCGTTTCTTTATCCAGAACCAACCACATGCCAAATCCATAAAATCCGTAGATCTTGTCAATGTAGTTCTGTTGATACTGCCGTTCCTGTTCCGGCGCATACAAGGGCTCCACAAAATCAGTGACATGAGGTTTGTCATACAGAGCCCTCAGTTTATCTAAATCCTCTAAGGACAATTCCCGCACCAAAAGGCGTTTTGTCTCTAAAATATCCCAAGGCAAGTTGTGCCATCTGCGAAAAATGCGAACCAAATCCTTATAAGAAATCTCGTCCAGCCCCAGCACAATGTATGGTGCTTTCATCAATTCCTGCTTGTCTGCCTCGAATCCCACTACGGAAATCCCTAGCCCCTGCATCTGTGCTGCCAGATCCGGAGAGGTGGTAATGCAAATACTCTCCTGCACATTGGCGTTACAAAAGAGTTCCGCCACATTGTTTTTTTCCAAATAAATCGTCTCTTGAAAGGACTGTTCCAGCCCCTTGAGATATCCCATCTGTCTCTTGTAATTCTCCCCGGTAAACTTCTCCGGTTCCAAATAGCAAATCAATATCCTTGGTCTCATACCCATTTTACAATGCCTTGATTCTCTCTAAAGCTCGAACAGAATTCTCATAGCTTCCAAAAGCTGTGAGTCTGAAATATCCCTCACCACTTGGTCCAAATCCGCTTCCCGGTGTACCAACCACATTGGCATTCTCCAAAAGGAAATCAAAGAAATCCCATGATGTCATATTCTCCGGCGTCTTTAACCAGATATATGGTGCATTCACGCCGCCGAATACCTGATATCCTGCTTCTTTTAATCCGGTGTAAATCACCTTGGCGTTGTTCATATAATAGCCAACCTGTTCCTTAATCTGCGCCTGTCCGGCATCAGAATATACAGCCTCACCGGCTCTCTGAATAATATATGGAGCTCCGTTAAATTTGGTACCATGTCTTCTTGCCCACATGCTGTTTAGAGAAACTCCGTCGCACACAATCTCCTTTGGAACCACGGTAAATCCTAAGCGCACACCGGTAAATCCGGCATTCTTTGAGAAACTGCGAAGTTCAATAGCACAGGTCTTAGCCCCCTCACACTCGTAGATACTGTGTGCCACATTATCCTCAGAAATATATGCTTCATATGCCGCATCATAGATGATAACTGCGCCGTTTTTGTTGGCATAATCCACCCACTGCTGCAGTTGATCTTTTGTTAAGGTTGTACCGGTTGGGTTATTGGGCAGACACAGATAAATAATATCCGGTGTCTCCTTTGGAAATTCAGGAACAAAATTATTCTCTGCGGTACATGGCATATAAATCACGTCACTCCACATCTGGGTATTCGGATTGTAAGTACCTGTCCTTCCCGCCATTACATTGGAATCTACATAGACCGGATAAACCGGATCGCAGACAGCAATACGATTGTCCTGTGCAAAAATCTCCTGAATATTGCCCGAATCACTTTTGGCACCATCAGAGACAAAAATCTCACTGACATCGATATCACAACCTCTCGCCTTGTAATCCTTGGCAGCAATTGCCTCTCTCAAAAAATCATATCCTAAATCCGGAGCATAGCCTCGGAATGTAGCTGCATCTCCCATCTCATCCACTGCCTTGTGCATAGCCTCAATCATGGCCGGTGCAATGGGTTGGGTCACATCCCCGATACCCAGACGAATAATGTCTGCCTGAGGATTGGCCTCTGTAAATGCTGCAACTTTTTTTGCAATATTGCTGAAAAGATAACTTCCCGGCAATTTTTGATAGTTTGTGTTAATTTTGTACATTTTACGCTCTCCTTATCTAGTTATTCCCAAGGCAATGTAATCTCGCCCTCAAAGACTTCTGTTGCTGGTCCCGTCATAAACACGTGTCCTGTGGACTCATCATATTGAATCTGTAAATGACCGCCCATCAGTTCCACATCAACGCTTCTTCCTGTGATTCCATTCAAAAATGCTGCCACCGCCGTAGCGCAGGCTCCTGTTCCACAGGCCAACGTCTCTCCTGAACCTCGCTCCCACACTCGCATCAAAAGATGTTCCCCATCTATCACATTGACGAATTCCGCATTCACCTGTTCCGGGAAAAGCGGATGTTTCTCAAACATGGGCCCCACATGCTCCAGGTCAAAGGAGCGGACATCCTCGTCAATGAAAGTAACACAGTGGGGATTGCCCATGGAAACACATGTAATGGGATAGGTACGTCCCTGTATCTCAAACTCCTCACCTATCACAGGCTCGGATTCCTCTTTGTCACGCTGTAAGAGAGAAATGTCGCAAGGCACCTTTCTCGGAATCACCTCCGGTGCTCCCATATCCACTCTTACCTTTTGCACCTTGGAATCTTCAACGGTGAGTTCCAGCGTCTTAATACCCGACTGCGTGTCAATGGTAATGGTGGTCTTATCCGTCAGTCCGTGGTCATATACGTATTTGGCCACGCATCGAATACCGTTGCCACACATCTTCCCCTGAGATCCGTCAGCATTGTACATATCCATCTCAAAATCTGCCACCTCTGAGGATTTGATTAAAATCAAACCATCGGAGCCAATGCCGAAATGTCGATCGCTGACAAAGATTGCCGTTTTGGAAATCTCAGGAATGACTCCCGCAGTACAGTCAACATACACATAATCATTTCCAATTCCATGCATTTTTGTAAATTTCATGTTGTCACCTTCTTTATATTTCTTGCACGTAACTGAGAACAGTCTCATAATTCATAGGGCCACCGAAGAGATCCAGAGCGGAACCAATGGTAATATTCAACTTGCCCTGCCCCAGTTCCTTAATGTCCTCAATGTCCTGATAGTCACTGATACCTCCCGCGTAAGTGATAGGAATCTTGCCCCAGGCTCCCAGGATTCGCACCAAGTCTTCCTCGATGCCCTGACATTTGCCCTCAACATCTGCAGCGTGAATCAAAAATTCATCACAATACTCACTGAGTTCATCCAAAAGTTCCGGGGTGATGCGCTCCTTGGTAAACTTCTGCCAACGGTCTGTCACTATGTAGTAGTCATCCTCTAGCTTACGGCAACTGATATCCAGCACAATGTGCTCCTTGCCCACGGTCTCCACCAGCTTGTTCAAATGATCATAGTTCACCATTCCGTCAGAGAACACATAGGATGTGACAATCACGTGGGTTGCACCTGCCTCCAAAAATTCTTTGGCGTTGTCTGCGGTGATACCGCCGCCCACCTGCATGCCTCCCGGATAGGTGGCAAGAGCAAGCAATGCCTGCTGCTTGGTGGCCTCATAGTAAGGGCTGTCCTGCTTATTCAGCATAATCACATGGCCGCCTTTTAAGCCATCTTTTGCATAAAACTCTGCGAAAAAATCCGCGTCTCTCTTGGAGACAAAATTCTCTTGGGCTTGGTCTCCCTCATCTTCCAGAGAACTGCCCACAATTTGTTTCACCTTGCCATTGTGTATATCAATACACGGTCGGTATTCCATAATCTGTTCCTTTCTGATTAAATAAATATTTATATCAGCCAAAAGCATAACATATTTTGGCACAAAAATAAAGAGCCATTGAAGGGACAGAAGGAAGGCCCTTCAATGGCTCTGTTTTAGTTGAGTCCGAATAGCGGCATAAACATCACTCGAACCGTTGTGGTACTTTCCGAGGTCAGGGTCTGCCCCTCAGATTTATAGGTTGATGTCAGTGTAGCCGTATATGTTTTTGCACTCTCCTTCACTTCCGCTGCCCTTACGGAGAGATTCACGATTTCATCCTTTTGTGGAGAGGCGGTATCCAAAACGGTGTTTCCCTTCTCGTCCGTAATCACCAAACGATACGTTTTTCCGGAAGTTGTATCAATGGAGTCATCACCAATCAGGAATTGCACCGTCACATCCCGGGAGTCCTCCCCTCTATCCTGGACGTAAAGCGTTGAAACATTGCCGTTGTGAATGGCATCCTCATTCACAACCTTGATGAATGGTGCGGCCGCCTGGGATCGGTAAGAACTAATCAACGTATTTACAAACAGTTTGATTTCATCGTTTGTCATAGTACCACTATGGCCCAAGCCTGTATAAGTCACATTGCCTTTGGTATACAGGTAATAATTGTTGGCACTATCCCCGTCCTTTGCCGCGTAAATATTTGTTGCATCATTGGAATCATTGGACAAGTTATACCATACAACGGCATCCGCCGCTTTACTCAGCGCTCTTTGTACGTATTGCTCCGTTTTCCCCGATGCATAGACTTCCGATTCATTGGCGCACAAAGAACTGTAATTGGCACTTACGGAGACCACGTTGTCCGCATCCACGTTGCATCCTCCGTATTTGTTGTTCCATCTCACCATCTCTGCCACATCGAATTCGTATTCAATCTCCACACAATCATCCTTTGGTGTCACAACCATTTTTCCGAAAATTGCATCCTCCCAATAATCACTTTTAAACAGGTTATGGATGTTGGTACTCTGTTCACCCAAGGAGCCGAAATAATAGGTATAACTCTTGCCCTTCTCCATACCATCCATCTGTGCATTCTTTGTGATATTCCCTGCACTGTCCACTGTAAATGGATTGGTCCACCAACTAATTTGATTGCCATTTTTATCGGCTATGTTGATTCCAAATGTCCGGTAAGAAGACGGGACATTTTTATTGTTATCCCGAATCTCAACATGACCATACGCCTTTTTATCATCTTCCAGATAGACAATAGCACCGGTGTTCACCTTTTCTGTATATCCTGTCTCCTGATGGGGCACCTTGTCCCAATCCTCGTAGGAACCTTCCACTGCAAAGTCAAGATTCCCCACCTCTTCCGTCTCAAGGTTTAAGCGGAAATTCTGTGCATGGGTTTCTCCCACTTCCAGGGTATCGCCCAGTTGATATGGGTAAGTTGTAATCTGACCTGCATTTGCAAGCTTGATGGTGGTTGTGCTGCAACTGTCTATCCAATCCAACTTGGAGGAATCCACCGCAGCATTTCCATTGGCCGGGCTTACAATATTTCGGTCTATCTTATTTCCCAGACGAGACGAAAAAATCATCGTTCGGATACTGTTGTCCATCAGGTTGCAGATGTTTTCATTACTTCCCGGCACCTTGTACATATAATCTTCTTCCGTCATAGAGCGGCTCACATTCCATGTACCTATGCCAAGCCAGCGGGAATGCATATATCCCATGGATACATTCTCCGGCAAAAGACTGACTTTCTTTCCTCTGCTGTACACTTCACAATAGGATGACATCTTTGCATCATTCCACTGATACATCTCCATCTGTCCTCCAAGATTTCGCAGATATGCAGAATTCTCAGCAGAAATATTCCACTCCGGCGTGGTGGAAAAGGATTTGTCCTGTATCAGGTCATGGGTCATAATGACACTCTTTCCTGCAGCAACAAACTTCTTGAATCCGTCAATAAAGACCTCATCGTTGGTAAAGCTGGGAACCACCGGATCCTTGTCAAATCCCAACACCAGCATATCATAGGTCTGCAAATCCGTAGCCCATTTCGCTTCTTTCTCGGAAGAACCTGTATAATTATTTCGAAACCACTCATTGCTGCGGTATTCGATCACAACGTCATAGTCCTCCACTTCTTCCAGATAAGCAGCCAATTTGGCACCCACCTCTGATGTGGTATCATCCAGACGGATAGAGGGTGTCTTGTCACTCATATCAGCACTCAAATCCATCTGTAGCACTTTGATGGTGTCTTTCTGTCCTCCGGACATAATTCTGGTATAGCCAAGAGCATTGTCTCGATGGCTTTCATTCTCTTTTCCATAGACCACCAATTTCCAGGGGAGCATTCCGCTCTCTGTCTGCGGTAGGGCTCTTGTCACGGTATAGGTCTCACCGTCAACCAAATTGCCATTGGCAATGGTACCTCCCTGCTCCGAACTGATGATAAGATTTTCTTCCACGCCCTCCTCTTCATCAAAGGCTCCATTTCCATTGCTGTCAATATAGAGACGAACTCGATATTGTTCCCCTGCCTGTCCATGAAGGATAAAATGATATCGCAAAACAGGATTGCCATTTTCATCTCTCTGATTGTTTGATTTCGTGCCGGCAATGACATCTGTAATGACCTCAGTTCCACCTTTCCATGAAACGGTTTTTTCAGTGGTGTCGCTGACCACATAGGCTACGGGCTGTCCATTTTCTCCCGTATTTGTACCATCCTCCAAAAATTCCATTTCGCAGGTTCTATACTTTAAACATTGGGTGAATTCCTCTGTGCCTCCTGCAACTACATTGGAATACTTTTGCACCTGCTGTGCTTTATGTCCTGTGCCCAGCCCCAAGGTGGCGATATTGTAGATAAAAGAACTTTCATCTACAAATTCTTTATTCACCTTTGTTCCGTCAGCAGCATATAACTTGTCATCCACAACGATAGGATTTTTCTGTGAAAAATCCAAAAGTTCCTGATACTTTTTGCTTGTTATGTCCGTTGCACTATATCGGATTTTACACTGAGAAATATCCGAGCCATTCTCAGAAGCCAAAAAGTTGTAATCTTTGCCCTCAATACTTCCCCATGCATCCAAGGTGTCTGCTATCCAATGTAGTCTGTTTTTTCTGTAGAAATCTCCCCATCCACCGCCGATGTTTCCATTAAAAGCAAAAAAGTCCAAGTCAATAAAGTAGGCATAATCATGGTCCGTGCTCACCAAATCTCCCACCGTGGCGTAAGCCACATTGCCAAGGTCGGGGTCATTATACCCGTGCAAGCCATTGGTATCATCCTGAGAGCCCCCGATGATAATCAAGTCATATGTGGCATTCAAATCCTCTATTTTGCCATTGAATTCATATGTAGCCATGGTGGTCACTTCAATGTCATCCTCTATGCGAAGACTGTCCCCCACAAACCAGGGAAACAGCGACAGATAGTATTGCTTCCACCCGCTATTTCCATAAATGTATTGGGAAATGGGCTGCAATTCCAAAATGCGAAGGGACTTCTTATAGTCTCCCCCTTGGGAATCCTCATAGAAATGCTCCATCTCAGAAAGTGTTGCCCCATCCCATGCATGGGACAGAAAATCATCCTCTCCGCCCCAGTTCAGAACATACGAAAACTCACCTCTATGCAATCCGGTGGTATGACCTGTATATTCAAAAGCCTGTCCACCATTCTCATCCGGATCCAGTTCCCTCTGTCCATTTTCATCCGGGCAATAGACATTATAAAAATACTTTGCACCATACTTGTTCATAATAGTGTAAAGCTTTTCTATCTCATATCTGGGACGGGTGTGAGATGGATTCGTTACGCACTCGTCCATAGCACTTTCATCCAACCACATCATGGCCGGATGCCCCGATGCCTGACGTCTGATGATAGCTTCGTAGCACTCTGCCGACAAATCATTGTCAGCCTGAAATGTCACCGGCGACATAGGTGGATTGGGCAGTGCCGCCTGATTGTTGATGGGCTGGGCAACAGCAGAATCATGAATCACTATCATATCCGCTTCCTGAATAATCCCATCCTCCACATTGTCTCCTGACAACTGCTCCGGCGTTACCGTGATCACCTGAGATACAAATCCTTCTTCCGTGGAATTCCCCGGGAAAAGTGTTTTCACCAAGGTATCACTGTGTGTGATGTGGGATCTGGAATAACATACATAAGTATCCTCACACCGCTCCACATAATATCTGCTGCCAACGACATCTGCAGCGGTGCCAATCTGCGTCTCCTCTATCACAACATCCGAATGGTTCTCCGGCAAGTGAGATGCCAGATCCTCCACCAAATCCGTCAAGACACCGCCTTCATTGTTTTGCAGGGGAACCCATTGATAGGTAATCTGTTCAGCCGGATCATCTGCCGCAACAGAAAGAAATTGGCCGGAACCGGCATCGTACTTATAGGTTCCCTGCTCCACATGTTCAAAGTAACCATATTGCTTAAAATAATCTCCCGTGTTGGTCTGGGTTAGAGAGGCTATGGTATCTCCGTCAAATCCCAGGTTCTCCGGAAAATCTCCTCGAAATACAATCATATCCTCGTCGGTTACACTTGCTATCCCATCTACCCCGGCAAAGATTGTCTTATATTGTGTCATTGCACCGGTAGTATCTGTCTCCAATTGTTTCACCGGCTCGCATCCGGGAATCAGATATCCCACTGCCGCCATACTTGCATCCGGCACGATTTCTAATATGGTAAAGGGATTCTCACCGGAACCCAACTGGGCCTCCCGGTTCTTTTTTGTAAATGAAATTGTCTCCGGGGTACCATACACAGTGGCACCACTGACACGTCCCCGATAAAAGCCTGCTGTGGCCAAAACAAGCAATCCGCACAGAACCACAGCCACTCTTGCATTCGTCTTCATATCACATTCTCTTTTCTATTGGTAAAGCGTCCCCACCTCTGTGGTTGCCTTTATTTCATTGCGAAGGGTCAATCTCTCCTCCGCTTCGTAGGTTCTCTCGCCTGCCTGCATCCACACGTTGATCATGACCTGTGCAGGTCTGGGAGTATCCGTCAAATCTGTATCCAGTATGTTGCCTTCTTTATCCAGCACCTTAACATTCCAGTCCTTTACCAAAGAGGCAAAGCATTCCGTATCCCCCTCCGGCACCCAGGTTCCCTCCGAATAGATGTATTCCTGATAGGTAATCTGCTGCTTTTCCTCCAAGAGAGAATACAAAGTTTTCTTCTTTTGAGAACCGGATTCGTCATAGCCGTATAATTCCAGCCTCTTGCCATCCGCCGAAACCCATATCCCGTTGGTGGTCTGTAGGATTTGTTCCTTCAGTCGGTTAAAGCATAATTGTGATTCGTATTGTAGATTTGTCTCATCGGAAGATTTTCGATAGTGACTGAAACAAAATGCTAAAAAACCAATCATAGCAGCCCCTGCTATAGCCAAAATAGCCATGGTCACAATCAATTCCACCAGGGAAAATCCTCCATTATTCTCTAGGTTCTGCGTTTTCATCATTGCTCCTGTTCACACTTCCCCGTCTTTGGATACAACACAATGCTGCTGCTCCTGTCATCCCTTGTCACAACAATTCCGGTGCAATAGCAATCCCTTGCCGTTCCCTCCTCATCCTGATAGGAAACAAAGACGAAAGTGTCGTTTTCCTCTATATGGTCAATCATAGGTGCAAAGGCCCCGGAGGTCTTCTGATACGTCAATGCCAGCGGATGTGTCTCATCGATTTCCTGTACATTGCCGTCATTGGATGTTGTGTACGAAATGGTTGTTTCCAAGGAGCACAGCCTTTTATGTTCCTTTCGTTGCCGTTCTCCCCGACCTTCTACAAGGGTGATATAATAACCGTCCGACTCCCGTTCTATGGCAATATAGGCAAAAGATTTTGCCATTGCACTGTTTTGCGTATAGTTCAACTTGCCACAAATGGTTTCCACAGTTTTTTTCTCCTCCATGTGAAAAACCGATGAAAGCCCCATAACAAGTCCCACGGTAAGAACGGTCATTATGGCAATGACAACAATTAATTCAATTAATGAAAACCCTTCGTTCCTCTGTCTCATAAACTAATTCTTCTTCCAGTTTTTGTATGTCACCTGTTCACTCAGAGAAATACCATCCTGAGACTCTGTTGCATCCCCTGTGCCGCCAATCAAATATTTGGCCACATCCTTGATGTAGTCACCGGGGGTATTCCCATCCTCATCCGTTGTCTGCAGCAACACAGCCACCCCGGTTGCATCTGCGCAAATATCGCAACCGCTTTTGACATTCACCTTGCCCTTGGCAATAATCAGCCCCTCAAAATCCCTTGCCACCGTCACATTTCCTTGGGCAATCACTAGTTTCACCTTGGGATTGGAGGCATTAATGGTATAATTCCCCTCCGTGATGACAGCAACATTGCCATCATCATCTGTAAACTTTTTCCCTGTATGAATAGATTTTGCAATCAAATTCTCATAAATGCTTTGCGAATTGTATGTGGTATAATCCTTTGACAAATTACAGAGTAATGTTCCGTAACTTTCATACAACTCTTTTTCCAGTTGCAGACGGGCTTCTTTCAACTCCTCTGTATTTTGCTGAGATGTAAGCGTGTCATTTAGCAGTAGCTTTGACCCCGGATTGCTGAGGGCATTTCCCTGCAAATAAAAGTCATACACGTCAGAAGATGTACTGGGCATCGTGATGCCTCCGCCTGCGTAGTAATCCAGATCTTTTTGCAGACGGTTATAGTTGGATGCCTTCTCATAATAGCGACTGACAAATTGATTCAGCATCTCCTGTGTGTCAAATTTCATGAAGAGGTAATACATGGTGCCCGCACCAGACACCGGAATGGCTGCCACGTCAAATCCGTTTCCTGCGCCGATGGATTCCAGAGTCCCACCAACACCGGGAATGCCTTTCTGAAAACTGATCACATCCTCCACTTTCACCTCATCGGTGTCTGTATAGCCCTTTGCCTCCATAATCTCTTCCATCAGCTTTAGCCACTGATCTGCAGTAACGGGATTGGCTCCCCCATAGTGATACCCTGCCCCGATCAGCTCCCCGGGAATCAAATATGCTCTCTGGTCTCCCTTGGTCATCACAGACTGTCCCGTCTTTATGGATGACTGGGATGCCGCTGACCCGGTATGAATATAACTGACACCGGAAATCAGCAAACTTGAAACTTCGCTCAAATCAAGCTTTGCATTTTTTCCGTTTATGATAAAGGAGCTGCTGTAATCCGCCTCCTGTTCCTCCACTTTCTCTTCCTCAATGTTATCGGCAAGCCTAGCTCCCTGGGGATTGCCAAAGGCATAGAGTTCCCCGGATATTTTGGCGATGGCTCCCCTGTTTAGCACCATATCATTGGCCAGATACAACATTCCCTCTGACATATGATATTCTGAACTGTCCGACAACAGGATGTTGTTCGTCCACACCTCCGCATTCTTTGCAGAAATTTTTGCCCCCACATCTCCAAGGATATCGCCTCCAACAATGGCCAGTGCTTTTGTTCCATCGATCCCCTGTAATGTGACACCGCCATTTTTGACGGTAAGGCTTTCGCCAACATATGCATTGCCGGTAATCTTGGTATCTCCGCTCTCCACTTGCTCGTAGCCTTCTTGTGCAATCACCCCATAACAGAGTATATTCTCCATGGCTTGTGCATCAGAAAAGTCAATGGGAGGATAATTTAACACAATATCTGATGACACCGTGGTCTGGTTCTCCTCCTCATCGATACAGGAAATAATGACATTTTTCAATACCAGGCCTTCCTTCTCTACATTGAGGGCGTTCTGTCCCTGCTCTGTCATCAGTGTGGCCCCTCTGCTACCATTCCACTTTGTCTCCTTCAAATAGGATTCCAAAAGGGTAACATCATACCAAATCTGTCCCTGCTGTATCAGTAACTTCTTTTGGAGTTCTTCCCGAAACAATTTCTGAAAATGCTCTTGCCGTTCTTCCTGTGACAAATCTCCGTAACGCGACAAGGTATCCCCATATGCCGTAGCCGCAGCCCGGGACACATCCACAGAAAGCCCCATACGAATTTCCTCCATGGCCGTCTCTGCATCATAAAAATTCTGCTGGGATTTGATGTTCTGGTTCTTCATGTAATAATTGTATAAAACCACCACAAGAATTGCAGACACCAAAATCACCGCAATGGATGCAATCAACAAAACATTGACAAGAGAGGCACCGTCATTATTCTTTTGTGATTGTGGTTTCATATGTGACAAGACTTTCATCCTCTCTCGTATCTCCCTGTCCTTTATATGCCGATACACTTACCTTGTATACCCAAGCATTGTCATCCTGATTGGTTAAATCCTTAAAATCCAAAATAGATGCCGCAGCAACATTCTCATATTTGCCGGAACCATTCCACTGGGCATCCGTTATATCATTCGGTGTATTTTCCATTCGATAGGTAAGCCACAAACCATGTGTTCCCAACTGCCCCTCCGGCAAATTGCTTCGGATGTGTGTGATGGTATGGTTCTTCCAGTCTGTTCGGATCTTTTCCACACATCGAACTTGTGTCACATAATTCTTTGCATCCTCATCCTCCGGATTTTGGCATACCAGATAGATATTCACCGGCATAAGTTCCATCTGTTCTATGGTAAATATCTCATTGACTGTGCGCAAAGAACCGTTGTACATGGGCTGATAGAAAACATAAATATTACGTGGACTATTATCTTTCCCGGAAAAAATAGCCTGCTTTGCTGTGCTCTCCTCCACTCTGGCATCGCCTTTCCCATAACTATAAGTGGACTGTACATACACTTTATTCTCTCCATTTTCCTTTACAATGGATATGACCGTATCACGCCGAAAACCTTCCAGCCATTCATCCCGGGAAAGCATTCCCTTTTTCAACTTTTTGGCAAATGATACATCCTGATCTTTGCTTTGCACATATATGCCATCATAGGCTTTATCCACCGAGTAGAGTTTGCACAATTCCTCTTCGTTATAATCTGTGGATTCGTCATCTAATTCCGACGGGGCGTTCGTGTACTGTGTATCATCAATGGTAGTGATTACCGTGTAGGCCTGTCCGTTTACTATTTCAATCTTTTCATAGGTGCCGTCTTCCTTCAGAGTCATATCCGCTATGATGCGTTCCATATCCCGGCCCTTTATATCCTCCACCACATTGCTTGCGGCGATAGATGCATTCTGCTTGTCCTTTGCCTTGGCATTGGTCTGTACAGATATCAAAAAGGCACTCAAAATAGGCACCACAATAATGGCTAGAATTGCAACCGCAATCAGCAATTCCAGCAGCGTAAAGCCCTTATGATTTACTCTCCTCTTTATCCCATAGTTCATTATTTCGCCGTTCCAAAAACATTATCATTGCCAATGTTAACACCAAGAATATTGGGTGCCTTGTATTCTATCTCTTTGCCTTCCATACTGTAATAATTGGTCACCATGGTTCCCTGCAAAAGTCCCGTTTCGCCGTCATATCCAATGGTGATACTGTCCACATTTCGCATATCGCCGGACTCAGCAATCTCTGCAATCATGGATTTCATATCCTTGTATCCAGACAAAAATGTGTATTCAATGGGGCGGGCAAAGAGAGATATTTGGGATTTTTCTCCCTTTTCCATAAGGTTCTTCTGTTCAAAACGAAGGTTTGTCACAGACACATCCAAACTCTCCTCAATGGCATCGGCGTGCACAATGGCATCTTCCTCCTTAACATCTGCGGGAAACTGTGCCAACAGCGCTGCTATTTCATCCTTCATCCTTTTGGTTTCCGCTTCGTTTTCCTTTTGTTTGCTCTTCATGGCAGTATACCTTGCTGCCTCCTTCTGGCCCTTGGAAACTTCAATCTGCTTTTCCTGACACTTTAGATTCATACTTTGAAAAACAAAGACATAGACAAGTACAATCAATAGGATTCCTCCGGCATACAGCAGAGTCTTTTGTATTTTTACAGGAATCTTTTCCGTCCATAGTGTCATCTTCTCTCTCATTTGGCATCCTCCTCTGCATCTGCGGATGGCTGCGCCTCTGTGGTGGCATCCTCCTCGACTTCTGTCCCCTCATAATAGCAAGTAATCATAAAGGAATATGCTCCGTTCATCTCTTCGTCTTCTTCAATCTGATGCAGTTCATCTGTGGAAACATCCCGCACACAGTCAAAGGATCGAAAAGCCTCCAGAGTTTTGGCAGCTACCTTTTTGTTTGGTGCCAAGAAATATACCGTCACAGATTCCGAATCTGCCGTCATCTCCTGAATCGTTGCCTCAGTGGGCAAGCCCTGTTCCATCTCTCCCAGCAAGCTGAGAAGAGCATCATTGGGCGTCTCCGTCAACTTCACCATGTTCTGCAGTTCGTCGTACTGTTTCTTTGTCTCCACATACTCATCGTTTACCAGTTTCGCCTGGGCCATGGATTGAATCTTCTGTTGAATGGCATTGTTTTTTGCCGTGAGAACTCCCATACGCACCACAGGAATCAACACAAGAAGTGCGCTGATCACCACACATCCCACAAAAAACTTCTTGGCAGTGGACAATGTCTCCAGCCCCTGTGCCATAAGAGCCTTCTTGGCAGGTTTTAGATTGATGCCAATGGGATTTCCGGTAGCGGTTACTGTAGTGTAAAATGCATCGCTCACTGATTGAACCTGATAACCGATTTCTGACGAAATCAATTCATCCAACCCCAGGCATATGCTTCCACTACCGGTGAGCAAAATGGTGTCAAAGGTAACACCCTGATGCTTTGAGACATAGTACTCTAAAATTCGGCTCACATTGCTGATAACATAGCGCAATTCTTCCGTTACATCATCCTTTGTCTTGTCCTCTCCGGCAGGATAATCAAAACTTCTATGTAACCGGCAGTTGTCAGCCATCATTTCCAAGCCGGAAACGTAACTGTCCGTCTCCTTGTTCGCCTGTAGCAATACCCCGACAGCTCCATCCAGACCATAGGAGATGTTTCGCTGCAACGCAATATTGCCATCAGAGAGGATGGTAATGGAGGAATTCTGCTCCTCCACAGAAATATTTACAATATTTCCCCGGGGATATTCCTTTCTCAGAGCCTCCGCAATACCGTTTTCAACCAATTCCAAATCTACCAAGGTAAGATTACAGAAATTTGCCAGTTCCTCATAAGACTGCACCGTCTCCAGGGCAATGGCATACATGCGCACTCGCTGCATATCTTCCCCTTCCGGTCCATTGATGCGGTACACAATCTGATATTCGTCCGGATTTACAGGAAAAAAGCGGGTAGCATTTGTCTTGATATACTCCCGTAATCGATTTTCTTTCATAATGGGAACCGACTCCTCCTTGGAGCCAATTCTCATAGCATTGAAAGCAAATACCACTTTCTTCGTCTTGATATTTTCTTTCTCCAGATGTTCTGTTAATAGACTGCGAAATGTCTCACTCTTGTTCACACTCTGATTGGATAAGACATCCTCGGGTGTCTCAAAAAAGAAGGAGTGATAGATCTCTCCTTTGCCTTTATAGTCGGTTTCGCAAACTCTTGTTATTCTCTCCCCAATCTCAACAGAGATTACTCGTTCTGCCATATGCTCTCCTCATCTCTATACACAATACAAAATTGTATGAATATACCAATTTATCATTTGTTCTCCCCACAGCATGGAGAGAAAAATGCCCAAACTTAAGTATGGGCCAAATGCCAATCTGCGATCGGCCCCAAAAAATTTCATGCGAATCACATGAATAACTGCCCCCAAAATGCAGCCCAATACAAAAGCCAAAAGTATCAACTTCCAGCCAAGGAATAAACCGGCAGCGGCCATAAGCTTTACATCGCCTCCGCCCATGGCTCTGCCCTTGGTTATCCATAAAATCATCTGTAGGATACCGCTCACCGCAAAAAAACCAATCACATAGTTGTACCAGTGTGACATGTCTGTGACAATGCGCAGTGCTCCCAAAACAAGAATAAAAAGATTGATTCCCAAGGGAATCTCAAAGGTACGAGCGTCAATGACGCTAAGCACCACAAGTGCCGATGCAAGCAAACAGCACAGAATGCTGTAAATGAGGTTAAAGTCATTTACAACAAAGATGAGTACGTACAATACTCCATTCAATGCTTCAATCAAAGGATATTGGGCAGAAATTTTCTGTCCGCATTTTCTACATTTGCCCCCCAAACATAGCCAACTCAATATAGGGATTAAGTCATACCATTTCAACTGATACCCGCAGTTCATACAATGGGAGGGTGTGGTAACCACGGTCTCCTTCTTTGGGATTCGGTAGATACAGACATTGCAAAAACTGCCAATGACGATTCCAAAGAGAAATATTGTGATGTATACGGGTATCAGCATGGTTGTCATAGGGTTATCCTTTCGTTAGGGTGAACTTAAATTAGTTGATTACTCTCCAGCTCCAACTTTATTGTCAGCACCTGTTTCATCTGCCTTGTATGCCTGTGCACCAGCTTCTTGGGTCAAATCTGTAGCAGTTGTATCTCCTGTAACATAAACCTTTACAGAATTTGCATCTGCATCATATATGTAAGTAAATGTTGCACCTTTGCTTACTGCATTACCTTTTGTCACCACCTCAGATTTGATTGCTGTTGGTTTGTTATCTCCTGTAACAGCAACTGCTCCCTTGTTATCTGCTGCTGTAGGCAATGAACCATCAGCTGCATCTGTCAAAACAGCCTCTGCAATAGAGTTAGCGTTCTGTACATCCGTAGCTCTTCTTGACTGCTCTACATACTTTGTAAATACAGGTGCCAGTACTGCCACAAGCACAATCATGATTGCGATAACTACAATCAACTCTACCAATGAAAATCCCTTATTGTTTCTTTTTTGTCTCATAATTATTACTCCTTTGTTTTTATTTTTTATCTTAAAATCCTGTTCCCTAAGACAGGACCTTAATTCGTTTTACAGTGACCCCATCTGGCTGTACATCTGAATCATAGGGGCCATAACTGCTGCCACCAGAAGTCCCACCAGCGCCGCCATCACCAAAATAATCATCGGCTCCAACGCCGCCATTACCGTCTGGGTGGTCTGTTCCACTTCCTCATCATAATAGTTGGCAAGCTTATCCAGCATCTCATCCATATCACCGGTCTCTTCCCCGATACCAATCATATGGCATACCATATGGGGATACAGGTTGGTGCGCTTCAAGGATGTGGAAAATTCCACTCCCTGCTTCACATCCTCTTCCGCCTCAAGAAGTGCCTTTCTGAACAATTCGTTACCCACTGTCTTTGCCATAATATCAATGGCCTCCACCAGCGTCATACCGGAGTATAACAATGTTCCCATGCTTCGAGCTGTCAAAGAACTGATGGTCTTAATATTTAAATCCCCCAACAGGGGAAGTGATATGGCAATCTGTCCCTTTTTTAACTTACCGGCTTCTGTAGAGCCATACCATTTGCAAGCCGCCACAACAGCCACAATGATACCTGCAATCACCATCCAATGGGCGATGAGAAAATCGCTCATCCCCACAACAAAAAGTGTAATCTTTGGCATATCCATTTCCATGGATTCAAAGGTATTCATGAATTTGGGAATGGCCACCATCAACATAACCACCGTCACAATAATTGCCACAATGGTGACGATAATGGGATAGATGGATGCTTTTTTGATCATGCCCTCCGTCTTTGCCGTCTTTTCAAAATGTATGGCCATACGCTGAAAGGTAATCTGCAGTTTTCCGGCATTCTCACCGGCCACAACCATATTGATCATCAATTCGGGAAATACCTTGTTCTCCTTGCGCATGGCGGAGGATAAGGTCTCACCCTTCATAATACTCTTTCTGACATTTTTCAGGGCCTTCACCAGACTTTTATTCTCTGTCTGGGCGGCGAGCATGTCCAGCGCTTCCATCAATGTGACACCGGCAGATAGCATACTGGCAAATTGTCGACAAAACACGCTCAAGTCCCTTGAAGAGACGGCCTTGCCGATGGAAATCTCCATCTCTCTTGTGAGTATGTTTGCCTTTTTCAGTTTGATGGGATATAGGTCTTCCGAACTTAGCATCTCAAGGGCCAACGTTTCTGTCTCGGCCACAATATTACCCCTTTTTTGTTTCCCCTCGCCATCCATAGCGATATATGTAAACTCAGCCATGGGCTTCTCTCCTAATCGTTCTCATATGTGATGCGCAACATCTCGTTTAGCGTAGTGACACCGTTTAATACATGCTGTTTTGCATTGTGATGCAAGGTCAACATCCCCTCATCAATGGCAACACGGCGAATTTCATCCGCCGACGCATGATTGTGAATCAGTTCCCGAATACGAGGTGTCACTCTGAGAATCTCATACACACCTACACGGCCGGTAAATCCTGTCCGGCCACATTTCTCGCAGCCACAGGGCTCATACAAATGAATTTCCTCAAACGGGCCCACGCCCAAGTCTTTGCGATCTTGCTCTGTCACAGGACGCTCTCTGCGGCATTCCGGGCACAGGGTACGCACCAGTCTCTGGGCAATAACACCAAAGACAGAGTCCGCCAATAGATAATTCTCTACCCCCATATCCATCAAGCGGACAATGGCACCTGCCGTACTGTTTGTATGCAACGTGGATACTACCAAATGACCTGTGATAGATGCCTGAACCGCAATCTTGGCAGTCTCTCCGTCTCGAATCTCACCTATCATAATAATGTCAGGGTCCTGTCGCAAAATAGAACGCAGCGCATTGGCAAAGGTTAAATCCGCCTTGGGATTCACCTGTACCTGATTGATACCGTTGATATTGGCCTCCACCGGGTCTTCAACTGTAATAATGTTAACATCCTCGGTATTCAACTCGTGTAGTACTGTATAGAGAGTGGTTGTTTTACCACTACCGGTAGGTCCTGTAACCAGCAGAATTCCATTGGGGTTTTTCAGCAGTTCATCGAAGGTCTGTACATCCCGTCCTGTCAGACCAAGTTCTGATTTATCTCTGGCCAAAGCGTTTTTCTGGGCCAGACGCATTACGCATTTTTCTCCATACACGGTGGGAAGAATGGATACACGGATATCAAATTCATTGTGATCCACATTAAGAGTAATACGTCCGTCCTGTGGCTTACGTTTTTCGGAAATATCCATACCGCCAATGATTTTAATGCGGGCAATGATGGCCGGCAACATTTCAATGTCATATCGAAAGCGCTCATATAACACACCGTCAATGCGGAAACGCACACGAACCGCACGCTCCAAGGCTTCGATGTGAATATCGCTGGCATTTTGTCTGGCTGCCTGCTGCATCATGGAACGCACCAGCAAAACCACCGGAGAATTGTCCACCTGCTGGGAATCCCCTTCGTCCTCCGTCTGTTCTTCTAACTCCTGGTGCTCCATTTTGTATCGTTCCAGCACCTTCGCTGTCTCAGCATCGGAATAATACCGATCCAACGCCGTATCGATCTCGAATTTGGTGGCAATCACAGGCTCAACCTGTAAGTTGGTAATAATGGAGAATTCATCCATAGCCCCCATATCCATAGGATCCGACATTGCCACCTGGACACGGTTCACATTCTCTTTGTCGTATGCCAATGGAATCATGGAATATTTTCTCAGCACATCACCCTGAATCAGCTTTACAAAGCTCTCATCGATGTATGCCTCTGACAAATGGACACGTTCTATCTTCAATTGATTGGACAAAACCTGGGCAATGGTGTCCTCGGTAACATATCCCAATTCCACCAGTTTTTCACCCATCTTCACGCCATCTCTTCTGGCTGTGGTCAATGCCTCCTCAATTTGCTCTTGTGTAACAGCTCCTTCTGCCAGGAGCATGTCCCCCATTCTCTTTCGTTCTACTCTCATAGAGTCCCCCTATAAAAACCCCATTCACACAATGTCAAAAAAGAAGCAAGACGATGAGCCGGGTTATGTCGTGAGTAATCATCTATCTAGGACGACTGTCACCAATCGCCTCCAGCGACCAACCTGAGACTGGCGGGCCACCTTCGTCTCTATTCGGTCTTGCTTCGGATGGGGTTTACATGGCTCCCCCTGTTACCAGAGGGACGGTGGTCTCTTACACCGCCTTTCCACCCTTACCGACC
>JAQXIY010000028.1 GCA_029008035.1 Lachnospiraceae bacterium
TTCCGGAAAGTGTACTTGATACCATGGGACCTGTTGTGAAATTTTTGGCTTTAAAGGTTGCAGGCCCAAAGAAAGTACCAAAAGATGCAGTGGTTAAGGAACAGATGGCAACTATGATTCCCATTGGTACAGCTATAGCACAGAGCTTCAATGTGGGACTGGCAAAAGCCTTTGGAGATATTGTGGGAAGTGAAATGGAGATGATGGGCATTCATCTCTGGTTAGCACCGGCCTTAAATATTCACAGAAGTATTCTCTGCGGAAGAAACTTTGAGTACTACTCAGAGGATTCCCTTGTCTCCGGACTGACAGCCGCTGCCATGACAGAAGGTGTGCAGGCTCATAAGGGGTGTGGCGTGACCATTAAGCACTATGCGGCCAATAATGCAGAGACGAACCGTTACTGCAACAACAGCCAGGTCAGTGAGCGAGCTATGAGAGAGATTTATTTGAGAGGCTATGGCATCTGTGTGAGAAAGTCAGAACCAAAGGCGGTAATGACAAGCTACAATCTGTTGAATGGCACCCACACTTCCGAGCATAGAGGGTTGATTGAAGACATTCTTAGAAGCGAATATGGATTTGCAGGTATTGTTATGACAGACTGGGTGGTTCCTATGATGGAGAACCCAAATTCCACCTACAGAAATGCCATTTCTCCTGAAGTTGCAAAAGCCGGTGGAGATTTGTTTATGCCGGGAAGCAAGGGGGATTATAATCGCCTGATGGAAGCACTGAAAGAGGGCAAGGTTACAAGAGAACAGTTGGAAATCAATGGTTCCAGGGTTCTTCGTATGATTGATGTTTTAGCAAAACTTTGATGGGGACTAAGACAGAAGGTTATTATTTTCGGGGGTATGCTATGAAGCATTTTTTACAAAAGAAGCGCCAGCAGAAGATGGACTGTAAAGTTATGGAGGAACGGATGAATATCATCCAATCCTTGAGTGAAATCTATACCTCTGTATATTACATTGATTTGACAGAGAATCATTTCAAGGAGGTTTTTTCCGTCACAAATGTTCAGTCTCAGATTGGGGATAGCGGGGATGCCCAGGAAAGGCTGAATTATTTCTGCCACCATATGGTGACGCCGGAATTTACTGAGGAGATGCTTGCCTTTGTGGATCTTTCAACGTTGACTGAAAGATTGGACCGGAAGAAAATCATAACAAAGCAGTATTGTAGCACCATATTTCCTGACTTGGAAGGGGGCGGAGAGACCAGTTGGCGACAGTGCTCCTTTATTGTGAGCAAGCGGGGAGAGGACGATGGTCTGACCCATGTACTGTTTACTACCCAGTCTATTCATGATGTCAAGATTAGAGAACTGAATGCCAAGAGAGAATTGGAGGAGACGAACCGGGAACTGTCTGCTCTCTTGGAGGTGGAGAAACAGCATACCGCCATTATCGGCTCTCTCAGCAGTATTTTCTTTGCACTGTATTATATTGACTTGGAGCAGAACTCTTTTCAGGAGATTATCTCTCTGGACAGCATGCACCATGTCTTTGGGACGAAAGGGGATGCCACCTTTGCACTGAAAAGTATCGTGGATGCCCTGGCTGCGGATGAACACAAGGCTATTTTGCGCAGCTTTACCGATATGGATTCCATAGACAAAAGACTGAGGGACAAGCCTATTATTGTGCAGGAATTTATGGACAATCAAGGAGGTTGGAGCCGTTGTAGTCTGATTCCTGTGGAGAAGGACGAAAAGGGAACCAATATCAAGGTCATCTGCGGCTTTCGCAATATCACCGCCGAGAAAGAGGTGCTGGAGACTCAGGACAATTTGGTGCAGGCCCTGGCCATTGCCTATGTGGATATTTATGCCGTGGATGCCACTACCCGTCAGGCAGTTTGCTACCAGATGGGTAAGGCTATAAGCGACCGCTATGGAGAGAAATTTTTGGTGGGGGATTATGAGAAAAACATAGCGTCCTACATTGAGAATGATGTGTATGAGGAAGATCGTCATCTCTTCGACCGGGTTCGCTATGTCTCCGAAGTAAATACCCTGCTGGCAGAAAAAAAGACATACTATTTTAATTATAGAGTGTTCCGCAATGGGGAGATTCATTATTTCCAATGTCAGCTTGTGAAGCCAAGAGAAGACAGGAATGAATTTGTGGTGGCCTATAAGGACATTGACGAAGAGAAAAAACTGGAATTAATGCAATTGCAGGAGTTGGAGAACCAGCGGGAGATTATTGAAGGTCTTGGGGCAGAATACTATTCGGTGCTTCTGGTGGATACGGATAGGGATGCGGTAACTACTTATCGTGCAGAGGATGAGGATGGCAAGGCTATCGACGCGTTTTTTCACAAATACGAGGGCTGCTGGTCAAAGGGAGTCCGGGGCTATGGAGACGAGTTGGTCTCAGAGAATAGTCGGGAAGAATTTCTGGACAAACTTTCTCTGGAATATATTCGTGCAGAGGGCAAGGACTACTCCCTGACATACGAAAAACTCACAGAAAAGGGCATTATGTATCTGCAGGCCAGAGTTAGCTATGTTCCGGGAAGAGACGGAAGTTATGCAGTGGTCATTGGAACCCGCAATGTGGATGATCTGATTAAGAAAGAGCGCCAGCAGGAAATGGCGTTGCAAGAGGCATACGAGGCGGCCGAGGCAGCCAACCGGGCCAAGACCAATTTCCTTTCTAATATGTCCCATGATATTCGAACACCTATGAACGGCATTATCGGTATGACCGCCATTGCCGGGGCACATATCGATGACAAGGAACGGGTGAAGGACTGCTTGCAGAAGATTACTCAGGCAAGCAAGCATTTGCTCAGCCTGATTAATGAAGTCCTTGACATGAGCAAAATCGAATCCGGAAAAGTCCAGTTGATAGAAGAGGAGTTTAATCTCTCAGACCTGATTGATAATCTCCTGTCTATGACCAATGCTCAGATTGATGCACATCATCATAAACTGCGGGTAAACATTTCCGGTGTGACCCACGAAGCTGTGATAGGAGACAGTCTGCGTATCCAGAAGGTGTTTACCAATCTGATGGGAAATGCTGTGAAATTTACCCCGGATGGAGGTCAGATTCGCCTTACCATATCGGAGCGGCCATCGGGTCAGGCGAAAGTGGGATGTTACGAGTTTGTCTTTGAGGACAATGGTATCGGCATGAGTGAGGACTTTTTGGACAAGGTGTTTGAGCCCTTTGCCAGAGCTACGGAGAGCGGGGTAAACCGGATTCAGGGAACGGGACTTGGTATGCCCATCAGCCGTAATATTGTGCGGATGATGGGAGGAGATATCAAGGTGGAAAGTAAGTTGGGAGAAGGCTCTCGCTTTACGGTTACTATGTATCTGAAACTGCAGGATGTGGAGGAGTCCTACGATGATAAATTTATAGATTTGGATATTCTTGTGGCGGATGACGACGGGCTGGGACTGGAATCCTGCTGTGAGATGTTAGGTGCACTTGGCATGAAGGCAGATGGTGTATCTTCCGGAGCGGAGGCACTGGAACATGTGATACGTCACCATGAACAGGAACGGGATTATTTTGCCTGCATCCTAGATTGGAAGATGCCGGATATGGATGGTGTTGCCACCACAAGGGCCATTCGAAAGGCGGTGGGGGACGATGTGCCCATTATCATTATCTCTGCTTACGATTGGTCGGAAATTGAACAGGAGGCCAGAGCGGCAGGGGCAAATGCTTTTATCAGCAAACCTCTTTTCCGCTCCAGATTGGAGAGAACCTTTTGTGCCTTGTTGGGAGAAGGAGAACAACAGGATATGCCGGTGCCTTTGGATGAGTTGGAGGCACTGGACTTTACCGGACACCGGGTTCTGTTGGTAGAGGATAACATACTGAATGCCGAAATCGGCAAAGAGATTCTGTCTATGACAGGACTCACTGTGGAATGCGTGGGGGATGGAACGGAGGCAGTGGATCGGATGAATGAGTGTCCCGATGGATATTATGACATTATTTTTATGGACATTCAGATGCCTAAAATGAACGGTTATGACGCTACACGTGCTATTCGAACCATGAATCGTCCATACTGCAAGCAAGTGCCCATCATTGCCATGACCGCAAACGCTTTTGCGGAGGACGTTATGGCAGCAAAGACTGTGGGAATGAATGAACATATTGCCAAGCCACTGGACATGGACATCCTTGCCAAAACTTTATGCCATTGGCTGAGCTGAGATTTTGTATTGTTTGAAAAGTTAGAATTTTCAGACAAGTTGACAAATATACAGAAAACGCATTGTGCCTCTCGCTGGACTGTGATAAAATACAATCACTATATCGGGACAATAGACATTTGTCATATCACAAAGGAGGGAGAAGGCAATGACGGAATTAAAGATTAGGTATTCCAAGTCAGGACTGAAGAAGTTGCTTGCATGCTTGATGGCGTTTGCATTGATTCTTACGTCTCTGGGACTTGGTTCTTTCACAGTCAATGCAGCTAATGACGGGAATCCTGTAGGGGGAGAGCTTACACCGGGCGAACTTACACCGGGCGAGTTGGGACCGGGAGAAGGCCGGTATTTTAATGTTGTGCCTTGGCAGACAGAATATCATGTCGGTTATGCTGAGGAGATTACATTGGGAATCAATATTGATTATTTCTCAGGTTCTTATTTTGATGAAAATCTTGGAGAGTGGGTGAACGATTGGAATGATGACGACTGGGATGTGCAGTGGTATCAGTATGTAGATGGAGAACATGATGTTCTGCTGAATGGAAACAGTGATGGCTTATTATTTGAGTATATGATAACCGCAACGACTCCGTATGAAGAGTATTATGCAGTTGTCAACTTGGACAATGGAAAGGGCAAATCCGAAAGTCTTACCACAGAGCGGATGAAAGTATCCCTTGATTCTTGGAACTCCAATGTATACTTCAAAAACGATGTGAGCTTTGTGACCCGTGGTGGAAGTATTACACTAGAATCTCCGACTGTGGATAGCGACATTCCGCTGGATGATGAGAATCTTGCAGTTTCATACGAATGGCGTATTTATAATAATGAGGAGGGGCGTGAAGAGGTTGTTGGCACCGAAAAGACACTGTCACTCTCCAGAGTTTATGCCACACCGGAGTATGGTCAAAGAAGAGAGTATACATGCAATGTGAAGCTGAAATATGGTGACCAGGAAGTTCGTGACTATTCTGTGACTAAGTGTGTGGAAATATCCACGGATGGCATTAACATTGAACAGAACAGTAAATATGAACAGATGATTGTGGGTGGCAAAGCTGTGACGCTTTCTGCAACAGCCACGGTGATGACATCCAGAAGTATTTCCGCCACCTGGTACAAGGATGGAGTGTTCTATGCAAAAGTTGATGGGACCGGTTCAAAAACCAGTCCGTTAAAGGCGGAATTGGCAGTGACAGAACCGGGTACTTATGAGTTACGAGTTGCTACCAGTCGTTCAGAAAACGGAACAACATTTAAGGTTTATTCGGCGGCAGATGCGGTGGATATTGACAGTGACACCATAGCCGGAGAAATTGACGCTGATGATCCGGAAGTGATTGGAGTATACAAGTTTACTCCGGAGTATAGCGGCGGCGTTAAGTTTACAGCAAGTTATATTGACAATGTACCTGAAAATTGTTGTTGGGGTGACATGTTTGTTGCCTTGTATAATAAGAATGGCGAGACGGTATGCGGCAATAGTACGGGGCTGGGTTGTGAGATGAACGAGTGGTTTTCGGACACACTCAATACAGACGAAACATATTACCTGCTGATGCGGGTAGGAATTCCGGAGATGGATCCCTATGCTCCGGAAGAAGTACAGAATAATCATGGCAGCTATTCCCTGTCATTTGCTCAGGACAGAGTGTGTGACCATTACGCAGCACAGGGAACGCTGATTGATGGATTTAATAACGAGATGGTACATCCGGAAGAAGAATGGTTTGAAGGATGGAAAGAAGATTGGATGAATAATAACACCCATATTGCCGGTTACAAGCGGGCTACCACATCGGCAGACGGTTATACAGGTAACTGTGTATGTAACTTCTGCGGACAGGTGTTAAAGAAGGGCTCACCAATTTACTACGCAAAATCATTGACTCTGGCATCCACATCTCTTACATATTCAGGTAAAGCACAAAAGCCGGCAGTTACCGTTAAAGACAGCAAAGGTAAAGTGATTTCTGCATCCAACTATACAGTTGCATATGCAAACAATACCAATGTGGGACAGGCAACAGTAACCGTTACCTTTAAGGGTAATTACAGCGGTAAGCTTACTGCCAAATTTAGTATTGTTCCGAAGGGTACGACCGTTAGAGCACTGACAGCAGTGTCAAAGGGATTCAATGTCACCCTCAATAAGAATGCTACACAGACTACCGGATATCAAATCCAGTACGCAACGGCCAGCAACTTCTCGGGAGCAAAGACAGTTACGATTTCAAAGAATACTACGTTGACGTCCTCCGTAAGGAATCTGACAGGTGGAAAGAAGTACTACGTTAGAGTTAGAACATACAGGAAGGTGGGAAGTACCAATTACTATTCTGCATGGTCATCAGCGAAATATGTAACAACAAAGAAATAACAAATTTTTAAGTTTTTTGCGAAAAAGGGATGCATCTGCATCCCTTTTTTGTATAATGAAAGTATCAAAAATTGGGGAGCCTTGTATGAAAAAACAGATTAACAGCACGATATGTAATATCTATTTGGTTCTAATGCTATTTGCGTTTCCTTTGTTTATGCGAAACGGTTATTATGACGTGCTGCGATCAAAGCGACTTCTTAATTACATATTGACCATTGCATTTGTGGTGATTCTGGGAATGGTGTTTTTGCTCACAAAGGAAAAATCCTTGCAAGATGATTTTAAGTCCATCTATTTGTTTACCGGAATTTATGCCATAGCATTGGTGGCCGGAATGGCCTTTGCACAGGATAAAGCACTGGTTTTCCTTGGAAAAGGCGGAAGATGTTATGGTGTGGTCTGCGTGTTGATGTGGCTGGTTGTCATGATTGCACTGAGCAAATACGTCAAGTGGAATGCAGTGTTGTCCTGGTCTTTCCTTTTGGGGTGCAATGGGGTGTATGTGTTGCAGATTTTAAACAACTGGAAAATAGACCCGCTGAGAGCATATGTTGGGTTGACGGAAGGACAGATGTTTTCCTTTAGCAGCACCATAGGAAACATTAACTTTAATGCCACCTTTGACTGCATTACCATGGCAGTGTTGGCTGCCTGCTTCTTTGTGTATAAGGAGTTGTTTTCAAAAATCGTGTTTGGGAGTTCCATCTTCCTGGGATTTATGGGAATGTTCTGCTGCAGAAGTCTAAGTGTTTATCTGGGGATAGGGGCCATCCTTTTGGTTTTGTTTGGATTTGCTCTATACAAAATGTATTATCTCTTAGATTTTGGTACTTTGTTTGCACTGTTTACCCTTGCCACTATTTTGATGAGAATGCTATATTATGGCATTGGGGATATGTATTCTCTGGAAAGTATGACGGAATATCTTATGACAGTCCCTGTAATGATAGCATTGATATTGATTTCTGTGATGCTGTTATGTTTGGGGTATTTTGGCAGAAGTAAGCATTGGCGGTCCAAAAGAGCCTTTTGGATTTATGTGATAACAATTGCGGGAGGAAGTCTCGCAGCGTTGATTGGCTTTTGCATTCTTGTGATGCAAGGGAAAATTGTGGTGGATTTGGACTGGGGAACCGGTCGTGTCTATGCATGGAATCGCTCTCTTATGGTGTATAAGGAGTTCCCGTTTATGGAAAAACTGGCTGGATGCGGAACGAATGGTTTGGGACCGGTATTGCGGGATTTCTGTTATGACGAAATGATAGAGCGTTACAAAAAATGCTTTATTGATGCCCATAATGAGTATATCCAAAGTCTTTTGACAAATGGAATTCTTGGCTTTGTGGGATATTTTGGTATCATGATATCAGAACTTGTTTATGCAGTTAGGATGCTTTGTTCCAACCGGGAGGACAGAGACAGAGCCATTATCATTATTTGTGGAATTATGGCGTTTATGGCACAAGGAATTGCCAACAACCCCACAATTGCAACCACCCCGTTTGTGTTTATTGGACTAGGGGTGTTCTGGAATATACTACGAGAAAAGAAACGGAGATAGAATCATGTTGACATATATGAAGGACAAAAGAAGCGTGATAAGTATTTTAATGATTGCTGTGTATAATTTTGTGTTTTTGGGAACGGAGTACTTTTTTGATAATGTCTGCGCTCTCTTTGTGGGGCAAGATCAGGTTGTTATGGCCCAGAACATTGTACTTGGCATGAGTGCCATAGGGTTTGTTATTTATGGCTTGTTGTATCGCTATTTAGGAAATACCAAAATGAGAATCCTTGAGAGTGTAATGTGTGCAGTGGTTATTATTTTGCTTGGTATGCTTAACGCTTTGCAGGGGTACGGTGATGTTCTCATCTGTGGATGTTTGATGTTTTTATTTCTGGGGATCTTCGGTGCAAAAATTTGCTATTGCGCCTCCAGCCGAATACCGGATTTAAAGTTTTTGTCCAGAACCATGGGTTTTGGCTATGCCTTGGGCATCTTGTTACAATTCGTAAATAATAATGTGGTCCGGGGACCAATCATCCAGAGTATTGTATTGGCAAGTGGAATGATTATCCTGTTTGTCCTGTCACTGTTCTCAGAGAAAACGCCGGAGGTTACCTATAACAATGAACACAGAGAGGTAAAGTCTGTTAAGAAGGCGATGCTTATGCTGGTGGCTGTCACGGCACTGCTGACGTTGATTTTTTCTACTCTGGATAATGCCGTTACTATGGTGCATGCAGCAGGAGATTTTGATATTGGTCAGTGGCCCCGATTACTTTTGGCCTTGAGCGGAATTGTGGCGGGAATTTTATACGACATCAAAGAGCGCAAATATATGTCATTCATCATGTATGCTGTTACCATTTTATCTGTGATTAGCATGGTGATCATTCAGTTGGGAGGCTCGTTCCTCTATGGACTTCTCATCTTTTACATATCAGCAGGTTTTTTTGTGGTATTCTTTATGACTGCATTTATGCAAATGTCTTACTACACCACTATGCCAAGATTATGGGCAGGCTTGGGACGAGGTGTCAACAATGCATGTGCCTGCCTGACTACAGCGGTGTCGCTTGCATTGCTGGGCAGGGAGAGTCCCATCCTGGTTTTGACAGTGGCTCTTGTACTGTTTGTGTTTATCAGTCTGTGTATGATGGGCTATCATATTTGGGGGGCTACCTACGAATTGGATGAAGCAACATCTGCAAAAGAAGCTTTCAACAGTGATGTGGAGGAGGAAAAGAGAGCAATTATCTTTGGCAGGAAATATCACCTGACGGAACGAGAGGTGGAATGTCTGGAGGCTATTGTGAGTATGGACTGTTCTGTTTCAGAAATTGCAGGACATCTTGCCATTTCCCGTGCGGCATTATATCGACACGTTGCAAATATGAACCAAAAGACGGGCACAAAGGATCGAAAGGAACTTATCCGTTTATATTATGATATGAATCAGAAAGCATAAGGTTATTGCATTTGAAAAAGTGATATCTCCGGGAACGGGGGCATCACTTTTTTTGCGTATAAACAACTTTGAGACAATTGTCACCTACTGTTATTTTTTGAAAAAGAGTACACTTGTAGCATGAGTTGAATTTTTTTGACAGACATAGGATGAGCAAAAACAAAGGAGGTACAATTAATGAGTAAAGCGAAAAAAATAGTAGCTGCTCTAGTAGTGCTGATGCTGGCAGTGACCGGGGTTTTCGCCAACGGAGTGGCTACAAAAGCAGAGGAGGGATCCTACTCTGTAGATTTCAGTAATTTGGACGGCGAAAAAAAGGCGAGCTATACTGTGGGGGAGACAACAGTAACAGCGCAGTTGCCGGCTGAAACGACAGTGTCAGGTTCTGTTGCAACTATAACAGATAGTACGGAAATCACCCTGTCGAATTTTGATCCTGAAACGATGGAGGTTGCCGTAGCTGCGGAAGATGGCTTTAGAACTACATTGATGGTTCAGGACAACAAAACAAAGCTTTCCGACAGAGAAAATCAGGGCGGGGGATTACCATCTGAATTGAAATTTTCCATTAGTGCAAAGCAGCCATCAGGTGACCCACCTGGACCGGAAGGACCGGAGAATACAGAAACCATTTTGGATGTTACGGTCAATGGTGTCCGTTTTACGGGTGTGACAGGTGGTTCAGTGTTAAAGGGCGATTTTGATGTCAATGATTTGACATACACCATTGACAGTGTAAATGGCGTTCCGCTTATCAATGTGGGCAATAAATCCGGAGTGACCGATTCACAGGGACGAAATCCGCTTGAGATTCAAGAGATGGCAAGATCAGAGAGTTCTGTGACACTGGCGTGGATTTATCATGTGGATGACGATCCTGCCAACAGTGGTGCACCGGGATTTTATGTTATGGGCATTACCATTGCCGGAGAAGCGTTTGAGGGCATTCAAATCAATTCCGGAGTGAAGCCGGATATGTATGACGATACGGTTTATACGGACACCATCGATATTGGATCTTCTACCGTTGACAATCCTGCAAAAACAGCAGTATATTACGGAAATGACGCTATCGATTTAAGCACAGTGGATGGAGCAAAGACTGTCAGCAAAATCGAAGTTGTCACCGGCACCAATCCAAAGGCTGTTACCATTACAGGCACTAGTGTGAAGTTTAATTCTCCATACTATGCATCCATTCCATTACAAGTAACGTTAAGCGACGGAACTATCGGATACATAACAGTGGATCGTTTGGGATTGGAACTTGGTGATTATGGCAAGAACGGAGAGACCTTACACGGCTCTCAGCCGGGTACTGAGATTTCAAGTGCACCCGGAGCCGGTGAGAAAAATATAATTGCAACATTCTACTATGATGCTGCACAGAGCTATTCAGACTATAACATTGTTGCCAATTTAGTTTTTGCAGACGGAAGCACCAAGACCGTGGTGGTTTCCGGATATGGGGAAACAGCATGTATTGACCCGGCATTGAAGGGCGGCGATTACCTTGTATGGTCAGGAAAAGCTGATGAAGGGCCTGTTTCCGTTTCTGTTACAGCGGTGAAGGCCGGAGCAACATCAGGTGATACATTTGGCGGCGCTTGCTTTGGCGCAGGCACCGGTGTATCTAAGACATTTCGATAAGGAGGAAGTATAGATGAAAAGATTGTATAAATTATTATTCACACTTACTCTTTGTCTCGGCTTATTTGTCGCTGTTTCTGTCAATGCACAAGCAAAGACGATTTCCAGTGTAAGTGCAGTGAATTCCAATGGCAAAATCACAGTGAGCGGCACAGCAGAAGAAGGCACACTTGCTTGTGCAGTGTTTGTATATGACAGCACAGGCAGCACATTGTTAGATATGGAAACTTGTGAGGTGAATGCGGATAATTCCTTCCGCTATCAGATGTCTAAAACCTATGACAAGGGTACTTATGTAGTTAAAGTTGCCGATTATGATGGCGGTAGTTATAAATCCACAACGGTTACAGTAACAGAAGCAACTGCGGCAGCCACAACGACAGTAAAATCACCCAAGACATCAGAGATGACACCATGGCATTTGGTGGTGGCAGCAATGTTGTTGTTGGGCGTGGCTCCTATTCTGCGCAGACGGTGCCATTAGGGACGGATACCAATGGCACCCAGATGTGTCACTAATGGCTCGGAACAAACCCAGGCGAATTTCGCCTGGGTTTTTTGCATCTTACATACATTATTTGCATCTTACTGCCCAAATGGTAGCCGGAAGTTGGGAAGTGACATATAGTCATTTCAGAACCGAAGAAAACAAATAGAAAAGGAGAATGTAAGATGTTAGTTTTTACTTTAATGTTGATTCTTGAAATCGTTCTTGCAGTATGGACGATAAAAACAGAAGGGGAGAGAAAGAAGTATTTAAAGAACAGACTGATGATAAGAACAGCACAGATGGCAGTGTTCTTCCTAAGTATGTTGTTGCCGGGAATCAATCTTGATATGAGATTCAAGATGTTGCTTTTGGTACTTGTCATTTTGTGGATTTATGCTTTGGTCCTATGGCTTGCAAAAAGAAAAACCGCAACAGGTAGACTTAGCAAAGCAAAAAGTGTTGCAAAAGCAACCTTAGCAGTGGTGCTATTTGCATTTGCCTCTGTTCCGGCATTTCTATTTACCGATTATGAAGGCCTTGAGACAACCGGCCAGTATAAGGTGAAGACTGCTGAGGATATTTGGGTAGATAACAGTCGTGTGGAAGAGTTTGAGCAGGATGGCTCCAAGAGAGAAGTTCCCGTACATTTCTATTATCCGGAAGTTGAGGGGGATGTAAAAGAAGGTGGGTTCCCGCTGATTATCTTTTCCCACGGAGCATTTGGATATTATCAGAGTAATACGTCCACTTATATGGAATTGGCAAGTAGGGGATATGTAGTGGTAAGTTTGGACCATCCATATCATTCCTTCTATACAGTGGACACGGATGGAAAAGTGATTACAGTTGATCCGGGATTTATGCAGGAAGTGCAGTATGTGAATGAGAATAATACGCCGGAAACGGATATTTTTGATTATAGCTCAAAGTGGTTGAAACTCAGAACAGATGATATGAACTTTGTGATTGATACGATAAAACTGGCAAAGAAGAAAGATATTCATACATCCGAGGATGTCATGAATGCTATTAAAATGGCAGATGACAATAATATAGGTTTGTTTGGTCATTCTCTTGGTGGTGCCACATCTGTTACCGTTGGTCGTCAGAGAGAAGAGGTTAAAGCAGTTATCGATTTAGACGGAACAATGCTTGGGGAGCAGATTGCCTATGAAAATGGCAGATATGAATTTAACGAAGAGCCGTATCCTATACCAATTCTGGCAGTTGATACAGAATATCACTACCAGGCAGCCTTAGAATATGGGGACCTTTACGTAAACAACAAGGTGATTGAAAATGCAGTGGATGGAAGAGAAGTATACTTCAAGGACGCCGGCCATATGAATTTTACAGATTTGCCATTGTTTTCCCCTGTTTTGGCAAATAAGCTTGGAACAGGCACCATTGATGAGGTAGAATGTATAAAGAAGACAAATGAAATTGTTTGTATGTTTTTTGACCACTATCTGAAAAACGAAGGAGAGGTAGTACTACAGGAATACTACGAATAAGGAATGAATGTAAGGGTAAGAAAGATTGGAAACCAATTAGAGGAAGTTGTGGAAGTTCAATGTTATGAGGTTACGGAGGAAGTGCGGGAAATTGTACATTTCGTAAAATCCAGACAGGGACAACTCACGGGCAATATGGATGGAAGACAATATGAGATTGCCGTTATGGATATTTATTATATTGAAGCTATTGACAATAGAGCATTCATCTATTGCGCCAAAGATGTATACGAGACCAAAGAGAAATTGTATGCGTTGGAAGGTGAGTTGGAAGATAAGAGCTTCCTCCGGGTTTCCAAATCCACCCTGCTTAATTTGATGAAAGTAACTGCGATAAAACCCGGTTTTAACAGCAGATTTATTGCGGTGTTACAAAATGGAGAGGAAGTGATCATCTCCAGGAAATACGTACCTGCCCTGAAAGAAAAATTAGCAGGAGGTAAGAAATGATGAGCGGAAAAGATTTCTTGAAGCAATTGATTACAAGTTTTTTTGTGGTGGTCACATTGGTGAGTATTGCCATAGCCATTCTGGGATGTGTTTTTCGACCGGAACAGAGATTTGGATACGAGGCTTTTTTTGCCCCGGTGCTTTATGGGCTGCTTAGCATGATTCCGGTTGCTATTATGTACTCCAAAAAGGAACTGACGGTGAAACAGTTGTATATTCGGAAAGTGTTACAATTATTCAGTATAGAAGTGATTCTGTATCTGGGAGGTTATGGAATCGAAAATATAAAGACAGCATCAAAGAGCCAAACTGTTGCATTCGGAATTAGCATCGTTATTGTTTACGTATTGGCCGATGTGATTTCCGGCATTATTAATGCCAACGATGCAAAAAAACTGACCAAGATGCTGCAGCAGTACCAGAAATAAAAGGTCAGAAGATCAATAAACAGAACCTCTATGATTATTCTCAGGGGGCGAAATAGATGCGGCTATCTCGCACTTATCATCATTTATTTTATCAGTATTTACGGATATACTAATGTCATAAACAAGCAACCAAACTCCGGTTGAGTAAATATAAGGAGAAGACCAACGATGATGGTGCAGGAAAGATTGAGGATGTGTCGAAAGACCATTAGGGACGGGTACTAATGGCACTCAGATGTGTCTCTAATGGATCAGAAAAAAGAGAGGTACTGAAAATGAAACGATTAAGAAAAAGCTATGACAAAAAATTGTGTGGTGTGTGTGCGGGAATCGCGGAATATTTTAACATCGATCCAACGATTGTAAGACTAGTATGGCTGCTGCTCGTGCTGTGCGTCGGAACCGGCATATGGGCATATATCATTGCCGCAATTGTGATGCCGGAGGCATAAATACGGAGCGACTTTTGGGAATAGGAGGATTTTAAAATGGCAGATATCAAATGGGCGGTTCTTGGCACCGGAGTGATTGCAAATGAGATGGCAGTTGCCTTGCAGAAAAATGGGAAACGCATTTATGCAGTGGGTAATCGAACCCACGCAAAGGCTGTTGCTTTTGCAGAAAAATATGGGGTCGAGAAAGTCTATGAAGATTATAATGACATGTTTGTTGACCCGGATGTGGACGTGATATACATCACCACGCCTCATAATACACATATTGATTTTATGAGACAGGCCATCAAAAATGGAAAACATATTCTTGTCGAAAAGTCAATTACACTAAACAGTGATGAACTTGACGAGGCAATGGATTTGGCAAAGCAGAACGGCGTGGTCATAGGCGAAGCTATGACGATTTATCATATGCCGATTTACAAGAAATTGCGTCAAATACTTGAAACGGGGAAACTTGGTAAGGTGAACCTCATCACAATGAATTTTGGTAGTTTCAAGGATTATGATATGAGTAACAGGTTCTTCAACAGAAATCTCGCAGGGGGTGCCATGCTTGATATTGGTGTGTATGCACTTTCCTTTATCAGATTTTTCATGAGCGAAAAACCTTCGAAGCTTTTATCCCAGGTGAAATATGCACCTACCGGGGTGGATGAGCAGGCAGGATTGCTTCTTATGAATGATGATGGGCAGATGGCAACGGTGATGCTTTCCCTTCACTCTAAGCAACCCAAACGGGGAATGATTTCCTGTGAGAAGGGCTATGTAGAAATCATGGAATACCCCAGAGCGTGGGAGGCAACCATAACCTACACGGATACAGGAGAAACCCAGGTGATAAAAGAAGGTGAACATACAGATGCCCTGGCCTATGAACTTCAGGATATGGAGAATGCGATTCGTGGTGATAGGGAATGTATGCATCTGGAATACACCAAGGATGTTATGGATATGATGACAGAGTTGAGGAAATCCTGGGGGTTCCGGTACCCTGAGGAAGAAAAAAACTAGTTGTAATCTATTTTACATTTTGCCCCTAGTGTGCTATTTTGTTATAGGACACTAGGGCATTTTTATGTCATAGAAATAAAATAAACGAGCCAAAATGACGGGGGAAGCCACTGAGGGGACGGAAAAGGCCACTGGGGACGGGTACAAATGGCTCCAACTTGTTGGATGCCAGCTTGTACCTGTCCCTTCAGTGGCCCCGTCCCCAGCGACGTTCCCCGTCCCTAATGGCGCAAGGAGAGAAAAATGAAACTAGGAATCGTTCATAATGTACGATTTTTGGGTCTTGATATAATTCCTTGAAAGTTGATAAAGTTTGATAATACTGCGGTTCGCAGAAATTGATTTCGATGTAAGTTGATGTATCTTTATGTAATCCAAAGGTAAATTGGTACGTAAATGGTACGTGAAATGAAATTAGAAATAATATGTTGAGCCCTGATATCCGTGAAATGAATAGAGGTGCGTACCAAATTGGTACGGAAATTATAAGAGTTGAATTAAGCGTGGTTATTTCCACGTTTTTTTGTGTCTCAATTTTTGTATTGTGGGAAAGCATATTGCCTTTAGAGAAAAATTATAGTACAATAAAATCGAACATAAGTTCGCGCGGCGGGGCGGGAGGAGATGGCTATGAAAAAGTACTTGTATATTTTAAATAAGTTTTCTGATATGGTAGAGAAGATAGAGGAATGGTCTGTTCGATTTTCTGATAACAAAGTGATTTTTATTATCGTGCAGTTTGTTTTAATGGTGATGGCAGTTGTGTTTGTTATGGTCGAAAAGACAATAATAGGAGGTTGTGCGCTAGTAATATGGTATGTATTGGGAAGCATGGACAAGATTGTGGGATGGCGAGAATCCTTTGGAAGATGGCTATGTATGGCAATAGGTTATAATTTCTTTGCAGCACTTGGTTTGGCATATATAATTTGTAAAGGTACAGGACTTGATGCCTTCGAGATTGTTTTTGTTTGTTTAATGATGTTGATATGGCTTGGATTATCACTGGTGGCGAAAACGGATATGGCAATTTTAATAAATGAATGTATTTCGGGTATTTCTGCTGCCGCTGTTACTATTGGGACATATCTTATGAGTGCTCTTGAAAGAAAGGATTCGATTTATAGAGTGTATAGTGATATTGGAAAGAGTCAGATTTCGTTTAATAATGCTATTGAGAGTGGTAAATATACTTCAGATATGATAAGAATGGCTTTTTTTTGGGAACTTTTGTATGAATTATATTTACTTCTTTTACCTATAATAGGTTTAACTGCTGTGACATTAGTATTATTAAAATTAAAAAAATATGAGGAAGTACGTCAATTGACAGAACAAATATCAGAAGAAAACACCAAGTTCCTGGTTGACAAAAATGCGAAATGAACATACTATAATTATAGAAGTACTTGGTGGGTTGACACCATAAAAATCTGATACTTTTTCCAGACATAGGTGCTGGAGGTTGGCAGGCAACGGAAAAACCTGATATATTCCGGACATAGGGGCCGGAGGTTGGCAGACAACGGAAAAATCAACCATAAAACGGGAATGTTTAAGCTGCGGTGAGAACATTCCCGTTTTGTAGTTTTATAAGAAATGGAGATGTACATAATTGGATAAAAAGAAGGCGATTTCTATCATTACAAAGGCAGCAGAACAGTATAATGAAAATTTAGAGGATAAAAAGATTCTATTTGTGTATGGAGTACCAAGTGAAATAAAGAAACAATTGGCATCGAAAGATAAAATGCTTAGTGGATTGTCATATTATGAAGTTGCATTCCACAGAAGCAATTTTCTTCACCTGACAGGGGTGAAAGTGAAAGGTAGTGGAGTGCGTTCATCAATAAATTTTTATGAGAAATGTTTGGCACACAGATTGTCTGAAACAGATTTCGAGATAGCAAAGGATGGAACGACAGATCAAAAACTGGATGTGATAGAGCAAATGATGCGTATAAAAAAGACAGTAACAATGATAAGCGATTTTACGGATCGAGGACCGAAACTATACACTGAAAAGGTTGCAGGCAATGTGTGTGCGTGCATAGGATTTGTAAAAGACAAATATACCAATTTGAATGTACCAAATACATTGTTGAAGAAGGACATTCGTGATGTTAGTTCTAAGCCACAACAAAAGGTGTATATGGTTATGAGCAAGAATTATAATGATGAGCAGTATAATGTTATAGAAAAGTTGGACAAGGATATAGTGTTTGACGAAGCTGTTTTTACAGCAGATTTACAAAGTCTTATTAAATTGTAGAGGGGGAATCTGAAGAAATAAATAATGATATGCGTGAAGTGATGACAGCAAGGGTGTTCTGTTTGGTACACTCTATAAAATTTTTAAGCAAGGAGAGACCTATGACAGAAGCGAAGGAGATTACTGTGGATTACTGTTTATATGATTAGACAAACAACATATTTTTGTACAGAAAACATTTTTAAATTATGAAATAGGAATGGGAGTAAGATAAGGATAAAGGGGGATGATTTATGAAATATATAAGGGAACAAAGAGAGCAAAAGAAATTTTTCGCGATATTAGTAATTATTGCATTTATAATTTTGGCTTTATTAGTGGATTATGGAAACCAGAAGGTTCTTCCCAATTTTTTTTATTTAAATACTTTTACGAAGGCGGATGTAGGAGAGTATTGGTCGGCTGTAATAAAGATTGTGGTTGTAGTTGTCTCACTACTAACATTTTGGCAAACATCGGATAGATTTTTCTTTGAAAAGCGCGTGCATAATGATAATCAGAGGGGAGATGTAATACGTAAGTATCAGGAATTGGTGCGTTCCGCTATAGAAATATTTAATGAAAAATATGAGGATGAGGGGGAATGTCTGTTTGCAGTACAGATACTACAAAACATTGTCTCGTTATATGATAATGGTAACTATGCAATAACGTCAGAGGAACAGGTGGAACCGTTTCGAGTAATTAGTATAGAGGGTATAATATGCATACTAAAAAAACATTTGGATAGAGTATGGGGTATACAAAGAGAAAATGATGAAGTGAGACAAGATGTTGTACAGGTTGTTAGATTATTGTATGTAAATAACAGAGGTCTTTGGGATTGGGAAGTTCTAAAGCAGTGCGGAGCTTGTCGCTTTAAAGATGTATATATTAATCTGGAATACTTTGATTATTATTTGTTAAAGGGAATGGAGTTTTTTAATGTTGTTTTTTACGACAATAATGACTATGTTAGGATGTGTTTTGAGGGAAGTAACACATTTGAAGGATGCACCTTTAAATGTGACTATAATTTTTTTGTCGATGAGTATGGTTCTGTTATATTAAAAAAATGTAAATTACAAGGATTGCGAATAATTGAATACACAAATGTTATGCAGAATAAAGGACAGCTACAAGGCACAAAAGGTATTCGTTTTATCGAAACAACTTTTAAGGGATTTGTCAATATGGATCACAATCTATTTGATT
>JAQXIY010000029.1 GCA_029008035.1 Lachnospiraceae bacterium
GAGGGATTGTTGTTCCGATTCTGGTGGAAGTGAACATTGCCCATGAAGAAACAAAATTTGGTGTAACAAAGGAAGACGCCATAGAACTGGTTCGACAGATTGCTGCATTGGATGGTATCCAAATAAAAGGGCTTATGACTATAGCACCATATGTTGTGGATTCTGAGGAAAATCGTCCGTTTTTTCGCAAAATAAAGGATTTATCTGTTGACATTATGCAACAAAACATTGATAATGTATGTATTGATGTTATATCTATGGGTATGACAGGATATTATGAGGTTGCCATTGAGGAAGGCGCAACAATGGTTCGCGTGGGAACAGGAATCTTTGGCAAGAGAGAATACAGTAATTCATAGGCATGAAGGAGAATAATCATGGCATTTTTTGATCGTATGTTGGATGTAATGAAGCTTCCGGAAGATGACGAAGAATATTATGATGATGAAATGTACGATGATGAGTACGACGACGATGATGACTACGATGAAGATTCCAGGTCTATCTTTCATATGTTTGGCAAGAGAAAAGATATTGATGAAGAACCTGAAGAGAAAGCACCACGTGCGGTAGCAACTCCGGCAAAAGAACGCCCTGTGGCTAAGCCATCACCTAAGATAACTCCAATGCGAGGCGGTAGAAAGGGGAACAACGTTAGTATGGAAGTTTGTGTAATTAAGCCATCATCCTTTGAAGATGCAAGGGAAATTTCAGAGACATTATTGGCAGACCGCACCGTGATTTTGAATATGGAGGGCCTTGATTTAGGCCTTGCTCAGAGAATCATAGATTTCACATCCGGTTCTTGCTATGCCATTGACGGTAATCTTCAGAAGGTAAGCAACTATATCTTTATTATCACACCTGCTTCTGTTGATATTTCCGGAGATTTACAAGGGATTGTAGATGCTTTTGACTTCTCAGGGATTCAGACAGGATTTTAGAGATGAATCGAGATGATTATGCTGTTACCCGCAGATTTGAAGACTTATCCAATCAGGCTGACAGGAAAGGAATCGTCTTATTTAGCGATTTTTTAAATATGAATGAGATTAACCTGCTACATCAATGTAAGGATGTGCTATCCACGTCTTATACGATGTATGGCGGTTATGAGTGTGCAGAGCGTCAGATGGTAGCATTCCAACCTGATGCTCTTTATTATAATTGGGAGTTCCCCATTAGCTGTATAAAGTACAGGCCTGTCAATGAGAGATTTTCTCAAGCGTTGACTCATCGAGATGTGCTGGGGGCATTGATGCATCTTGGGATTGAACGTTCTCTTATTGGCGATATTGTATTTCAAGATAAAGATATTCTTGTATTTTGTCATGAAAAGATTGCCCCCTATCTTTTACAGGAACTTTCTCAAATAAAACATACCCAGGTTATAGGACAAAGTTTTATGCCGAGGGAGCTTTCTGTTGTTCCGTGCTTTGAAAATGCTCAGGGCAATATTTCGTCAAATCGTCTGGATGCCTTTGTATCTCATGTGTGCAAGTTGTCCAGAGCCAAAGCCACAGAATTTATCCTTGGAGAAAATGTTTTTGTTGATGGAAAGATGATTTCTAATTACAGTGCCAAGCTGTCTGTAGGGAATATTATATCTTTGCGTGGATATGGCAAAATAAAGCTGACAGAGATAGGTGGATTGACCAAAAAAGGTAGGATTTGGATATCTTATCAATGGTATAAATAATGGAGGTATTATGTCAAAGAAATTAGAAGTAATGTATGACGGGAAACCTTGTTACCCCATATACTTAGAACAGTCTTTTGATGCATTTTTACATCATTACCGTAGTTTGAGCAACTCAAATCACAGGAAAGTCTGCATTGTGACAGATTCTATCGTGGCAGATTTATACCTTAATGAAATGGAAAAAATCTGTAAAAATCAATTTTCTGATGTTTATTCTTTTGTTTTCCATCAGGGAGAAGCGTCGAAAAATCTAGACACAGTGCAGAAATTATATTTTTATTTAATAAATAATAGGTTTGACCGCAAAGATTTGCTCATTGCTTTGGGTGGTGGCGTGGTTGGTGACTTGACTGGCTTTACTGCAGCCACTTATTTAAGAGGAATTGACTTTATACAGGTGCCTACCACCTTGCTTTCTCAGGTAGACAGTAGTATTGGCGGAAAGACCGGCGTAGATTTTTCGCAGTTTAAGAATATGGTGGGTGCATTT
Source organism: Lachnospiraceae bacterium (assembly GCA_029008035.1). Classification (GTDB taxonomy): domain Bacteria; phylum Bacillota; class Clostridia; order Lachnospirales; family Lachnospiraceae; genus Pararoseburia. The sequence continues at coordinate 2,193 of JAQXIY010000029.1, forward strand.
TATATGCCTCGCATGGTTTATATCAACACTGCGGTATTGCGCACATTACCTGTGGTACAGTTTCAGTCCGGAATGGGTGAAGTGATTAAACATGGTTTGATTAAGAGCCAATCATATTATCAGTGGCTCAAAGAATCTCATGATGCCATCATGGCTTTGGATGATTCTGTACTGGAAGAAATGATCTATGAGAGTTGTAAAATCAAAAAAGCAGTGGTGGAAGAGGATCCCAAGGAACATGGAATCCGGGCGCATTTAAACTTTGGACATACCATCGGGCATGCGGTGGAGAAGCTATCTGATTTCACGCTGTATCACGGACAATGTGTTGCCATTGGCATGCATAGTGCGGCATATTTATCTACGGTAAATCATCAAATGAGCTCTGAAGTATATCAGGATATTTTAGAAACCATTGAGAGTTTCGGTTTGCCTACCACAGTATCCGGATTTGATGCTGCATCTATTTTAGACGCCACAAAGTCAGACAAAAAAATGGATGCCGGTCATATAAAGTTTGTGGTTTTAGATCAAGTGGGGGAGGCAGTGATAGATACCAATTACACGGATGACATGTTATTGTCTGCTATTTCCACAATTCTACAGTAAAAGGCGGTTATCAAAATGAAAGAATCGAAATTATATTCTCTACTCTTTGGATTCATATTTACATGTGTTTTGGTGTTTTTGGATCAGTGGAGCAAACAGCTGGCATATGTAAGACTGGCGGGAGGCAGAGATTTTGTTATCATTCCGGGGGCATTAGAATTGCATTATTTGGAAAATACAGGAGCTGCATTTTCTCTTTTGGAGAATAAAATGTTTGTTTTTTACATTTTAACTCCGTTGTTGTGTGCTCTTATGGTTTTTTTATATGCAAGGTTGCCGATGGATAAGAAATTCACATCCCTTAGATGGGTGTTAATTTTTTTGACAGCCGGGGCAATCGGTAATTTTATTGACAGGATACAGTATCAGTATGTAATTGATTTCATTTATGTCTCGCTGATACATTTCCCTGTGTTTAATGTGGCAGATATTTATGTCACATGCAGTGTTGCTGTTTTGTTTATTTTGATATTGTTTGTATACTCAGAGGAAGAGTTGTCTGTCATTATGGAACATCTGAAATTCTGGAAAAGGAATTCATAAACGCGGAGAGGATATTATATGAGCAATTATTTTGTTGAGCCGGAGCAGGAAGGTCTTCGGCTTGATGTTTTTTTAAATCAAATGGAGGAGAATCAATCTCGCAGCGCCATACAAAAGCAAATCAAAGAAGGGCGAGTAACCGTAAATGGAGATAGGACGAAACCCAGTTATAGTGTTTGCGCCGGGGACGAGGTTTTTCTTGTCGGGCAAGAACCGGTAGAGGTTGCCATTGTTCCCGAGAATATTCCTCTTGATATTTTGTTCGAGGATGAAGATTTGTTGGTGGTTAACAAACCAAAGGGGATGGTAGTGCATCCTGCCCCGGGGCATATTACGGGGACGCTGGTAAATGCTGTGATGTTTCACTGCAAAGAATCTTTATCCGGAATCAATGGTGAACTTCGTCCCGGGATTGTTCACAGAATTGACCGGGACACTACCGGATCTTTGATTGTATGTAAAAATGATGCGAGTCATAATCATATTGCCAGCCAAATCAAAGAACATTCTGTTAATCGTGTTTATCGAGGAATTGTATTGGGCAATGTATCTGAAGAAGACGGATGTATCCATGCACCTATCGGAAGGCATCCTGTAGAGCGAAAGAAGATGGCTGTCAATGAGCGCAACGGGAAAGATGCCATTACCCATTACCGTGTTCTGAAACGCTTTGAAAAATATACTTACATGGAATTTAAACTAGAAACAGGACGAACTCACCAGATAAGAGTTCATATGGCAAGTATTGGTCATCCTTTATTGGGAGATGATGTTTATGGGCCCCCAAAATGCCCCTTCCATCTGGAGGGACAGACATTGCATGCAGCCATCATTGGATTCGTACATCCGAGAAGCGGAGAGTATATAGAAGTGGAAGCACCCCTGCCGGAGTACTTCCAACATCTGTTAGATATTCTTTAATCGAATATTAGAAAAATCGAAATACGCCAAATACAACGCCGAGAATCTGACAATCCGGAACAATAATAGGATCCATATTGTCATTCTCCGGCTGAAGGCGGATGTGACCATCTTCCTTATAGAAAGTCTTGACAGTAGCAGAATCATCTACCAAAGCGGCTACCATATCTCCATTGTTGGCGGTGGATTGTTGCTTTACCAGAATCACATCGCCATCAAAAATCCCCACATTAATCATGCTTTCACCCTTGACCTTCAACATAAAGGTACTTTGGTTGGGCATATACTCTGCCGGAATAGGAAAGTAGTTATCAATATTCTGGATAGCCAAGAGAGGCTGTCCGGCAGCGATAGAGCCAACAATAGGGACGTTTACGACCTCGCGTCTTGTAAGGTTAAAGTTGTCATCCACAATCTCAATAGCCCGAGGCTTAGAGGGGTCCCTGCGAATATAACCGTTCTTCTCCAATGTCTCTAAATGAGAGTGAATAGAAGAGGTAGACTTCAAATGAACCGCATCACACAACTCTCGAACGGTTGGCGGATATCCTTTATTTAAAATCTCCTGCTTCATATATTCAAGTATCTCTCTCTGCTTGTCAGATATTCTACCGTACTCCATAAGACATCTCCTTTATCTGTATCTTTATAATAAGCACTATATCATACTATTCGCTAAAAAGCAAACAAACTTTCCGAAAATATGTTCGAATTTTCTATTGACAAACATTTGTTCTTGCTGTAATATCATATCAGAACAGAAGTTCGATTACATTTGTGCAGAATAGAAAGAGAGCGTAACTATGAGAGAGAGAACAGGATATTATAAGTCGAAGATGGGTAGAAGCAGAGTAGTGAGACGGACACGTTGGGCTGTCATTGCCACTCTGGCACTGATTTTTTGTATGGTCACATGTATTTTTGTTATGAACTCAAGTGCTAAGGAAGAACACGAGACATATAAGTATTATACCAGTATTGAGATTCAGGAGGGTGATTCCTTATGGGAGATTGCCCAGGAATATGGAGCTGTTGCGCATATTGACAGCCGAGACTATATTGCTGAAGTGAAGGAGATTAACCATCTTCAGGGCGATGAGATTCATTCGGGACAGTATTTGACGATTCCCTACTACTCATCCATAATTAAGTAGTTTTTACCTCGTTTTAGGTTGTTTTTTGTCTCTTTTATTATTATAATTTAGGTAATACATAAGGGAGAGTAAGAGAGATATGTTACGTTTTATTCTGGTTGTTCTTGCTAATTTGCGACGTGCACCATATTTGGTACCCAAGATGCGCAAGATGTTCCGGCACCCAGAACGTTATTCTGAAGAAGTGCGGTATTCGTTTGCTCAAAAATTAATAGATTATATGAAGGCTTCTGGCAAGATTGAGACTGAAGTGTATGGAGAGGAATTATTGCCAAAAGAAGGCGGCTATGTGATGTTTCCTAATCACCAAGGTAAATATGATGCTCTGGGTATCATTTATGCCCATAAGTTACCATGTACTTTTGTGATGGACAAGGCCAAGTCTAATTCTTTTCTGGTAAAAGAGTTGGTGGATATGCTTGGAGCTAAGAGATTGGAACTTGACAATGTTCGCCAGAATCTCACCATTATTAATGAGATTACAGAGGAAGTGAAGCAGGGTAAGCGCTTTATTCTCTTTTCTGAAGGCGGTTATGATAAGAATCGTAACAACGTACAGCGCTTTAAACCGGGTAGTTTTAAGTGTTGCTTGCGTTCACAGGCACCTATTGTACCTGTGGCTTTGATTGATTCTTATAAGCCGTTTAATAGCTTATCCTTTGGCAAAGTTACCACCAAGGTAATCTTTATGGATCCAATCTATTATGATGAATACAAAGAAATGAAGACTCAGGACATTGCACTTATGGTACGCCAGAGAATTATTGATAAGATGATAGAATTTGGTGTATGACAATTATAATATTATCCATAAAATAACACTGTTTTATCCGAAACGGGACACTGTGAGTAGGTGAGATAGTGTTATTGTTTTGAAATCTATCTAGCGGATAAATATCTGTTTATCAGAAAGATATTGCCAAAATATATAGGATTTGTTATAATATATGTAACATTCATAATATTTGGAGGTGACATTCTATGGGCAAAGATTCTCAGTTTTACAAGGATAAAGCCAAAAATCAAAAAATCAAACTACGCATGCTGTTAGATCAATTGCCTCAGTACGCTGTGGATTATATACATAGTAAGGAATTGTCTACCCAGACAAGTACATTAATATCATATTCTTATGATTTGTTGTCTTTTTTTCGCTTTTTACTGGAGAAAAACCCTACATTATCACATTATGAAATCAAAAATATTCCGTTATCAGTCTTAGAACAACTGACTCCTGAGGATATTATGGAATATCAACGTTATTTGGAACTAAATATCGATGGAGAATTTCACGAAAATTGCAAGAAATCTATAGCAAGAAAAATGTCGCCGTTGCGTGGTATGTATCAGTATCAATTTGAACGTGAACATATTCAGAAAAATCCCATGACGCTGGTTAAACTACCTAAGTTAAAAAAGGATAAAAACATCATCCGTATGAATAATTACGAAGTACAGGCCATTTTAAACGCCATAGAGAACAATTCCGGCGTTGCAATGAGTGAACGCCAAAGAAAGTACTGTCAGAAGACACAGAAACGGGATTTGGCCATTTTAACGCTTATGTTGGGCACCGGGATTCGTGTGTCAGAATGCAACGGTCTGGATTTGACGGATATTGACTTTCGAGAGAATTCCATGACCATTATTCGAAAAGGCGGCGGACAGGATGTTTTATATTTTAATCAGGAGATTCATCAAGTGCTTGAGGACTATATTAATACGGAACGAGCTCTTATTACACCTATAGAAAAAGACGAAGCTGCCCTCTTCTATTCACTTCAGGGGAAGCGCATTAGCGTGGATTCCATTGAAAAATTAGTAAAAAAGTATGCTAAAATGGTAGTTCCCAACAAAAAAATTACTCCTCATAAACTGAGGAGTACATATGGCACTGCTTTGTACCGGGAAACCGGTGATATTCGCCTGGTGGCAGACGTTTTAGGACATGAAAATATCAATAACACCATTGACTATTACGCAGCCATGGAGGACGAACACAAACGCCAAGCGGCAGATGCTGTTAATTATCGAAGAAAGTAATTACAGTTCCTCCGGATTTATCTGGATACCATCTTGCCAAATTCGCTCCAAATTATAGAACAGACGATCCTCCTGAGAAAAGAGATGTACAATTACATCCTCATAATCCATAAGAATCCAAGTAGATGAACGATTACCTTCGATTTGTTTTGCATGAATGCCATGCTCATATAACACTTTATCAACTTCGTTTTGCATGGCAAGTAATTGATTTTGGTTATCTCCGCTGGCCACAACAAAATAATCTGCCATCACGGAGATATTACCAATGTCGATGACTTTAATATCTTCTGCCTTTTTGTCGTCTAACGCCTTATAGATTAATTTCACAATTTCTTTTATATCTGTAACTTTTTCCATTGTCTAACCTCTTTCCTTGATCAATTCCTTATAGTATGTGTAGGTTTTTTCTGTTGTATCATCTATATGATCCGAATGGCTCAAAAGATAGTTCATAGTATCTTCCAGAATCATATAAACGCATAAATCCATATCTTCATATGCCACTTTGCGTATCTCATGTAGCCTCGGCGCTTTATCTCTTCCGGGTTCCATATAATCTGCCACGTAGATAATCTTATCTAGCATCGACATAGCAACGCATCCTGTGGTGTGCACGGAAATTGCATGTAAAATTTCATCATCATTTATCTGATAATCTATGTTTGCAAGCAACGCTCCGACTTTGCCGTGTAACAATTGAGGATTTTTCTTTTCCACAGCAGTGATTTCAATATCATATTGCTGACATAAATCAATCCTCTCCTGATCAGAAAGGCATTTGGCACAGTCATGTAACAAGCCGGCAACCATGGCTTTTGTATATGGATAATCATGGCAAAAAGCCAGATTGGCAGCCGTGTGCATCACTCCTATGGTGTGTACATATCGTTGGGGTTTTAAAGCCTTTTTGATACGTTTTTCCATATCCATCAGTTCGTTAGAAGAATATACCCGCTCATACAGATGATGGGCTTTGATATATGTCATCACTTTGTCCGGCACAGGGGCACCGGCATCATGATTTTCCATAATCATTTTGCGGATATCAGTGGAGGAAATATCCATTAACGAAACAGAAATCTCAAAAAAGTGATTCCCATAATGCCTTTGGTACTCCAAAAGTTTCTCTTGAAATGCCTTTTGGGGATGCTTGATATCTTCCGGCCTTCTGGCAACCAAGATATCTGCATATTTGCAAATTTCTTTCGGCTTTACCCACTCGTCAAAACTAAAAAAAGAATCACCACCGATAATAAAATAGAACTTTGTATCATCACCATAGCGCTCTTTCAGTTTCTTTAAGGTCTTGTAAGTATAGCATGGCTTTGTTTTCTGAATTTCAATGTCACACAGATGAAACATAGGATAAGAACCTATAGCCTGCAACACCATTTCTCTTCGATGCGACGAACTAATCTCCTGATCTACAGATTTATGAGGAGGTGTTCCCGCCGGCATAAACCATACCTCGTCTAAGGTATATTGTTCATACGCAGCCATAGCAATGGTTAGATGAGCATTGTGAATAGGGTTGAAGGTTCCACCTAAGATACCTATTTTTTTCAACGAATATACACCTCTTTACTTCGGAAGTTCAATCTGAGGCTTTTTGGCAGCCCGGTACAAAATAATCTTTTTACCGATGACACGCACAACCTCAGAACGTGTTCGTTCCGCCATAGTATTGGCAATTTCTTTTGGGTCATCGAAACAATTCTTTAATACATTGATTTTAATCAGTTCTCGTGCGGCCAAAGCTTCGTCCACAGCCTGAATCACCTCAGGGGTGAGGGATGATTTCCCAATTTGTAAAATAGGTGTTAATTTGGACGCCAATCCTGATAAATATGCCCGTTGCTTATTGTTCATAGCAATCTCCTCTACTTAAAATAATCAAACATAAGACCATACATGCGCACTGTATCGCCCTCTTCTATCCCAAGTCTTTCTAATTCTTCCAAAATACCCTGTTCCTTCATAAAACGCTGGAAGAATAAAAATCCCTTTTCAGAATCAATATTTGTGTATCCCAACATTTTTTCGATTTTGGGACCTTCTACCACGTAGATACCTTCTTCATCTTTTTCAACTGTGAAAGGCTCATCCTTAAAGAACCGAAGTGCCGGATCAAACTCCGGTTCATATACGGTAACTTCGGAAGGACATTCCTTTAACAACTGGCTCACATGGGATAATAGTGCCTGGACACCCTGGCCGCTTACGGCAGAAATGGGAAATACCCTAATACCCATAGGCTCAAAATAAGATGATAATTTGTCAAGAATCTCCTCCTGCCCCTCCATGCAAACATCCATCTTGTTGGCTGCGATCACCTGAGGCTTGTCCAGAATATGTGGATCATATGCTTTCAACTCCTTATTGATGGCTAAAATGTCTTCTAAGGGGTCTCGTCCTTCTACGGAAGCGCCGTCCACCATATGAATAATCACCTTGGTTCGCTCAATATGGCGCAAAAATTCGTGTCCGAGGCCAACACCTTCTGACGCCCCCTCAATCAACCCCGGAATGTCAGCGATGACAAAACCGTTGCTTTCTTCAAAATCCACTACGCCCAGATTTGGATTTAAGGTTGTAAAATGATAATTTGCAATCTTAGGCCTTGCGTTGGTTACACGGGATAAAAAGGTGGATTTTCCTACATTAGGGAATCCCACCAATCCCACATCGGCAATCACTTTAAGCTCTAGTAAAACTTCAATCTCAATTGCTTCACCACCGGGCTGGGCATATTTTGGAGCCTGCATGGTAGATGTGGCAAAGTGCTGGTTGCCAAGACCACCTCTGCCTCCCTGAAGAATCACCTGTCTCTTGTTATCTCCGGACATGTCAGCAATGACTTTACCGGATTCGGCATCTTTAATCACAGTACCTTCCGGAACTTTTAAAATAAGATCTTCGCCGTTTTTACCGTGGCACTTCTTTTTACCACCTTCCTCTCCGGGTCTTGCTGCAAATTTTCTTTTATGACGATAATCGGTTAAGGTGTTTAATCCCTCGTCCACCTGAAAGATAATATCTCCGCCCTTTCCGCCATCGCCTCCGTCAGGACCGCCGTTGGGAACATATTTTTCCCGGCGGAAACTCACATGACCATCTCCGCCTTTTCCTGATTTTATAATAATTTTTGCACGATCTGCAAACATAATTCACCTCATAACAAAGTAGACTCGGCTAAATCCTTAGTCGAGTCTACAAATCGTTTCTTAGTTATCGCTTGCTACTGGATATACACTAGCTTGCTTCTTGTCACGGCCTTTTCTCTCGAAACGGAGAACACCATCTGTCAATGCAAATAATGTGTCATCACCGCCGATACCTACATTAGTACCGGGATGAATCTTAGTACCGCGCTGTCTGTAAAGAATGTTACCAGCCTTAACAAACTGTCCATCTGCTCTCTTAGCGCCTAATCTCTTAGACTCAGAATCACGGCCGTTCTTTGTAGAACCAACACCCTTCTTGTGAGCGAAAAATTGAAGATTCAACTTTAACATGTCTACACCTCCTTGAAATTTAGTGTAAGATACGAATCACCGTACGTTTTTTGTATTTCTGTTAAGCCCAAAACCAAGGTCTTCATCAACACATCCGCCTCAGAAGAAATCTCCTCTGTAAGGCGAAACGTTATGTTGTTGTCCTTATCTGTACCGGACTGCGGCACATCTAAAGTAAAGGCATCCTCTGTGTATTGCTCAATTCCGTTAATTGTGTTAATCACTAACATAGAAACCGCAGCACATACAATATCCTTGCCCGCCCGGGCAAATCCTGCATGTCCTTCACAGGACACCCCAACAAACCGCTTTTGGTTTTGATAAATCGTTATAGTAATCATAACAATTCTAATCGATTATCCATTAATCTTGTTGATCTGTACTTGTGTGAACGCCTGTCTGTGGCCGTTCTTCTTGTGATAACCGGTTTTTCTCTTGTACTTGTACACGATTACCTTCTTGCCTCTGCCTTCTTTAACTACAGAAGCCTCTACAGTTGCGCCCTCAACAGTAGGATTTCCAACCTTCAATCCCTTATCGCTGACAGCTAACACCTGATCAAAAGTAACCTTCTCACCAGCCTCAACTCCAAGCTTTTCAATGGTAATGATATCGCCTTCAGATACTTTGTACTGCTTACCACCTGTTGCTATAATTGCGTACATAATGGCACCTCCTATTATCATTACTCGCCAGCTACGGTGTTGCAGATGCAACTTAAAACCTCGCTGTGCGGCACACCTTGATATATTAGCACAAAACATATGTTACGTCAACCGATTTGTCAAAGTATTTATGATTTTTTTGTTGAAGCAACACCATTGATATCATTGCGAAGTAAGCGATAAAGCGCAGATGCCAAAGGAACACCCAGCAGCATTCCCACAACCCCCATCATACCTCCGCCAACAACCACTGCAGACAAAACCCAGATTCCCGGCAAACCAATAGCACTGCCTACTACACGTGGATAAATCGCATTTCCTTCCACTTGTTGTAAAATCACCAAGAAGATTAAGAAAATCAATGCCTTGATGGGCGAAACGGTAAAAATCAAAAACGCTCCCACAATTGCTCCAATATATGCTCCTGCAATGGGAATCAATGCAGTGAAACCTATCAAACAGCCCACCATGGCAGCATATGGTATCCGCAAAATAAACATGCCTAACATACATAGCAGTCCCAAAATTACTGCTTCCGTGCACTGGCCTACAATAAAACTGTGAAAGGATTCGTTTAAAACACCAAGCACATAGTAGAATTTACGTGTAAAGGCATTTGGCAGATAGTGGTTAATGACACGATCGCACTGTCCTTTGATTTTCTCCTTCCCCACCAGTAAATAGATAGAGAAAATCAAAGCAATCACAAAGGTGGCAAGTGCAGAAAACACTGATGTTACAACACCAAAAGTTACTTGCAGGGCGCCACCAACTCCCGTGGCAAGCACCTTGATAACTTTCCCCAAAATCTCTCGAAGGTTTTCCTGATTATCTAACAGGGATATATCATCCTTTTGCAGGAATCTGCTGATTTGCAAATGTTCATCTGCCCATGTCCAGGCATTATCCAATGCACTGGGAAAATCCTTTAACATAATCTGAAAGCAGCTTATCATCTCAGGTATTACCATGCGTGCAATAAAAAACACAATAAGCACAATGCTTAAGAACGCCAACAACATGGAGATGATTCGTATCACAGATGGACGCATGGCTTTTTTCCTTTTTCTGAAAAGCTTCGTCTCATAAAACATCATTAAAATATTTACAACGTATGCAATGATGCAACCTAAAATCAGTGGTACCGCCGCACCCAGAAAGAGACCAAAGCCATGAATCAGACTATCCCAATAATGAATAGCAAGCCAGAAAACAAATGCTGTAATAGCAATGCGTCTACAATTTTTCCATCGAATCTCCATACAAATCCTCACCTTTACTATATGATATGCAAAACATTATACCCAATCAAAAAGCAGATGACAACATAATGTCATCATCTGCTCCGGTATTTATATTGCTATTTTTCAGAAACTAAACTGATATTTAGCAAATCATTTGCGACCGTCTCCACACGGCCAAAAGTAGACTTGGTGCGGGAGTTAATCTCCTCCTGATTGGCTGTCTCATCCACAATAGACTCTGCACGTCTCTTGGAATTGTCAACAAGCACCTGCATCTTGTCTGCCATCTCTCGAACTTCCAGACTATGCTGCTTTGTCTGTGCACTGTTTTCGGATATTTCCCGGGTCTTGGATTGGGATTCCTGCTGAAGTTCACCAAGGCGAACCGCTTCCTCCTTGGCAGTAGAAATCTGTTGAATACCCGTAGCCACAGATTCCAAATTGGATACGTTATAATTCTTTACTTCATCCAGCATAGACTTAACCGTGTTGATTTTCTCTGTGATCGAGGTGGATGAAGTCTTGGAATCCTCTGCCAGCGTACGAACTTCCTCCGCTACAACAGCAAATCCCTTGCCGTTTTCACCGGCTCTTGCAGCTTCAATGGAAGCATTCAATGCCAAAAGATTGGTCTGGGCAGCGATTTGTTCAATCTCACTGGCAAAGGCTGTAATCTCTTCAAAGCCCATCTCCAATTTCTGTACCGCGCTACTGGTATCGTTGGCTGTATTCTCGATGCGTTGCATACTCTCAACAGTATCCCCCATCATCTGAACATAGCCCTTCATCTTGCAACTGATATCCTCGGAAATGTCGTTCATCTCTCTGGTTCGCTGCTCAATCTCATCTACGGCAGAAACCATCTCTGTCACAGATTCCTGCATTGTGCCCACATGTTCCAGACTGTTAGAACAATCTGCATAGGTTTCCTTAGCAGCCTTTGAAATACTGTCACTTGCTTGCTGAGTCTCATTCATATTCGTGGCTAACTCATCGACCATAGAAACAAGGGTCTCAGAAACCTCCTCACACTTGTCTACAATGGCCACAACCTCTTCTGTATTGTGTAAATCCTCCAGCACTTTGTGACATGTCTCCGCCAAGCGGATAAATACCATACTCATAACCACCTGCTCAATGAGGAATCCCAGCAAATGGGGAATATACCATTCCATGGTCCCCTCACCTACCGCTGCACCTGCAGCCGGAGCTCGGAAAAAAAGGGAAATGGCAAGGAAAACACCACTGATAATGCTAATCTGTTGTGTAAATTTCTTGTCAAAATACATACAACTCAATGCCATGGCAAGACCATATGTCATATAGATACCTATGTGATATTCCGTGCCCAACAACATAACAATCGCCGCCACAGATATGATGTTAATATACTTTTGCTTAGAACCGGAAATTTTGGTCCGATACAGCACGGTGGGGGTAACGGTACATACACATCCAATGGCTGAACGGATCAAAAGGGAACCCATGGAAATGTCAAAGATTCCCAATAAAGACATTACCATCAGCAGTGGAAAAACCGCAGTCATCCATAATATAATCTTCGTCAATCTGCCACAGACAATGGCATCGTTTTGTTCAAAAAAGTCCAACTGTTCATCCATCTTTTGTTCCATAAAAACGCCCTCCTAAGTAAAATCCCCGAAATATATGATAAAAATATCATAGCATTGCAAAAACCCTTACGTCAATATGTTTTAAAACAATTGTTCGGAAACACTCTGATATTTTTTCTCTCTTGTAATTTCGACCAATCCCAGCTTGGTATAATCCAAAACCGAAACTTTAACATAGTCGTTTTTGCAGGCACTGCGCAACAGGGAAAGAATCTGTTCCCTACTCTGCGCTTCTGCCATATTGATAAAGTCTACCACCACCATACCGCTGATATTGCGAAGCCGAAGTTGTTTTGCAATTTCAATTGCCGCCTCTCTATTGTTGGCAACAAAATATTCTTCACGAGGAAGTTTTTTTGTGTTTTTTCCACTGTTTACATCTACAACAGTCAGAGCCTCTGTAGGTTCAATGACAAGGAACCCACCGGAGGGAAGGTAAACATGTTTCTTCTGTAAATCTTCAAAAATCTTTGGGAGATTATATAGTTTTTCCATAGGATAATCTTTATCCTGATATAAGTTTATCTCTATTTCATCCATATCCAAAGATTTTAGATTGTCAAACCAGTTCTTGCTATCTGTTATCACCTGCCGGCATCCCTCCCGGCACAATCGCTTGATGTGATTGTAAAACGGATGGGAAGCTTGTTGCACCAGTTGACCACAGGATTTGTGAGGCATGGTGGCAATAAAATCCTTATATGTCAAATCCAACACCTGAAGTTGACGTTGAATCTCAGCCATGTCCACTGTCTCTGCACTGGTTCTCACCACAACACCATACGGCAATGGCCCCATTTGCCGAAGCATCTCTTTGAGATTTTTTCGCATTTCCGTCGGCAGTTTTTTCGATACTCCCTGGAGCAGGTTGCCTGTGGTAATCAGAACATGTTCTTCTCCCAAAGTAATATTTCCGGTGACACAAATTTCTTTTGTCTTGATGGCATCCCGTACCACCTGAACCACCAGCTCATCTCCTTGGCACAGTTTATTTGGATTTCCTTGTTTTTTGGTAAAAATCAGGTGTGAGATATCTTCCATGGGAAGATAAAACTTCAATTCACCGGCCTGTAAAAATGCAGCCTGCAGTTGTTCCATCACCTGAGATACCCTGGCAATATAGATATTGCCTACAAGGGAAGGTAATGCTACAGATTGACTGTGAAACTCTATCGGATGATTATGTTCGTCCACATACAGAAGTATTTCTAATTCCCTTCCGTGAAACATGGATTTTGTAATGGCAATACGGTTATTATTTTTCATATCCCACATCTCCCAATGAGACAAAGCCTTCCTCATTTTTGGCATACATATCGATTCGATGGATAAAAAACGCATGATCCGCTATGTCACAATCTATAGAGGCAAAAAAGTGCTTCAGCACCAATTCCGGCTTGATATTGTCCACGCTTCCGGTGGATACAAAGAGATAAAACTGAATGGCATCTCCCTCTTTTTGGATATCAAAATCATAGACCAAAGGTTTCAAATCTAACTGTCGTTCCCCTTTTTTTGTCTTTTTGGTTATAGGAATCGTATCGGCATCGTGAAAAAACGTATTCTTTAGTGCCACCAATGCATCCATTGTGTAAGAGAACTGCTCCGGATGCTTGTAGGTAAGCACATATTTTGCCGCTGCCAAAGAAGACATGGCATTTTTACTCTGCTCCGGCAGATATGTGACCTTACAGATATCCATACCCTCTACCATGGTATTTTGCAAGCGGTCAAAAATTTCCCGGCAAGGAATCTCCTCCTTTAATTCAATATCCATATATTCCCCTTCGCTGGTTATTCCAACTCCCAGAGGAGCAGCAAAGGACATAATCTGATGGGGATTAAACCCTTCTGAATACTTGATAGGAAGTCCGCTTCTGCGAATAGCCTTCTGAAAATAACGCATAATATCCAGATGGCCTACATATTTCATTACTCCTGACTTGGCAAATTTAATTCTTACCTTCAAAGCAAACACCTCCCTTAAATCCTGCCGCACCACATCCTTGGCACTGCATACGGCAATTTGGTGTGACCACTTGATCTATGGTGGCACGTTCCCATTCTCTCTTAAAGAAATCCTTGCGCACTCCCACATCAATGAAATCCCATGGCAGCACTTCATCTAGATCACGCTGACGATACACATAAAACTCCATGGAAACCCCTGCTTTGTCCATGGCAGCCTCCCACTTATCCATATGGAAATAATCAGACCAAGCATCAAAGATGCAGCCATCCTCATATGCATTGTAGATAACCTGCGCAACTTTACGGTCTCCGCGAGCCAATAACCCTTCTAAAACAGTCACATCCGCCTCGTGCCAATTGTATCGCAGGCTCTTGTGATTTAACTGTTCCTTCATAGTTTCATTTACAATCTTAGCGCGCCTTAAATACTCACCTTTTTCATACATAGGTGCCCACTGAAATGGAGTAAATGGCTTTGGAACAAAGAACGAGGTACTCATGGTGATTTGGCATTTGCCATTTCGCTGCTCCTTTGGTATCTCGTAGTAACGCACAGCAATTTCATTTGCCAATTCCGGAATGGCACGCATATCATCTTCTGTCTCTGTGGGAAGTCCAAGCATAAAATATAACTTTACCTTCTGCCAGCCTCCTTCAAAGGCCATCCCGGCACCTTTTAGGATATCATCCTTCGTCAATCCTTTATTGATTACATTGCGCAGTCTCTGAGATCCTGCCTCAGGCGCAAAGGTAAGACTACTCTTCCTGATATCCTGTACCTTACTCATGACGTCCAACGAAAATGCATCTATGCGCAGAGATGGCAGAGAAATATTGACGCCGTCGCCACAGCACTCATCAATGAGATAATTTACAAGTCCCGGCAAGTCAGAATAATCACTGGAACTGAGTGAACTGAGGGAAATTTCCTCATGCCCTGTGGAGGTAAGCATCTCTTTTGCGTAGGATTTCAACAAGTCCAGACTCTTTTCACGATTGGGGCGATATACCATTCCTGCCTGACAGAACCGGCATCCTCTGATACATCCCCGCTGAATCTCCAGCACAACGCGGTCCTGTGTAGCACGTACAAAGGGAACCAGAGGTTTGGTTGGATATGCCCCCTCATCCATATGGACAAGGACTTGACGTTTTACGGTCTTTGGAACATCCTCATAGATAGGCTTCATCTCGTCAATGGTTCCATCCTGTTTGTAAAATACTTCATACATGGAAGGAACATAGATTCCCGGCACTTTGGACGCCTCTCGCAGAAAACCGGCTCTGGTATAGGTGCCGGACTGTTTCATCTCTTTATAGAGATCAAACAATTCATTGTAGCTGACTTCTCCCTCGCCAATATAGAACAGATCACAAAAATCTGCCACCGGTTCCGGATTATAGGTGCACGGTCCCCCGCAGATAATCAGCGGATCCTCATCGCGTCGATCCCTTTGCCAAAGAGGAACCTGGGCTAAATCAAGAATCTGCAAAATATTGGTATAACACATCTCATACTGAAGCGTAATACCGATAAAGTCAAAATCTTTGATGGGATCCTGGCTTTCCAAGGCAAAGAGGGGGATGTTTTGTTCTTTCATGATGTTGTGCAGATCCGGCCAAGGTGAATACACCCGCTCGCAATATACGTCATCCCTTTGATTATACATTTCGTAGAGTATCTGAATTCCCAGATGAGACATCCCAATTTCATACACGTCAGGAAAACACATAGCAAAACGAATATCCACATCCATGGGGTTCTTTTTTATCATATTTAACTCGTTCCCGATATATCTTGCAGGCTTGTCCACCTGCATTAAAATATCATCAGATAGTGCTAGTTTACTCATTTTATACCTCGTTTTTCTTTGAAATGAAAATATATTAACGCAACAAACTCCATCATCAGATTTCCTGATGGTGGAGTCTGTCAAATGACATCATATACAAACCTAACGCTGTGCCAATTCCCGGGTCACGTCCTCCCAGGTCAATCCCTTTTCTACCATAAGAACCATCATATGATACAAAAAGTCTGAGATTTCGTATTTTACTTCCTCGTTATCCGGATTCTTGGCTGCAATCACAATTTCTGTTGCCTCTTCTCCAACTTTCTTTAAAATCTTATCAATGCCCTTGTTAAACAGATAGTTGGTGTAAGAGCCTTCCTTCGGGTTCTCCCGTCGATCCGCAATTACATCATAGACGGATTCAAACACTTTTAACGGATTGCGCTCAATATACTCCTTCTTCACAATTTCATTGAAGAAGCAGCTTGGGGCTCCGGTGTGACAGGAAATGCCCCCAACCTGAGATACTTTTGCCAAAATGGTATCATAGTCACAATCTGCAGTAAGTGACTTGACATACTGAATGTGACCACTGGTCTCTCCCTTGGTCCACAACTCTTGACGACTTCTGCTATAGTAAGTCATCTTACCCATACGCATAGTTGTGTTAAATGCTTCCTCATTCATATAGGCCAGCATTAGCACTTCATTGGTCTGATAATCCTGTACCACCACGGGAATCAATCCGTCACCATTGGTCTTTAACTGGCTCCAATTAAGCTTCGGTTCAAAATTATCCATCTTAATTCCCACATCAGAGAGTTCACACTTTAACTTCATAATGTCGAAATTCACATCATTAATAAAAGCACCGGAGATGCCTCGTGTCTTTTCTGAACGCAGCAAAGAAACGATGGTGTCATAATCATATTCTGTCACATCAATGATATATGGCACATTGGTAATTCCGTCCAAACTGCTGAACAGTGTTTGGTTGTAAATCACCAGCTCGTGAACATTGTCCTCCAGAAAATCCTTCGTCTTAAATATAAAATCCACTGTGGTGAGGGATACCAGAATCTTCTCCGGGCCGAATCGACTACTGGCCTCTTTCAACAATTCCATGGTTTCCGGCTTAGAACCATTTAAAATCACCTCAATGCAGCCGGCATACAACAGCTTCTTCACATCTTCCAAGCGTTTGATGTTACCGCCGCCACAGGTCTTAATCTCAATGTTGCGATTAATCTCACGAATAGCCAAAATATTTTTTTCATGTTCATCATCGTCAGTAGACAAATCATAGCAGATGATTTTGTCGATACCACTGTCGTTATACAGCTTTGCCAACTCCAGTACATCCTGCTTTTTGTCTAACTCTTTGGCGTTGGGAACTGCCATACCATCCTTGATGTAAATGGTAGCAACAATATTTTTGTGTTCCATATTATCCTCCAAATATTAAAGTGAACCCTTGGTAGATAAAATATCAATAATTCTAGGGTCATTAACGGTAGCGTCATCCAGAGCCTTTGCAAATGCTTTGAACATCGCTTCTGCCATATGGTGATTGTTTCCCTCCTTCAATACCTGAATATGTAAATTCATACCGGCACTGTAAGAAACAGCATAAAAGAACTCCTTGAGCATTTCCGTATCCATATACCCTATGCGCTCACTGGTAAAATTAGCAGCATAAGATAAGTAAGGTCTGCCGGACAAGTCCACAGCACAAAGAACCAATGTCTCATCCATAGGGAGAATACAACTGCCATATCGACGAATCCCGACCTTATTGCCCAAAGCCTTCTTGATGGCGGCCCCCAGTACAATGCCGCAATCCTCAATGGTATGGTGACAATCCACCACCAAGTCCCCTGAAATGGAAACATCTAAATCAAACAAGCCATGCCGGGCAAATCCTTCTAACATATGATCAAAAAAGCCTATACCGGTTGAAATATTTGATTTGCCGGTGCCATCAATACAGATGGTTAATTCAATATCTGTCTCTTTTGTCTTACGAGAAACCTTTCCCACTCTCTTTTCCGCCATAGAAAACCTTCTTTCCGATGAGGTTAAACCTCTTCAAATCTAACTTTAATGGAATTTGCGTGAGCCGTCAACTGTTCGCACTCTGCAAATTTTACGATGTCTGGATAAACACTTTGCAAGGCTTCTCTGGAATAGCTGATGATGCTGGATTTCTTAATGAAATCATCCACACTTAGTGCAGAGAAAAATTTTGCAGTTCCATTGGTTGGAAGCACATGATTGGGTCCTGCAAAATAATCTCCCAATGGCTCGCTGCTATATTCACCCAGGAAAATTGCCCCTGCATTTTTAATCTTTGTCATAGTCTCAAATGGATTTTTTGTCACCAGTTCCAAATGCTCTGAAGCAATCTCATTTGCCGCATCAATGGCTGCATCCATATCCGGTGCCACAAGAATATATCCATAGTTGTCCAGAGACTTTGAGATGATATCTTTTCGGGATAAAATTGAGACAAAATAATCCACTTCTTTCGACACTTGCTCTGCCAATTCTATGCTGGTAGTAATCAAAATTGCTGATGCCATTTCGTCATGTTCTGCCTGAGATAGCAAATCTGCCGCAACAAACTCAGGATTTGCACTCTCATCTGCCAGCACCAGAATCTCACTTGGTCCGGCAATGGAATCGATACTCACATGACCAAAAACCGCTTTTTTTGCCAGTGCCACATAGATATTGCCCGGCCCAACGATTTTATCTACTTTTGCAATGCTCTCAGTACCGAAAGCCAGGGCGGCGATTGCCTGTGCTCCACCCACCTTATATATTACATCTACCCCTGCTTCCTTTGCAGCTACCAAAGTAGAGGGATATACTTTTCCGTCCGGTCCCGGAGGTGTTGTCATATAGATATGGGGCACACCGGCCACCTTGGCAGGAACCACATTCATAAGTACGGAAGATGGATAAACTGCCTTGCCCCCCGGCACATAGACGCCAACTTTATCCAGCGGCGTCACTTTCTGCCCTAAAATAATTCCATTATCCTGAGATTGAAACCAACTGTTTTGCAATTGCTTCTCATGGAAAGAACGAATATTGACAAGAGACTTGCGGATCACATCCAAAAGTTCCGGCTGCACTTGGGTATACGCCTCTGCAATCTCCTCTTCTGTCACGATTAGATTTGATGGAGTGATGTCCGCCTTGTCAAACTGCTTCGTATAGGCAAAGACAGCCTCATCTCCCCCTTTACGAACCGTCTCAATGATATCAGCCACCCGGTCTTCAAATTCACAATAACTGTTGGGGCTTCTCTTTAACAGAGATTCCAAAATATTTGATGTTGTCTCCGGTGTTAATGTTTGAATTCTCATAATAAATCTCCTCTACTCTTGAATTGCCAACGCACCCTTTAAATCAGCAATCAATTTAGTGATACGCTCATAATCCATCTTCATGCTCACTTGATTCACAACCATACGAGCAGACAGTGGACAGACTTCCTCAAGCACTTCCAGTCCGTTTTCCCGAAGGGTACTTCCGGTCTCAACAATATCGACAATCACTTCAGATAATCCAACAATTGGTGCCAATTCAATGGAGCCATTGAGTTTAATAATCTCTACGGTCTGATGTTTCTTGTTGTAAAAATATTGCTTGGCAATCTTTGGATATTTAGTTGCAACACGTATCAACTGTTGGTGTTCCAACAATTCTTTGGATTCTTTGGGACCACAGACACACATGCGGCACTTTCCAAATCCCAAATCCAAAACCTCATAGATATTGCGGCCTTCTTCCATAATAGTGTCAGCACCGACAATACCGATATCTGCCGCTCCATACTCCACGTAGGTGGGAACATCCGGCCCTTTTGCAAGGAAAAATCTTAATTTAAGATCCTCGTTCACAAAAATCAACTTTCTTGTTTTGGGATCCTTCATTTCCTCACAGGTGATACCGATTTTTTCAAAGGTAGCCAATGTTTGTTTTGCCAATCGTCCTTTTCCAAGGGCAAAGGTTAAATATCTTTCATTTTCCATTAGAACTCTCCATCCAAAACTGTAAGTTTATTGCCGCTGTATTTCTCTTGATACTCCTCAAGGGTGGCTTTGCACAAATCCATGCGTACCAGGGTAACCACCTTGCCGCCGTTTCTAAGTTCTTCTGCAGATGCCACAGCAATTTTGCGGTTGTTTTCCGTATATAAAATAACTTCTTGGTCTTCTTCGATATTCATATGAATCTTTTGGCGTTCCAAGGCCAGAAGCAACTGATCCACCATAAGTGCAAAACCGATAGCCGGAGCATTTTTGCCAAAGTATGAAAGCAATCCATCATAGCGACCACCTTTTACAATAGGCTCTCCGCTCCCAAACGTGTAACCACTGAATAAAATGCCGGTGTAGTACTGATATGAGCTGATGAGTCCCATCTCAAAAGAAATGTATTTCGTCACATCATAGATTTCCAGCAACTCATATAGTTTTTTGAGATATTCCAGTGCCGCCTTGATTTCCGGATAAGAACCGGCCAGAGAAAAAGCATAGTCCCACTCCTTGGGAGATGCATACATTTTACCCAGAAGATTAAACAGAGCCACCAGTTCCTCTCTCAAATCATAATTGGAGATAAATTCTTCCACTCCAAAAAAATTCTTATTTAAAATGAGATTTTTGAGTTGTTCTGTCTCTTCTTCGTCAAAACCGGCTTCTTTCACCAATCCGCGAAACAGATCTGCATGACCGATACTAATCTGAAAATCCTCCAGACCTGCTTCCTTCAAATTCTTCACCACAAGAGCAATAATCTCACTGTCCGCATCAATGGAATTTTCTCCGATAAACTCAACACCAAGTTGTGTGCTCTCCTTTAATCTTCCCTGATAGCTGTTGTTATTGATAAAAACATTGCCTTCGTAGCAAAGACGAACAGGCTTTTTCTCAACCGGAAAATATTTGGAGGCAGCCCGGGCAACAGAGGGCGTGATATCCGGCCGAAGTACCAGGGTATTTCCCTCTCTGTCGAAGAATTTGTACAATTCCTTAGACGGGGTTGTTCCAACTTCTTTCCCAAAAATATCAAAAAATTCAAAGGTAGGTGTCTCTATAAAACGATATCCGTAAGAACGAATTACATTGCGCATTTTTGAGAGCAAATACAATTTCTTTTCACACTCATCATTGTAGATATCCCGCACACCCTCCGGTGTATGTAATAGCTTGTTTTCCATATGACTATCCTTTCAATTGCTTTATCGTATTAAAGTAGTAATATGCTAAATCGTTACAATTATATGTGAGTTTATCATATATGTCAAGTGTCTCTCTCTGATAAATCTGCTTGTATCATATCCAGGTATGGTACAAGCACTCCGGGTTTGGCTCCGAAGAAATATGCCTCCTGTAGTTCTTCAATGCGAAAACTCTTCCTACCACCATTCTGGGCGCGGTTCCAAAAGGAAGCCAACTCTTTGAACCTTAAATAATAGTATGTATCCCGTTTGGTGTAATGAATCAAAAGAAAGGCTATGCCCTGCTGTTGCTCAAACTTCTCCATAAATGATATCTGATGCTGGTGTACGTTTTGTAATGGAAAAGTGTCCGTGTTACATTCTTTGGCATCAAAACAAACCGGAATTCCCTGCACCACCCCAATGTAATCCACAGTACTCTTCTTATCGAAATATGCCAGAGTGATATGTCGACTCTCTTCATCCATACGGATGGGGGTAATGGGTGTGGGAACCTTTTGTATCAGGCACAAATTACTGTTCTCATATATTTCATTTGTTCGATTGATGAGTTCTTCAAAGGTAGAACCTCTGAGCCCTCTGGACTTCCATGTTGCCATATGTTCTCCAATATATCACAGGTTATTTTAAAACTTCATTATATAGTGTCGGGGTGGGTGATTCAAAAATTCTTCCATCATCCAGTTCCATCCTATAGGCATGAAGCAATTGATGTGTGATGCCAAATTCCTGTTGTAACTTGATGTTAAGCTTCCTATCCCCATATTTGGGATCTCCCAAAATAGGATGACCTATACTCGCTAAATGTGCACGAATCTGATGGGTTCGACCGGTAATCAAATGTACCACAAGCAATGTATAAGTTCCGTTGGAGCATATTGGTTCATAGGATGTAATTATTTTTTTACCATCTTCAGATGGCAACATATCTATAGAAACCTTATTGCTCTTTTCATCCTTTGTGAGATAACCCTGAATATCCATTCCTTCACAGATGTGGCCTTTTACTATGCATTGGTAATACTTCTCTGCTGTTCTCTCTCGAAGGGCTTTTGATAGCATTTGCTGTCCTCTCAGACTCTTTCCTGCTAAGAGAAGTCCTGATGTATTTCTGTCTAATCGATTTGCAATGGAGGGATGAAAAGTCTCAAATGCCTCCCCTGTCAATTGGTTAGAATGAATCAGATAAGATAGCATTTTTTCATTCATAGAGATGTCATCTTCTGCCGCCTTTTGTGACAGAATGCCTGCCGGTTTATCTAACACCAGAATATCATCATCTTCATATATCACTTTAACATCATAAGGAATACTCTTCAGTTGCTCATATTCACTATTACTCTGTGAAAGGCCGCGCATTTTGTCAAAAGTCTCATCAGAAAAATAAACCTGAATAAGATCACCATTTTCCAGATATTCTGCCCCTGTAGCTTTCCTCTCATTCAATGTGATATTCTTCTTGCGAAGCATTTTGTAGAGGAAACTACTGCCCGCAGCCTTAAAGTATTTCTTTAAGTACTTATCAAGTCGTTGATGTTCTTCCTGAGAAGATATCATAATCTCTTTCATAATCAACTCCTAGGCCTTTCTTTTCTTTTTGTGAACGTTTCTAATGGATTTTGATTTTGGCCTTCCCTTCTGTTTGGAAGGTGAGTTTTTCTTTTCATTTTTCACAAAATTTCTGGGTCTAATAAGGCACTTATCATCAAAGCCGATCAAATCCTCCCGATGCTCTTTCTTCAAAGCCTCGTAGACCAAATCATAATTCTGAGGGTTGCGATATTGAATCAAAGCACGCTGCATAGCCTTTTCGTGTGGATTGTGAGCCACATATACAGGCTCCATGGTTGCCGGATCAAGCCCGGTATAATACATACAGGTGGAGATGGTGGACGGTGTGGGATAAAAATCCTGTACCTGCTCCGGCATATACCCCAAGTCTCTGAGATATTCGGCCAGTGCAATGGCATCCTTTAAGGTAGAGCCGGGATGGGAAGACATAAGGTACGGTACCAGATACTGTTTTTTTCCAAGTTTTTCATTGATTCGTTTATATTTCTCTTGGAAGCGGTTATATGTTGCAACTGTAGGCTTTCCCATGTGTTTTAATACGTTGTCTGAAATATGTTCCGGGGCAACCTTTAGCTGTCCACTGACATGATATTGGCATAATTCCCTAAAAAAGGTATCATCCTCATCTGCAAGCAGATAATCAAAACGAATACCGGAACGAACAAAAACTTTTTTTACTCCCGGTAATTTCCGCAACTTCCGCAACAGGGATAAATAGTCCTTATGATCCACATGAAGATTCTTACAAGGCACAGGGAAAAGACACTGCTTGTTACTGCAAACACCTTTGGTCAACTGTTTCTCACAGGATGGATGCCGGAAATTGGCTGTAGGTCCTCCCACATCGTGAATATATCCCTTAAATCCAGGATCCCGAGAAATTTTCTCAGCCTCAGCAAGTATCGAATCGTGACTGCGGGTTTGAATGATGCGCCCCTGGTGAAAGGTTAACGCACAGAAATTACAACCGCCAAAACAACCACGATTGCTTATCAAACTGTACTTTACCTCTGAAATAGCAGGAATCCCACCCTGCTTTTCATAAATGGGATGATAGGTGCGTGCATATGGCAAAGCATACACATCATCCATTTCCATTTGTGTCAAAGGTTTCTGGGGCGGATTCTGAACCACATAAATATGATTGGGATAAGTCTCATACATTTTGTGAGCGGTAAACGGATCCGTATTCTGAAACTGGGTGTAAAAACTTTTGGCGTAAGATGACTTGTCCGCTACTATCTCTTCGTAGGATGGCAGAGCAATTCCATCACAGAGAAGATCTTGGTTTTGCGTGCGATAGACAGTTCCCGGGATATATGTGATATCCTTTACAGAAATGCCCGCATCTAAGGCCTCTGCGATTTCAATAATAGAGCGCTCTCCCATACCATAGGAAATCAAGTCGGCGCCGGAGTCCAAAAGAATGGAACGTTTTACCTTGTTTGACCAATAATCATAATGTGCTAATCGACGCAAACTCGCTTCAATACCCCCGAGAATAATGGGAGTATTCTTATAGGTCTTGCGAATTAGGTTGCTATATACTACGGCAGCATAATCCGGCCGCCTTCCCATTACGCCTCCGGGGGAAAAAGAATCTGTGGTTCGTCGCTTTTTGGACACAGAATAATGATTTACCATAGAGTCCATATTTCCGGCAGAAACCAAAAAGCCCAATCTTGGCTCCCCAAGGATAGTGACAGACGCATCATTCTTCCAATCCGGCTGTGCAATAATACCCACAGTATAACCCCTGGATTCCAACAATCGGGTTATAATGGCATGGCCAAAGGAAGGATGATCCACATAAGCATCACCACACACGTAAACAAAGTCAAGCTGTTTGATGCCCCGCCTATTCATATCTTCTCTTGAAATTGGCAAAAAATCTTGTGTCATAGTCATCACCTATTCGGGTAACAGTTCCCGGTAATTTTGAATATAGTAATCTGCAGACTGCTTTTTCTCTTCAACCACATCTTTGGTGTACTCATCATAAATTGCGCAAACCTTCATTCCTGCACGCTTGCCTGCCATAATCCCCGGCAAGACATCTTCAAACACCAGACAATCCCGGGGAGAGACAGCAAGGCGTTGTGCCACCTCCAAATATACATCCGGGAAAGGCTTGCCGCGAGCCACTTCATTTCCTGTCAGAAAACAATCAATGTAGCTGTACAAATCCAACTTTTCTGCCACAGCATGCAACAGTTCTTTGGAGTTGCTGGTGGCGATCCCTGTCTTTATCCCCCGTTCTTTCAAAAACTGCAAAAATTCTTTTGCGCCTTCTTTCAATGGGACCCGATGACAATACGCATCCATTGCCATATGATTCCATGTATTCATCATGGTCAGCTCATCATCTTCAATGCCGAAGTTTTTCTTCATAAAAGTGGCCGTTTCCCGCATGCTCATGCCCTCTATTTTCTCTTGTAAATCCTCGGGCATCTCAATGCCTTTTTCGGCAAAATACGCGATATCAATATCTTTCCAAATCCACATGGAATCTATCAATGTTCCATCCAAGTCAAAAATGACCGCCTTTGTATTCCGTAACATAGTTCATTTCCCTTTCTGTAAAGCTCCGATATTCTCCGGGAGCCAACGTATCATCCAGAGTAAATTTTCCCATGGATAAACGCTTTAGATAGCATACTTCTTTACCTACTGCCTGAGTCATTCGCTTCACCTGATGAAATCTGCCCTCAGAAATTGTAATGGTTACATGAGTAGGGTCACACTCATCATAAGATAACTTTGCGGATTTTGTGGGTTTTTCATCACCGATGTCAAGACCTTCTTTAAAAGCAATGACATCTTCTTCGGTTGCAGGATGATCCCAAATGGCAAAGTAGGTCTTTGCTACATGCTTTTTGGGGCTCAACAAATTGTGGCTAAAAACACCATCATTTGTAATCAGCAGCAGTCCCTCCGTATCCTTGTCCAATCGCCCCACTGTAAATAAATCACCTCTGGCATTCATAGGGACATAAGAAAACACCGTCTTATGCAAGTTGTCTTGATTGGCACAGACGCAACCATGGGGCTTGTGAAAGACATAATAAGAAAATGCTTCGTAGCTAAGTTCTTGTCCGTCCATCGCAATGACATCCGACATAGGATCTACTTTAAAACTTCCGTCATGCATCACAAGGCCATTCACCTTAACACGTCCCTGTTTTATGGTCTTTTTCGTCTCTGAACGGGTTGTTTTGCAACATTCGCAAATAAATCGATCTAATCTCATAAAATCATATACTTTCCGGTTCTCTCATACATTAAAAATATGAAACTTGTATTACTTGTTGCCTTTTTGGGCATTATCACAGCCATTCTAAACCCAACAACAACATTACAAGGGGCAACCACCGGTTTAAACACCTGGTTATACGGACTGGTTCCCACCTTGCTTCCCTTTATGATTGTGTCTAACTTCATCTTGTCCAAAGAAATATCCCAGGCATTGTTTACCTGCTTACCGAAGGGGTTGCAGTCGCATTATCGAAAGGTATGTATCGCTTTTAACATCATTGCCGGATTCACCTTCGGGCTGCCTATAGGTGCTAAAATCACGTCTACACTACTAAAAAATCAATGTATTGACCGACAGGAAGGTCAGATTCTTTTAAATCATTGCAATGCCATCGGACCTTCCTTTGTAGGGGGATTTTTTCTCACAAAATGCCTTCACAAAAGCCAATGGCTTCCCTTTACATTTGCCCTTCTCTATCTTCCGCAACTATTCGGTGTTCTCCTCTGCCTCCGGAGACACAAAAGTAACATAAAAGAGCCCATAACTCATCAAAAAATAAAGATATCCAGACTTAAAAATTGCTTTCAAATCTTAGATATCTCTATTGTAAATGGATTTGAAACCATAGCAATTCTGGGAGGTTATCTCATCCTCTTTGGGATTCTATGCGCCTATATTGCCCGAATTCCCATCATTCCTTACTCTGTAAAAGCTTATCTGATTGCAGTGATGGAAATTACCAGCGGTACAAGGGAATTATCCTATCTTCCCATTTCGGCAGCCTATAAATTCACCTTGATCTTACCGCTCATCACCTTTGGCGGCCTATGTACGTTATTGCAAACAAAGTCCATCACAAAGGGCTGTCCTCTGTCCATGAGAAGCTATTTGCTTCACAAGGGAATATACTCTTTTCTCACCGCAATTATTATATCCATAGGACTCTTTATTCTTTGTTAAAAAAAGATTCCGGAATGGACAAAGCCGGAACATCCTCATCTTCGTGCTTGGAATCCACAGGTGAAACCGCTGAGGATTCCGCCGGGGCTACCGGAGTCTGAGGTGCAGGTGCGGGAGCAGGTGTTGGTTCCGGTTCAGGAGCCAATTCCTTGCGATTTGCTACCACAATATCTAAATATCCCTGCATTGTTTGCAGGAAATTCTCTGTACGAGCCTGGGTAGTCTCCATGGAATTAGAAATCACACTCTCAATGGTGTTTAACAAATCATCTGTGTATGCAATTGCCCCCATACGAATATTGTTAGCATCCTCTGTTGCCTTGTCCAAAAGTTCCTGGGCATTCTTTGTGGCAAGCATAACAACTTCGTTTGCCTTGGCATATGCCTGTTGCATAATCTGATGTTCACTAACCAATTCATTTGTCTGAATCTGTGCCTGCGCAATGATGGCATCTGCCTTGTTCTGCGCATCTGCTAAAATTGCTTCCTTATTGCTGATAATCTTCTGGTAACGCTTGATTTCCTCTGGAGTCTTTGTCCGAAGTTCCTCCAACAGACTCTCCAACTCATCTCGGTTTACAACAACCTTAGATGGAGAAAATGCAGACGGCTTACAACTGTCAACATATTCTTCAATTTCGTCAATGATTTCCTCAATACCACTTGCCATAATAGCCTCTCCTTTATGCATTATATTTTGCTTGAATTATGGGAATAATTTCCTCAGGTACAAATCTACTGATATCTCCGCCATAAGAAGCGAATTCTCTAACAATGGTGGAACTCAAATATGAGTAGTTTAATGCGGTGGTCATAAATATCGTCTCTATTTCAGGATACTCCACCTTGTTTGTCTGTGCAATTTGTATCTCATATTCAAAATCTGTCACCGCACGAAGTCCTCGAATGATAATATTAGCGTCAATGCTCTTGGCATAGTCTACTAAAAGCCCGTCAAAAGAATCAACAGTGACATTATCATACTGTCTTGTTAACATTTTTGTCATTTCCAGTCGTTCTTCTACAGAGAACAGTGAATTCTTGGCACTGTTGTTTAAAATCCCAATAACAACCTCATCAAAAACTTTGGATGAGCGCTGAATAATATCTAAATGTCCAAACGTTATAGGGTCAAAACTACCCGGATAAATGGCTTTTTTCATAGTCTTACTCTTTTCCTACTGTAGTGCAATAAACACGTGCTTGTTTGTCTTGTAAATCTTTTCTTTTATAATCTCATAAGGCATCTGCTCTATGAAAGAAAAATCAGTATCCAATGCAGCTTCCACAATCAAATATCCCTCCCGGGATAAAATATGATTGTCACAAATCACTTCCAGCACCTGTTGTTCTGTTCCGAGATGATAGGGTGGATCCATAAAAATAATATCAAAGGCTTTCTGTTCCTTTAAGCCTCTCAGGCACATAAGCACATCTCCGGCCATAACAACAGCATTTTCTGCAAGCTGTGTATGCTCCAGATTATGACGGATGCAATCCAAAGCCTTTTTATCTTTTTCGATAAAGCAGGCACAATCAGCTCCACGACTGAGAGCTTCAATTCCCATCTGTCCACTGCCGGCAAATAAATCCAGAAACCGACAATCACAGACATCATTCCCCATCATATTAAAGAGAGTCTCTTTGATGCGATCGGTGGTGGGTCTGGTATTCATACCGGGTACTGTTTGTAACTGTAAACGTTTTTTGCTTCCTGCAATTACTCGCATTACGATTTGCTCCTACATACAGCGAAGCAGCAACCGGAAAGCTGCTTCGGTAGCTTGTCTTCTCACGGAGGTCCTGTCACCGGAAAAGATGTGCTCCTCCGTGCAGACCCGTTGGGGACCTGCGCAGGAAATATACACAAGGCCTACCGGTTTATCAGCCGTACCTCCGTCCGGCCCTGCAATCCCCGTGGTGGCCAGTCCAAAAGTTGCCTTTGCTCTGGCTCTGACACCTGTAGACATCTCCTCTGCCGTCTCATGACTAACCGCTCCAAATCGGATGAGGGTTTCATGGGAAACCCCTAGATTCTTTTCTTTGGCATCATTGGAATAGGTGACATATCCCTCTTCAAAACATTCGGAGACACCGGGTACATCTACAAGGGAAGATGCAATCATTCCTCCGGTACAGGATTCCGCCACAGCAATAGTCATATGGTTTTTATTAAGTTTTGCTACAATCTGTTCTGTTATCATTATTTTTGTTCTTTTAATACATCCCTGTTCTTAATCACATAGTCAAGCAGCGAAATCACGGTAAGTGCCAGCGCTATGTAAATAAGAATCTGTCCCAGAATTACCATGACAGGATGATTGATATTTAAAATCAAGACAATAATCATCAGCATCTGAAATACTGTCTTGAATTTGCCCCAATAACTGGCTGCACTCACACTACCATTATTAGAAGCCACCAGACGGAATCCACTGATAATAAATTCTCTTGCAATAATAATAATCACAATCCAAGCTGCCAGTTGTCCTGTGGCAATGAGACAAATCATGGCAGAACACACAAGTAGTTTGTCCGCCAAGGGATCCATGAACTTGCCAAAATTAGTTACAAGATTATATTTTCTGGCAATCTTGCCATCCAACATATCTGTAAGACTGGCCACAATAAAAATGGCATCAGCAATGTATCGAAACGTTTGATTGTCTGGATCCAGTAATAAAAAAACTACAAAAAAAGGAATTAACATTACGCGAAAAATGGTTAACTTATTTGGTAAATTCATAATAACTCTCCAATCAAATCATATTCATAGGAACCGGTGATATGGGCTTTGACAAAATCTCCTGTCATTAGTTCTCTGTCGGTCTGTATAAAAATCAAGCCATCCACATCAGGGGCATCCCGATATGTGCGTGCAACATAGGCATTCTCATCTGCAACATGCCCCTCCACAAAAGCATCTATGGTTTCTCCGATCAAATCCTCATTGCGCCCGGCGGATATCTCCTGCTGTAATTCCATGATTTCCGCAACCCAATCTGCTTTGATTTCTTCCTCTACTTGATGTTCAAATTCTGCCGCAGGTGTTCCCTCCTGTGGGGAAAAGGCAAAACAGCCGAGACGATCGAATTTAAGTTCTCTCACAAAATCCATCATTTCCTGATGCATCTGTTCTGTCTCTCCGGGGAAACCACAAATCAATGTGGTTCGTATACAAATATCCGGCATGGCATTTCTTAATGCCTGCACCTTGCTTCGAATATCCGCAGAAGATGTCTTTCTTCCCATACGTCCCAATATCCAATCATTGGCATGTTGGATTGGCATATCAATGTAATGACACACCTTGGGATTGGAAGCCATAGTATCAATTAATTCTGTGGTAATCTCCTCAGGGTAGCAATACTGTAAACGGATCCAACGAATCCCCGAAATATCACTCAATCGATTTAACAATTCCGGAAGTCTCTTCTCACCGTATAGATCCACTCCATATAAGGTGGTTTCCTGAGCAACCAAGATTAACTCTTGAACACCCTGACCTGCCAGTACGGTGGCCTCTTCCAAAAGTTGTTCTATAGGAACACTTCGAAACTCACCCCGAATGGACGGAATCACACAGTAAGTACAGTGCTTGTTGCATCCTTCCGCAATTTTTAAATGCGCAAAATGGCCTCCGGTGGTAAGCAAACGGCCGGCATAATTGTTCGGAAGTCCTGACAAAGACTTCTTCACATCACCGGATTCTCCTGCCACAAGATGATGAATGGTATTTACTATCTCATCATAGGAATTAGTCCCCACAATGGCATCTACCTCAGGTAAATCTTTTTTGATTTCCTGCTGGTAGCGCTGTGCCAGACAGCCGGTCACGATGAGATACTTCAAAACACCGGTTTCTTTTAGCTGTCCCATATCAATCAGGGTCTGGATACTCTCTTCCATCGCATCGTTGATAAAGCAGCAACTATTCACCACGATAATCTCAGCTTCTTGTTCATCGTTTGTCAGCGTAATACCGTCAGCAGTCAGCATTGCCAGCATGTGCTCGGTGTCAACAAGATTCTTATCACACCCAAGAGAAATAAAAAGCAACTTCATTATGCTTCCACTTCCTCTTGCACTTCAACTTCTTCCTCTTCATCCTCTGATAAAATTTTAAGGTCTCCGTCAAACAATTCTTTGACTGCGATAGAAAGAGGCTTTTCTCCCTTTTCAGAAGCCACCATAGGCTCAGAACCATCAATAATCTGGCGAGCTCTCTTCGCGGTAGCACACACAATGCTATAACGACTGTTGACAACCGGCTCCTCGCCGATTTCCACATTGTCATTTACTACTTTCATTAATTCTACATAAGATGGATGTAACATTCTCCTATCTCCTTTCAAACTTCTTTAATTCTTTCTGAATTGTATTTATTGTTTCCACATTTCGAGCGGTCTTATAATGCTCGCAAGAAATGATAGAATGCACTTGTTCCACGCTTCGCTCCAACTCATCATTAATCACAAGATAATCATATCCCGTCATATATTGGGATTCTCTTGCAGAGATGGCCAATCGTTGGGCAATAACATCTTCTGTCTCTGTACCCCGTCCAACCAGACGATCCTTTAAGATATCTGCCGTTGGTGGCATAACAAAGAGCAGCAAAGCCTCCGGGTAAATCTTCTTTACCTGTAATGCTCCCTGAATCTCTATCTCCAAAATAACATCCTTGCCTTCTTCTACCAATTGTTCTACATAAGAACGGGGAGTACCGTAGGAATTGCCGTTAAAAGTGGCATATTCCAACAACTCATCATGTTCAATCATGGCATCGAATTCCTCCCGAGTCCGGAAGAAATATTCTCTTCCGTCCTTCTCTCCCTGTCGGGGCGCCCTTGTCGTCGCAGAAATGGAAAGATGATATTCTTCCGGGTAAGCCTGCAACAAATGTTTCATAATAGTGCCTTTTCCCGCTCCCGAGAAACCGGATAGTACGATAATCAAACCTTTTTTATCCATTGTGTTTCATCCTCCTTTTCTAAGTATGCATTTTTGGTTCTGCCGGCAATGGTATCAGGAAGTAACGAAGTCAGTACAATGTGTCCGTCAGTAATGATGACACCTCGGGTACGTCGTCCCTGAGTAGCATCAATGATGGTGCCTTCCTCCTTGCCCTTCTGAATCAATCGCTTGGCAGGTGCAGAATCCGGGGTGATAATAGAAACCACCTTGTCTGTGTTGATAATGTTTCCAAAGCCAATATTAATAAATGCCATAATAACCTACTCTAAATTCTGAATTTGCTCTCTTACCTTCTCTATCAAAGTCTTAAGTGAGATTCCAACCCCCGCAATCTCCACATCGGTGGATTTGGACAAAATAGTGTTGGCCTCCCGATTCATCTCCTGGGCAATAAAATCAAGTTTACGCCCTACTTCACTATCCTGCACAAGCACTTGCCGGGTCTCTTCCACATGAGATCTCAAGCGGACCATTTCTTCGTCAATGCATACCTTGTCAGCATACAACACAATTTCTGCCGCAATACGATTCTCATCGATGTGTCCGTCCTCCAGCAAATCCTTGACTTTTGTCTTTAGACGATCCGTGAATTCCTCAACAATCTGCGGTGAACGTTTCTCCAAAATCTCTACATAAGATGACATCTCGTCCATTTTGGACAACAAATCTTCCTGTAGACGCTGTCCCTCTTTCAGACGGTTGTCTCCAAACTGCGTGGTGGCAATCTGCAAAGCCTCCAACAGCAACTCTTTCAATTCGTCCTCGTCAGCCTGAGCTTCTTCCATCTCCAAAACATCCGGATACCTGGAAAGGTGTGTCGCCTTCAAATCATAATCCAAGCCAAATTCCTCAGACATAGCTTTTAGATTATTCACATACATTTCAGCCAGTTTTGCATTGTAGCGAAGGACATACTCCTCATCCGCACTGGTCTCCAAAGTTATGTAGACGTCCACCTTGCCGCGAATAATCTGTGATTTGAGATAATTTCTCACATCTCCTTCAAAAGGATTCAGTTTCTTGGGAAGTTTGATGTTTAAATCTAAATATCTGTGATTCACAGATTTCATTTCAACGATAATCTTTCTGGATGCATCTCCCGCCTCGCCACGGCCGAATCCAGTCATACTTCTTACCATAGTATTGGTCTCCTCTGTTTTGCATAGGTTGTCAAAAATAGACCTACGCATAGATATTTATATTATATAAAAACATATGAAAAAGGTCAAACGATTCTATATTTTTTCTCTCTTTTGGATTATAATAGTGCAACAGGTATTTTTATCATCTGTAAACAAATATAATGAGGTGAACACCAATGGCTTTTGATGGAATTACAACAAATTGTCTTGTACAGGAATTAAATAAAACACTTTTGGGACAGCGAATCAGCAAGATTGCACAGCCGGAAAAAGAAGAACTTCTCTTCACCTTTAAGTCTGTTTCCGGTTCCAATCGTCTTCTAATTTCCGCAAACGCTTCTCTACCCTTTATATATATGACCGGCGAGAATAAGCCCAGCCCTATGACTGCCCCTAATTTCTGTATGTTATTGCGAAAGCACATAAGCAATGGACGTATCACAGCAATCACACAGCCTTCTTTAGAGCGCGTCATTTGTTTTACCATTGAACATTTAGACGAGTTAGGGGACCCTGCCGTCAAATATCTCTATGTGGAATTGATGGGCAAGCACAGCAATATTATTTTCTGCGACAGTGATCATGTGATTTTGGACAGCATTAAGCACGTTTCTGCTCAGGTTAGCTCCGTGCGAGAAGTACTTCCCGGTCGCAATTATTTTATTCCAACACAGGAAGGAAAAACAGATCCTTTAGACATCAGTTGTCAGGATTTTATGCATTTTATCTTTTCCAAGCCCACCTCCCTTTGTAAGGCCATTTATTCTACTCTCATCGGATTTTCCCCTGTGATGGGAATTGAATTGGCCTACCGGGCCGGACTGGACGCAGACGCGTCCACTGCATCCTTTGATGAGAAGGATAAGCAAAAATTATTTGATGTTTTTTCTGATTTTATCGCTGCAATAAAAGATGGGACATTTGTCAATACTATTTACTACAAGGATGAATCTTACGCTCCTTTAGAATTTTCACCTATGCCTCTCTCTATTTATCAGAGCAATCCTCACAAAACCTTTGACACTATGTCAGAGCTTTTGGAGTCATACTATGCTCAAAAGAATAAATATACCAACATTCGCCAAAAGTCGGTTGACCTGCGAAAAATTATCAACATACACTTAGAAAGAGACCGTAAAAAATACCAACTTCAAAAGAAACAATTGGAGGATACTGAAAAGAAAGACAAATACCGTATTTATGGGGAAATGCTTCATACATACGGGTATCAGGCGAATACCGGTGCCAAAAGCATCACCGTCATCAACTACTATAACAATGAAGAATTGACAATTCCTCTGGACGATACATTATCAGCTATGGAAAATGCGGCAAAATATTTTGATAAATATGCCAAGTTGAAGCGAACAAATGAGGCATTGTCGCAGTTTATTGTGGATACACAAAACGAAATTCTTCATCTGGAGTCCATTGCCGCCGCTTTGGATATTGCTGAGAACGAAGCGGATTTAAACGCCATCAAAGAAGAATTACAAGATTTCGGGTTTATCAAAAAGCATTATGGCAAAAAGAAAGGGAAAGCCGAAAAAAGTAAACCTCTACACTTTATTGACAACCATGGTTTTCATATGTACGTAGGCAAAAACAATTACCAGAACGATGAGCTCACCTTTAAGATAGCTACCGGTAATGACTGGTGGTTCCACACAAAAGGAATCCCCGGTTCTCATGTCATTGTCAAAAGTCAGGGGGAAGAACTGCCGGACGAAACCTATGAAACCGCTGCCGCTCTCGCCGCATACTATTCCAGCGGAAGGCAGAATGACAAGGTAGAAATTGATTACCTTCAGAAAAAAAATGTAAAAAAACCAAATCACAGTGCCCCGGGATTCGTAGTGTATTATACCAACTACTCCATGATGGTAACGCCGTCGATAGAAAAGGTCACTCTTGTTCGGTAACAAATACATACAGTTTATGTAATATGTTCTAGGGTTAAGATCATCTTTCGTTCATATACTAAGAGCGTACCAATTTATCTTGGTATATGGAGGCTGACATGGCGAAAAAGAAGGAAACTGCCAGAACTCCTGCCGCAAAAGATGCTTTGGCAAGATTCAAACATGAGATCGCCCATGAACTTGGTATGGGACACACATCTCTTCTATCCAAAGGGGATTCCTATAAAGACAAACCATCTGTGGGGGATTATTTGGTAGAACAAATGATAAAGAGCCAGGAAAGGAAAATTAAATAAATATATGTGATACAAGAAACGCCATCCCCTGCATAGGTATGGCGTTTCTTGTATCACTCATGCTAAATTTGCCAAAATCAAATCATCTATATCTGCAACAGATTCTACAATACCAGTCGATTTTCTTCTTCAAATCGGGCCATGTGAGCCTTGATTTGAGGGTAATGGTCCAGATTTGCCTCATCTTCTAAAAACCTATGGACATCAACAGATGCCTGTTGCAACACATCAGCATCACCAATAATATCTGCAATGCGAAAATTTAAATCTCCACTTTGGCGAATCCCAAAAAAATCCCCCGGCCCTCGCAGACGAAGATCTTCACCGGCAATATAGAAACCATCATTGGAGCGATTCATCACCTCCAACCGCTCTGTTATCTTTTCGCCATTCCCCTGATCCATAAGAATACAGTAGGACTGCCACTTTCCTCGCCCTACACGACCTCGCAATTGGTGGAGCTGAGCCAGTCCAAAGCGATTGGCATTTTCAATCATAATCACCGTGGCGTTTGGTATGTTGACTCCAACTTCAACAACTGTCGTGGACACTAAAATCGATATTTCGCCGGTCTCAAAGGCGTTCATAATTTCATTCTTTTGTGCAGAAGGCATTTTCCCATGTAACATTCCAACGGAAACATTAGCCTCAAAATAGCATCTCAATTTCTCCACATAATCTGTGACATTCTCCGCCTCCGTCTTGTCGCTTGCCTCCACCAGCGGACAAATAATATATGCCTGATGTCCCTTCTTTATCTGTCCGGCAATCATTTCATATGCTTTTTTTCTGAGATTTTCTTTGATCACACAAGTCTTAATGGGCAGTCTATCAGCCGGCATGTCTTTTATGGTAGAAATCTGCATATTGTTGTACAAAATCATGGCTAGTGTGCGGGGGATTGGTGTAGCACTCATCACAAGCATATGGGGCTGTCCCCCCTTTTGAGCGAGACGCTCCCGTTGCTTCACCCCAAAGCGATGCTGCTCATCGGTAATGACCAATGCCAGTTTTTGATAATTTACTTTATCCTGAATCAACGCATGTGTTCCCACAATAAACACCTGAGAATTGTCAGCAATACATGCATATGCTTCCCTTCGCTCCTTTGCACTCATAGAACCGGTGAGACAAACCACAGGATAGGGTAACGAAAACGTCTCACAGAGAGAGAGAAAGGACTCATAATGCTGTCTCGCCAACACTTCTGTCGGAGCCATTATGGCCGCCTGATATCCGTTGTCTATCGCATCAAGCATAGCCAAAAAAGCCACAATGGTCTTTCCGGAACCAACATCTCCCTGAATCAGTCGTTGTGTGACCCAAGGGCCTCTTAAATCCTTCTGAATCTGATGTAATGTTTCCATTTGCCCCTTTGTCAATGTAAAAGGAAGGCCGGCAACAACTTCCTCTACCCTTTGCGTATCGGAAAAATGCCAGGGATTTGTAACACTCCCCTCCTTTGCCTCCTGCAAAAAACCATGTAAGATGTAGTAGAAGAATTCCTGATATACCAACCTTCGCCTTCCCAATATTAATTCATCAAAATTGTTGGGAAAATGAAGCATCTGTAATGCTATCCAGTAACTTGGGAATCTCTCCCGCGCACAGATATTCGCCGGTAGAAGCATATCCTCCTCCGGGTCCATATCTTCAAAAATTGTATGTAAAACCTTGCGAACAGTTGCATTGTTCAATCCCTTGGTCAAAGGATACACCGGTTGGAAAGACTGTCGCAAAGCCTGATATTTCTCCACGCTCATACACATGGGTTGCTCCATTTTATA
Organism: Lachnospiraceae bacterium; assembly: GCA_029008035.1. GTDB lineage: Bacteria > Bacillota > Clostridia > Lachnospirales > Lachnospiraceae > Pararoseburia. The sequence continues at coordinate 39,454 of JAQXIY010000029.1, forward strand.
CTTTCGCCCCTCCTGTTGCAGCACACCATAAAATACAATGGGTTCTGACACAACCAGCTGCTTGGACAGATAGGGCATACGAAACCACACACATTCCACAGGAGTCTCATCACAAAATGCAGTGGCTATCGTAACCTCCATTCGCTTGCCTTTACGTGTGAGGGCCGGAGTCTTCAAACGCCCCACAAAAGCCATCGACTTACCCTGCATATCCTCTGTGACACTGCCAATCTGCGGAAATTCTTCGTAAGTCCTGGGAAAATGAAGGAGTATATCACCAACGGTGTATACTCCTAACTTTTGAAATAATTGTTCAGTTTTCTCACCTACGCCTTTCACCTGGCGCAAAGAAGCGGTAATATCCATATAACTCCTATTCCACTGAAACGATATAATAATAAACCGGCTGTCCACCCATCTGAAGTTCAACCTCTAAATCAGGGAACTGTTCCTCAATGGCATTTGCCAAACCTTCAGCATCCTCCTCTGAAACGTCCTCTCCATAATAAACACTCACAATAGCAGAATCTTCAGATACCATGGCAGCAACCATCTCTGTAAAGGCGTTGGCAATATCAGCACTCACAGATAAGATGCCTGCATCTCCGATGCCCATATAGTCGCCTTCTTTGATCTCCTTATCATCAATCACAGTATCCCGAACAGCGTATGTTACCTGTCCTGTCTTTACGTTATTGATTTCTTCTAACATACGCTCTTTATTCTCTTCTACAGATTGCTCCGGAATAAAGTTAATAAGTGCTGTAATACCCTGAGGAATGGTCTTGGTTGGCAATACTACAACCTCTCTGTCCTCACACAGACTGGCAGCCTGATTAGCCGCCAAAATAATATTCTTGTTATTAGGTAGCACAAAGACAGTCTTGGCAGGAACTTTCATAATAGCCTCCAAAACATCCTCAGTACTTGGATTCATAGTCTGACCACCTTCTATCATGTGATCCACTCCAAGTTCAGTAAAGATTTGTCCTAAGCCTTCGCCGATAGACACAGCAACAAATCCCATTTCTTTGTCAATGGCTACTTCCTGCTTCTCATCTTCTGTTTCCTGAGCCTGAAGAGCGGCTTGCTTCTCAGCATCTTTGATAAGGCGTTCTTGATGTTCCTCACGCATATTATCAATCTTAATGCGACTCAAAGAACCATGTGTCAATGCGGTCTGGATTGCCAGTCCCGGATCATTGGTATGTACATGGGTCTTGACAATCTCATCGTCAGCCACAACAACAATGGAATCTCCGATAGATTCCAGGAAAGACTTGTATTCCTTTTCCTGTTTTGCGGTAAGTGGCTTATTTAATACAATGATAAACTCTGTACAATAACCAAATTTAATCTCCTGCTCCGTCTCTGCAGAAATCTTAATTACACCGGAACCTGCAGTAGGTGCATCCTCAATCGTATAGTCAATTTCCTTGCCTAACAGTGCGTCCTGGGCGCCCTTTAAAACCTGCATCAGGCCTTGTCCACCGGAATCCACAACACCTGCCTGCTTCAATACCGGAAGCATATCCGGTGTTCTGGCAAGAACTCGATCTGCCTCTTTGATTACTTCATCCACAAAGAAAACAATATCATCTGTTGTCTCAACCAACTCCAAAGCCTTATCGGCAGCACCTCTTGCCACTGTAAGGATAGTACCTTCCTTCGGCTTCATAACAGCCTTGTAAGCAGTCTCAACTGCACGTTGAATTGCCTCACACAAAATATCAACATCAATCTCATTCACATCGGCAATCACCTTGGTAAAACCGCGAAGTAACTGAGATAAAATAACCCCGGAGTTACCACGGGCTCCCCTGAGAGAACCGGAAGAAATAGCCTTTGCCAAGGTTTTCATATCAGGGTTATCCAAAGCGCTGACTTCCTTTGCCGCTGACATAATGGTCATAGTCATATTGGTTCCCGTATCGCCATCCGGTACCGGGAATACATTCAATTCGTTAATCCATTCTTTCTTTGACTCTAAGTTCTTAGCGCCTGCAAGAAACATCTTTGATAACCCGGACGCATTAATTGTATTGATTTCCACTTTATTTGTCCCCCTTAGTCAATCACTCGAACGCCTTCAACGAAGATATTCATATTCTTCACTGTCATTCCGGTAAAGGCTTCTACTTTATACTTAACGGTGTCCATCAAGTTGTCAGAAACAGTAGCTATGCTAACACCATATGAGACAATTACATGAAAATCCAATGTAATCTCATTGTTCTCATCCACTTCTACAGCAATACCATGATTCAAATAATCTTTCTTCAAAAGCTTAACCAAACCATCCTTCATATTGACAGCAGCCATACCTACGATACCGAAGCATTCCACTGCAACAGAACCTGCATAGGTTGCAATGACATCAGAATCAATCACAATCTTACCCAATTTGGTTTCCATTTGACCTTGCATATATTTACCTCCACAATATAAGTCCACGTTACAATTGCACTTATATATTATAATCATTTTTTTCTAAAATACAATGTATTTTTTGTTTCGTGAGAATTATTTTAAAAAAATCGTTGCATTTTCAAGTTTCCTTTGCTATAATATGCGTGTTGCGATTTTGCAACGAACACGAATACCATAATCCAAGGGAGGTGCAATCATGGCTAAATGTGCAGTTTGTGGAAAAGGAGCTCATTTCGGAAATAATGTGAGCCATTCTCATAGAAGATCAAACAGAATGTGGAAATCAAATATTAAATCTGTT
>JAQXIY010000030.1 GCA_029008035.1 Lachnospiraceae bacterium
CATCGGTGTTTTAATAATGGAACGGACCACCTTTCCATCCTTTATAGCGTCGAAACGATATTGCTTGGATGCGCCGCCCCAGTCACCCACATACTTGTTGTACAGCGGAACTGCATCTGCCGGATTCATATGGTAGATAAGCACCAACTGTAATGCTGTGGCAATCAACTTCGGTGTCAATTTCATTCCATTGGTGGCAACGGAATTCATACAATACTTGACAAGTTCTCCCTGCCGTTTTCCATATCCCTCCGCTTTTGTCATGGCATCGCCAATATAGTCATTCAACAACATTGGTCCATGGACCAGATTCTTATAGGAAGAATCTTCCTGCGTATATTCCTTGATCAGCACATTGTTCTTGTACATGCGAACACTGTCTGCATTGGAAACAAGATAAGTAGCCCCTCGGTTACACGCCGGATGCTCTCCGATGTCCATGGTGGAGCTCAACTCCAGCACCGGTTCCTCCTGCCCCTGTGCTGCGTAAATGGAAGCCGCCAACTTGGGATTTCGGAACATATCCATCACTCCGTGATAACAGATGCGATCTCCACTGCCGAAATCCTTATGGGTATTGTAATCAAACATACACCAGCCAAAGCTTCCCGCAATATCTTCCTGCCCGGCAACTGCATCTAACACATTGGCATGGCGAATGAGATGTTCTCTTCGGTGTTCTTCCCAGTCAAAGGCTTTGGTGGGATACATATGGCCATTGTACTCAGAAATCAAATAGCCCTTCTCCACATCTGAAGTAACCTTTTCCTTTGGCTCACAGCCGGGATTATCACCGCTGTGAACGAAGTCATTATATGTATATACATCCTCTAATAAATTGCTCTTCTTAATGCAACGCACACCGCCTGTGGCTCTGGTGTCGTCCAGCTTATGGGCCATTGCATTCGTCTTTTCATAGAAGGCATCATTGTCCGGGGACTCATTGATGCGAACTCCCCAAAGAATGATAGATGGATGATTACGGTACTGCATCACCATCTCTTTCACATTTTCCACGGCTTTTTCCTGCCATGTCTCATCACCGATGTGTTGCCAGCCCGGTATCTCGGTGAACACAAGCAGTCCCTGACGATCGCACTCGTCCACAAAGTAATGGGATTGCGGATAATGGGAGGTACGCACAGCGTTTAGCGCCAACTCCCTCTTAAGAATCTTAGCATCAAAGCGCTGCATAGACTCCGGCATAGCATATCCCACATAGGCATAACTCTGATGGCGATTCAATCCACGGAGTTTCAACTTTCTTCCATTGAGATAGAAACCGTCCTTTTGGAAAACAGCCTCCCGAAATCCAATGGAAATTGTGTTCTCATCTACCACTTCCCCATCATAAAGAAGCTCCGTAGTGACATCATATATCGTAGGACTCTCCACATCCCAAGGCTTCACATCCTTGATAATCGTAGAAAAAGCACTGCTGGCTTGAGGGGATTCCATAATAGGAAGTCCGTCAATATACTGACGAATCCCAAGATTACCTGTTGCCATGGCCTCCAAAGCAGCAGGTGAATATGTAATCTCCGTAGAAAGCACCCCGGTAACAAGTACTTTGGAAATTTCCTCCGAGCTCATTCCCTGTGTGGAAATACTCTGCTGAAAAGACGGCTTTAAGAATACATTCTCCAAATACATTGGATTCTTGATATCCAGATAAACATCACGGTAAATACCACCATAGGTCATATAGTCAATTACAAATCCAAATGGAGGCTGATTTAAGTCCTCATGGGAATCCACCTTCACAGTCAAGAGATTATCCTGCTGAAAATCAAGTGCCCCTGAAATATCTACCGTAAAGGCCGTGTAACCATTCTCATGAGTACAAAGATGTACACCGTTTAAATATACATCTGCTTTGTGTCCAACCGCCTCAAACGTAAGAAGAATCACCTTATCTTTCCATGATTCTTCCGGAACAATGATGCGCTGATAACAACTCACCATCTGATATATATTTTCGTCGAAATAATGAAATGGTGTTTCCTTACATGTATGAGGAAGGGAGACCTTTACAGACATCTCAGATGCCATAGGCTGTGAAATCATTTCTTCTGAAAATTTCTCACAAAAATTCCACTCCCTCATAAGGTAGATTCTTTTATCCATATTATCCTCCAAGCTTATTTTTTCACTACGCCATCAACCATGATGTTCACGAGTTCGTTCAGGGCTGTCATATAGGGTATGCCCGCTTTGTCCAATTCGTCTCCCATAAGGAAGCGCTCTACCGCTGCCTCAAAGGCCAATTGGAACACACGATAATCCACATTCCTAAACACGCCTTCTTCTATGCCCTGTTCGATCAGACCAAGCGTCATCTCCCAGCCACTCTCCAGACGCTGACGAACTCTCTCGTAGACCTCCGGATACTTATCTTCCAAAGCATAAAACTGCGTGAAATCGAAATTACTGTAACTCTCAGGCATAACCCCCAAAATCTTGCGAAACTTCTGGGGAAGTGTCAGATTCTTCTCCTGTAGCACCTGAGCTTCACTTTCCTTTATAATGTCGAAAACATAATCCACCATAGCAATCATAAGGGAACTCTTATCCCGAAAGATGGTATAAATCGTCTTCTTACTCATCCCCAATTCGGATGCCAAATCGTCCATTGTGAATTTAATCCCCTGTCTCTCCACAACACTGAGGGCACCCTCAATTATTCTCTTTTCCATGTCGTAACTTCTCCTCATTTGAAAACCAGAAAACTAAAACACGTTTTATCGTTTCCTTTATTGTAACATCCGTGAATAACATCAGCAACATAGCATATATACCAAAATTCACCAGGAGTTTTTGGGCAAAAATGCAATTTAGTTTCCAAATTTATGAAAATGTACCGAAAAAGACATGATATGTTTTTCTCTTCATCGGATTCTATCTGTTTTATATTGTCATTATGCACACATATTTCTTTGTTTTATTGTGCATAATTACCCCACCTCTTTCACCGCCTCTTGGTTGTTCTGTCGCAAAAACAGCCTTTTATTGTACACTTTACACAAATTATATATTATCTTTTTGTTGACATTCACCACCACTGGTGCTATGATGAACTCGTAAAGAAAAAAGGAGGTAAGCATTATGTTTGAAGAAAATTTATCTTATTCAATTTACAGTGTCATTGCAGATTATGAGAAATATGTAGAGGCACAGAAGGAGCAGGGCAAGGAAGCCGTTTCCATTATCAAGTATGCTTTCGGTAAATTCTAAATTTACCCAAAGCATATTACATCAAGAAATAGAGGAGGGATTAGATATGTTCAAGTCAGGTAATTATGGACGCTCTCTTTCAGAATACGAAAGATACATCTTCGCACAAGTTGCCAAGAGAGAAAAGGCAGTGTCCTATTTTAAATTCGCTTTAGGAAACTACTAAAAAGGTTCAGACGCATGGTGGTCTGAACCTTTTTTGTATGTTGAGATATTCATCTGTATCTATTTTATCTTACAGAGCAGCAATAAATCTACGGAATTCTTCCAGTCCCTGCTCATCGCACTTAAATACCCCGGCATCTTCCAACACCTGACAGAACACTTTGCCAACTTCCTGTTGCAGCACTTGTTCTACGTTTGTATTGTCAATAGCAATTCCTTTTGCCTGATAATCTGCCATAAATTCGTCCACCCAATCGGCGTGTTTTTCCAAAGCTTCGTCTGCCCGAATGTCAGCCCCCTTCACAATGGCGTCTGCCAAAGCTTCCATCTCACCCTTCAATCTGGATGGCAAAACGGCAAGTCCCATCACCTCTATCAAGCCAATGTTCTCTTTCTTGATGTGATGCAATTTATCGTGTGGATGGTACACCCCAAGAGGATGTTCTTCTGTGGTAATGTTGTTTCGAAGAGCCAAATCCAACTCAAACATATCGCCCCGTTTTCTGGCAATTGGAGTGATTGTATTATGAGGCTCTCCATCCGTCTCTGCCAGAATAAAGGCATCCTCATCGGTATAAGCCCTCCACTTGTCTAAAATATGTGTTGCCAAATCAACCAGACGGTCTGCGTCCGCAGACTGTACACGAATAACAGACAGTGGCCACTTTACAATCCCCGCCGTTACATCCTCATATCCCGGAATGGTAAACGTCTTTTCAAAATCAGCCTTCGCCATGGCAAAGTCATAGTGACCGCCCTGATAGTGGTCATGGCTTAAAATGGAACCACCCACGATAGGAAGGTCTGCATTGGAACCAATAAAGTAATGAGGAAACTGCTTTACAAAGTCAAACAACTTGACGAAGGTTGCCCGCTCGATTTTCATCGGCACATGTTGTCCGTTAAACAGAATGCAGTGCTCATTATAATATCCGTAAGGAGAATACTGTAATCC
>JAQXIY010000031.1 GCA_029008035.1 Lachnospiraceae bacterium
CAACATCTGGAGCATGTATCTCCGCATCAATTCTAAAATCGGGATGAAGTTAGGAGAAAGTGTTCTGAAAACCATAGCCTCAGCTGTAGCGACAAACTTAGCCAGCTATGCTGCTGTTTTGGCTGTTGGAGGGATGCTGAAATTCATCCCCGGAATAGGAACCATAGGAGGAGCCGTTGTCATGAGTGCAGCATTATATGCCGTAACCTTGGCCTCTGGCTACGTGTACCTGAAAGCACTGACGGCTCTGGTACGAAAAGGCCAGGTCATCAACGACCAGAACCTCAAAGACTCTGTCAATTCATTCATGAAAGACAACAAATCGGATATCCAGAACTTCATCAAAGCAGCCAAGAAAGAATACAAGCAAGAAAATTCAGATAAGAAATCAGAATAACAACCAACCATTAATACATATTATATTATGCCACTATTCAGAGTAACCGTAAAGCAATCCAAGAACACCAATGGTGTTCGAGTAGAAAAAGGAATGAGTGTGGAAGTCATCACTTCCTCCTTCTCGAATCCCCTGACCACCAATGGAGGCCAGGCAGTAGCCGACGCTTTCTATCGCATCTACGGCATTGATGCCAAGAAAGCAGGCATCCTGTCCACCGTCTATTGCGATGTGCAACGAATCGGATAAAAACATAGGCAGAGGATTACTCTCCAATATTTATGGAATTATCTGATAATACCATGGCGTCCGGATAATAAGCGAAAGTTCCCACGCTTATTTGTGCATAACTTTTAAAAAAAAATGCCAAACCGAGAGGGAATAAGGGGAGGCGAAGAAATACATATGGGATCAAAATGTAACTGCCCTCAATGCGGTTATCTTACTGAGGGGAAAAAGGTAAACAATGTAGGCGTAGAAAATGACACAAAAAGTTTTTTAAAAGGTTCTGCTAAAATTGCCGTAAAAGCAGGACAAGCCTTGGATGTAATTCCTGGTGGAAGAATAGTTGGTGGTATACTTTCCGCACTCGCAGGTAGTGCCATAGATAGTATTCCAGATTCAGAAGGGAGTTGTATAAAATTCGTCTGTCCTCGCTGTGGACATAAATGGAAATGGAGCACTCGTTAAGGTAAAGGAGCAGACTTCACTCTATGCCGACTATGATAAATGGGATGAATCTGCTTAACAAAATTGTATTTCATGTAATACACTACATGAAAATAGTCACACTCGGTCAGGATTTGTCCGACAGAGCTGGTTACTTTGCACTCCGAAAGATAACTTTCTTTGTATTTGCAGATAAAATATGGCGCAAAGAAGAAAGATGAAACGTTTTTTTCGCTATCTTCGCAATGTTTCCTTGTGAAGTGCCCGACACCTCACAGGAAGCAGACATACGAAGAATGCGAAAAGCGTTTGAAGATATTGTTCCCGGCCTATAAAATCGCCAGTTTTCATGTTGCACGGGAGCAATAGGCAACAGATGCTTGCGCACCTACTGTATAGTTACTTGATAAACAAGAATTACACAGCATAGGGCGCGGGCTGTTGCTCTATTATCCATGCAACAGGTGTTTGGCGATACCTATAGGCCGGATAGTAAGCGACAGTTCCCGCGCTTGCTTTTGTTGAACCAGAAAAACAATGCCGAACCGAGAGGGAACAAGGGGAGGCGGAAAAGACATTATGATAAACTCCATTAATCGCTTCAAAGAAGCCATCGAAAAATCATTTACAATTTCCAAAAGTCTGTTATTGACTACCGCCTTGGAACAAGTAACCAAAGAAAAAGAATCTCTCTTGTCCGATTTAGCCGAAGAGAACGGTATAAAAGTACCTATTGTTGGTGACTTCAGTGCCGGAAAGAGTTCGCTCATCAATGCACTGATTGAAAGGAACGGATTATTACCGGTTGACATTACACCGGAAACTGCTGTTGCCTACGAAATGTACTTTTCCCAAAATGAGAAAGTAGAACTCTATCGCAATGGACAAAAAATAGATGAACAACCGATTAATGGCATCAAGCAACTCAATGTCAAACCTGGAGATGTAGCAAAAGTATATGTGAATGCAACTGCCATCCAGCAATTACAAGAGAAAGGAATAATATTGGTTGATATGCCGGGGATCGATTCGGGCATAAAGGAGCACAATGACGCCATTCTTCATTATATTAATAAAGGTACCGCCTTTGTCCTACTCACCGATGCTGAACAAGGGAGCTTACGGGAATCCACCATCGCATTCATCACGGAATTGAGTAAATACAATCTCAAGCCAGCCGTTATGATATCAAAAGTTGACAAAAAGCCTGCAAAAGAAGTAAATGACATCAAGGAATATGTAGAATTCCAAACCAAACGGGCATTAGGCGAGAAAGCCGTTGTAGGCTGCATTTCGTCTGCCAATCGTGACATTACAGACTTCACGAAATTCCTTGACTCATTAGACAGTGAGGCACTGATTGCCGAGAAATTCACGCAGCGAGTAGTGTCATACATCAATCTTCAGATTGTATCTATCTCCACCCAAAAGGACTTGCTGAAAGCCAACATGCAAAATATCGAAGAAAAGATACAGAAACTGGAAGAAGAAAAACAGCGTATAGCCAACCAGTTAGCTGATGCAATTCCCCAAGCGGACACTCCAGAAAAATCCACGCAAGACATTCTTGACCAAGTACAGCAGGAACTGATGGTACATGCCCAAGAAATTGCACAAAAAGTAGTGGACAAGGAAGATGAAAACACCATCAATGCACTACTTCTTAACCTGATTCGTCCAGTCATCATCAACGCATTCAAAGAAGAAGGAGAGCAATATGCAAATGCCATGAACACGGTAGTGGATGATGTATCACGAGCCATGCAAGAAGCTCTCAATATTGAGGGTAATTTTGTAGATGATATAGTTTCTGACATGAGGAGCGAAATCGTAGGTGCTGTACAAATTGCAGCTGAATTCTTACGGAATGCAGGCCCATGGGGAGCTGTCATCGGCTGGATATTAACATTTTTCGGCGAAAAGGTTCCAGATGTCATCAAATGGATATTCGGAAAAAGCAAGTCCAACATACTGAATGAAGCCACCGGAAAAATACAGCAAGTGGTCATCGGACAGATTACTGAAAAGCTACGACCTGTTATGCTGGAACAAGTGAAAGCACAACAAGAACGCATCCGAGAAAGTATGCGGCAAAAAGTGGCAGATAGCATCAGCAATTTACAAGATTCTATGAAGCACTCGGCCGACCAGTCGTCAGCTGAAGATATCCAGCAAAAAATAGCCAACATGGAAAAAGCTATCAGTGAACTGACCTGTATCAAGAATGCATGTTAAAATCCAATACATATGGGACGATTTTCAAGCAAAGTATCTGCCGCTACCAAACAGCGCAGTAGCAATATCAAAGTAAATCCGTATGAACTGCCAGAGAAAGCTCTGGCAGTCATCGCCAACATTTGTACCAAGCAAAACCAGGATGATACCTCTGTTATTTACGAGGCACTTGAACCTGTACTATATAGTAATTACCAAAAAGATTGCAATTTCATTGATTTTATTGACAACAACCGAAAAGACTTCTCAGAAATCGATTTCTTTTCCAAGTTTGACCAGTTAATGGAACTCATTGAAATTGAATTGTCCGCACACGAAAATACCAAAGACACGCAGATTGTTGTGGCTGGAGGATTCAGCGCAGGAAAATCATCCTTCCTCAATACCATTACAGGAGTCACCAACCTCTTACCAACTGGTATTGAACCCGTCTCAATGATTTCGACTTACCTTTACCTGTCGGACAATATCAACAACGTTGTTGTGAAAGGTGTCAATCAAAAAAATGCCGTCGTCTTACTTGACAAAGATGTGCTGCAATGCATCCAACATTCCTCCAAGTCAAAAGTCTATTTGGCTTCGGTCCTTTCTAAACTTTTTGTAGAAGTACCTTCATTTGCTTTGAGAGGGTTAGCCTTTATTGATACGCCGGGATACAACAACTCAGACAAAGCCAACGAAAGCAACGGCCAGTCCGACCAAACCACGGCTACCAATGCCTTTGCAGATGGCAACGTCCTCTTTTGGGTTGTGGACATTGAGAACGGCACTGTCCCCTCAAAAGACAAAGAAATGATTCATCAATTCCTCGAAAGCCACGAAGGGAACGGCAAAGTGGTGATAATTTTCAACAAGGCAGACAAAAAGCCCGAGAAGGAAATCAGAAACATCGTGGATCTGACAGCGAGAGAATACAGTTTAGGCTCTGATCCGGCCATTATTGATGTACTGGCCTACTCCTGCGAAGATAACAAGATTCATTACTCAAAAAAGGGCTATTCACTACCTGCCCTATTTAATGAAGTACGGAAAGCCGGGAAAGGTACCAGCCGTATAGACTCTTTAATAAAAGATATCGAGGAACTATTCGATAATGAGATAAATCATGCAGAAGAGAGAAAACAGATGGCTAATATAGCAAAGAATCAAAATATTGAAAGATATAATGAAAGCCATAAATTCTATATGAATGATAAAGATGGTTGTAAGGAATATTGCGATGTAATCTACAAATACATGATTACTTCTTATAATGGTATTTTAGAAGGAGGTGATAAATTATTTGATATTTGCGATAAAATATTAGATAAATGGAGTAAGTTTCATGATCAATGTCTGGAACATCGGAATGAATGGGATCATGTGCATTCTGAATACTTTGACAATGCTATTAACACATCTGCAGATAATATTAATTACTTACGAAAACAATATGGGAAGATTTCTTACAATTACATATTAGAAGATGAAAGAAAAGATTGGGTAGACCGAATCAGAACGGAATTGGAGCATCTCAATACACTCTATAAACGGAGAGCAGAAGACTATGAACAAAAAATTAGTGAAACAAAAGAAGAGCTTCAACAAATAATTACAATAATTAATGGACTGAAGTTTTACAAAGATGCGATTATCTCTACACTGAAAAGAACCATCAATCAGTTCCAATATAGTGCCCATCAGCCACAAGACGCACGCCTGCACTCCCACACGCACAATGACATTTTCCGGGCCATCAGTTCCGGTAAATATTCGGAGTTCATGGATTGCTTTACCAATGGGGTCAACCTTTCCGATTATTCAGCGGAGGGATATTCCCCGTTGACTTATGCTGTGAAAGAAGGTGCCATTGATATGGTACGTTTCTTCATTGAACATAATGCCGACATACGGATGCAGGATAAAAACGGATATAACGCTTTCCATACTGCACTGCTCTATGGATACCAGAACATCTGTCAACTACTGATAGAGGAAGACCCATCAATCGTAACCACTCAAACTGCCGATGGACAGACAGCAGCACAACTCGCATCCCAGAACAAATTTAATAACTGGTTAAAAACAATTGACTTATGAACATAAACAACTTTTCATCTTCCATAGCCCGAGCAGAAAAATCGATAGACATTCTTCGAAACATCCAACACGAAGAAGTGCAACATTATGCTATCGATCTGGCTACCCAATTCAATGAATTCAAGGAAGGCGGCGAGGCTTTGATCAAGGAAGGAAAAATTCTCAAAATCGGCATCGTAGGACAAGTGAAAGCAGGAAAATCATCCTTCCTCAATTCACTGATGTTCGACGGCGAATCCATCCTGCCCAAAGCATCCACCCCAATGACAGCCGGACTGACTGTCCTAGAATATGGTGACAACAATTGCTTTGAAGTAGAATACTATGACACGAATGAATGGAAAGAGTTCGTGGAACTGGACAAACTCTACCAGAAAGTAGAAAAAGAAGTCCGCGCGAACAAAGATTTTCAAGGAGCACCAGAATCATTCATCCTAAAAGAAGTGCAGAAAAGAACCAATGATACTCAGCAATCTGCACATGAACTACTGACGCGCTGTAGCGGAAACGCCAGGCAAAAAATCGGAGCCGGAACAGAAACCGTTCCCTTTTCCGATGTAAATAGACTGCAAACAACCTTGAACCAATATGTAGGAGCAGAAGGGGAATATACTTCTGTCGTCAAAAGTCTGTACATCCATTTGCACGATGAACGGCTGAAAGACATCCGAATTGTAGACACACCGGGAGTCAACGACCCTATTGTATCGAGAGAGAATCGGACACATCAGTTTCTCCATTCCTGCCATGGTGTCTTCTTCCTGAGTTCCGCATCTCGTTTCTTCGACAGCAAAGACATGTCGTTCATGAATACCCGTATCGGAAACAAAGGTGTAGGAACCGTAGTACTGTTGGCCAGCAAATACGACTCCGTATTACAGGATTTAGGACTTCAGCTGCGAGGCACACAGCATGAAGGAGATTTGGAATATGCGGATGACTTGGCTCAAAGAAACTTGAAGAAGCGTTTCGAAGAAAACCGCCAACAATTGGAAAACCGAAATGTCAACATTCAGTTCGACACCACTTCAGGCATCAGTTATTCCATCGCCACCAAAAAGGAATCAGAGTGGGACGAAGTGGAAGCCAATGTCGTCAAACAGATGAAGGCCTTTTATCCCGATGCTTTTTCTTCTATTGATGAAGCCAATGACACGTTCTTGATGCTGGCCAATGTAGAGGAAATCAAGAACAAATACCTCGACGCAACATTTATCAAAGACAAGGATTCCATCATCCGGCACAAGATGAGCGAGTACTTTATCTCCTCCACCCAACAGATTTGCAGCATTCTCAACGATGCCAAAGAACGGGTCTGCAACCGTCTCAACGAATTGAACTCCGTAGAGTTAGAGGATCTTCACACACAATTAAAGGCACAAGATCATCTTTTTGAATGCATCAAAGGGGATATTACCAAAGCCATCGGGAAGTTCCAAAACAGCATGAAAGGAAAAGTGAAAGAGCTGTACGAGCGAATACCTTCACCACAAATGTATTCTGTTCCCACCATGAACAAGGAAGTGGAAGTATCGCACAAAGGAGAATTTTGGGGCACCAACACCCTGTCTTTCCCAGCGACGGTACTGGATACCAATGGCCTTAAGCAATTGGTCATCGATCAAGTAGAGAACTATACAAACTGCTGGCAGAAAGAATGGTCAAACTATTTCAGAGAATCCAAAAAACAACTATTTGACACGTTTTGTTCTTCCATCACCCAATTCTCTGAACAGACTACCAACCTGAAATTCAGTGACTCCTACTATCGGAACCTCATGGAAACAGTTCTGGATGAAATTGATTCTTTCAAAGTATTATCTCTGAAAGCGAAAAAGGAAGAACTATTGAATAGAATTGCGAACTATTGTGACAGTCAGGACTTAGACCTTACCAACTTACAGATGGAATGTAAGAAATCGGGAGTCCAAGCACAGCTTAACGATACGGCCAAATCTATCTGTAACCAAGCCCAGAAAAGAGTTCAACAAGAATTCAAGCCTTACATTGATGAAGTGAAGGCCGAAGCAGACCAATGCGCCAAGGCAATCAGTGACAAGATGGAAGACCTCAAGGCCAGATCTACAGAAAAATTAAAGGATGCAGGAAAAGACTATATTGAAAAACTGGAAGAAGACATCAAGAACAAACAAAGTACGCAATCCAAATTAGAAGAAGCTCAAAAAATAATCGAAACTATCAGTAACTTAATAAATGAATAAGCCATGACTATCCAAGAAATCAATACTTCCATTCGAACCAAAGGTAACGAATTGGCCGCAGAAGCCTATCATTCGATAATGCAAGTACATCTGCCACATACTTCGAGCTCCAGCAAACCCTCTTCATCCCAGGATGCCCCTTGGCGTCCGTGGCTACTATTGGGAGGTGCCTCAGCCATCGCAGGATGGCTGGGAGGCATTTGTACTGACAGCTCAAAAATTTCTACGGCATGTTACACCATGGCAGCAGTCGGATCTGCTTCTGTTGTTTGGGGATATATCCAGAAAAGAAAAGCCCCAGGCCAAGCTACCGTTCTTCCTTCAATTAATTATGAAGAAGCGAAAGACTTCATTATCGGCAAATGCAACTTACAGATTGACCAGACTAAATCACAATGGGACAAGTATATGGAAACACAGAAGTCAATCGTACAGAACATTATACAGCAATCCTCTACATCAGCAGAACAAAGAGAAGCTGCGATGGTTCATACCTATTACCCATGCAGCATCTCTGTCACTACAAGGGGCTTAATAGATTCTCTTTATTCTCTGAAAAAGGATGATACTTTTCTCTCACAGGTGGAGTTGCTGAAATCAAGATTCGCACAAGAGGTCAAAACAGCCATTCTGCGAACAGTGAACGAACAAATCAAGGAATACGAACAAATAACACTATAGTCTATGGGACTCAATGATATACGCCGTAAATATTATGCAAAAAAACAACAGGAGAAAGCAGCGACCTCAACTGAACGTGAAACCAATCAAACTAACCACAAGGAGTATGATTTGACAACAATGAACGGATGTCTGGAAGCTGCCGAAGCAGGTGTCTTAGAAGCCCAAATAAAACTGGGGGACTATTTCATGAAAATGGACAAATACCACGAGCCAGACACAGTTCAAGCATTGTTCTGGTATAAAGCGGCAGCACAACAAGGGAATGCATACGCTCAATATCAGTTGGGAAAGCTGTACGAAACAATATATGAAGACGAAAAATCCACAGAAGAATGGTATTTGAAATCTGCTACTCAAGGATTTCCAGATGCATTCTATTCTTTAGGCCGTTATTATTATATCAAAGATTTCGAAGACAAGGCCATCATTTGGCTTGAAAAATCAGCCAATGAAGACAATCCGAACGCCATGTATATTTTAGGATTAATCCATGAGAATCATGAAGAATATTTAAAGGCATATTCATGGTACAAAAAAGCGGCTGATAAAGGAAGTGCATGGGGACAGCGTCAGTTAGGATTCCTATACCTTTTGGGGCGTGGTGTTCCTCGCACTCCACAACGTGCCTTTGAACTGTTTTCCTTAGCTGAAGAGCAAGGCGACAGCGAAGCCCAATGGGCACTTGGATATATGTATGAACAAGGGGAAGGAGTACGTCAAAACTACCAGATGGCCATCCATTGGTATACATTATCCCACGAACAGGGAAATAGCACTGCGCCACGCAGGTTAGGTTTCTTATACGAATATGGGAATGGAGTACCCAAAGATCTTTCCAAAGCGGCAGAATACTATCAAATCGCAATAGAGCGTGGCAATGAATCTGCAAAAAAAGATTTAACCCGTCTGAAGATTATGGAGAATCCTTGGTATGTTACTGATATCGTCAAAAGGATAATCATTGAGAAATTAGGAGTTAAGGAATACGAAGCGCATACTTTTGCCACTCTTGAAGATTTAGGAGCAGACGAATTGGATGCTGTAGAGTTAACCATGGAACTTGAAAAAGAATTCGATATTAGTCTTCCCGATGAAAGTACGGAGTTAAAAACTACGGTTGGAGACATCATTCATTATGTACAAAAGGAGTTGGGAATATAATAGACTTCTCAACAAATAGTCCTATAACAAAATGGGGACAAACCATTAATTGTCAATGAAAATTATGCCTCTATTCAGAGTAACTATAAAGCAATCCAAGAACACCAATGGTGTTCGAGTAGAAAAAGGAATGAGTGTGGAAGTCGTCACTTCTTCCTTCTCGAACCCCCTGACCACCAATGGCGGCCAGGCTGTAGCCGACGCTTTCTATCGCATCTACGGAATCGATGCCAAGAAAGCCGGCATCTTGTCCACCGTCTATTGCGATGTGCAACAGATCGGATAATATGCATTGGAAAGCCAAATCAAACCTATAACTAACTATTGCTGTCCGATAAAAATCGGGATTTGATTAATTCTGTTGGTTAACTGCCTGTAAATAGGCATTTGTCTTGTAATTCTCAAAATTGGCCCCCTCTTCTTGCGTGAAGAGCTCTAGCTGTGGCGAAATCTCGTCCT
>JAQXIY010000032.1 GCA_029008035.1 Lachnospiraceae bacterium
ATACGACCTTTCTTTGTCATACCTCCAATTTCTATCACTCTGATCTTGCCATACCCACGCAAAGATATGATATTACCTACTGATAATTTTGCACTGTAGTTGGAAATCATTTTACCATCAATAAAAACATTTTCTCCCAAAATATAATCGGTTGCCTTTGCTCTGGACAGCTTACATACCTGGGATACGAAGGCATCCAAACGGTTTGACGAGATGTTTCCCTGAGCATCCTCATATTGAGGAGTGATAGAAAGCTCCTTTGGCATAAACAGTTGTCCCATCACTTGGGTATGCTTGATTTTAGAAAGCTCCTGTAGGAGATACGGGGCAATTTTTTCATGACAAAACACAAGAATGTTTTTCTCTTGAAACAAAATATCTCCTATAAGAGAACGCTCTATTCCCAGATGCATCAAAGCCCCTAACACATCCCTGTGGGATAAATCCTGGGAAAATCTATCGCTTATGGGCTTATACTTTATACAGGCAATAGGAAATTCCCAATTATAATAAAGAGCATCAGGCTGGAATGCTACCATCTGACGCTCTGCACATTCATAACCGCCATACAGTGTGTAGGCTGTGGCAAGCACATCCTCACATTGATGTAGCAGGTCAATCTCATTCATATTTAAAAAATCGCTAAATAAGACGATTCCTTTCCTGTCAGCCTGATTAGATAAATCTTCAAATCTGCGAGTAACAGCATAATCATCTCGATTCATTTCTAGAAACCTGTCTGAATTCCTGAAAAATCGAAAGCGTCTACAATCCCCTGTAAATCTCCTGAAATGTCTACAGAAGCAGGTGTGATAATAAAGATATAGTTACTTACCTTTTGTAGATTACCATCAATGGCATAACAAGAACCTGAGGTAAAATCAATGATTCTTTGAGCCAGTCCCAAATCCAGACCTTCCATATTTAAAATTACGGTACGATCTGCCAACAATGTCTCTGAAATCTCCCTTGCATCCTCAAAGGAAGATGGCTTAATTACACATACTTCCATACTAACGCTATTCCCCTTTCTGCCACCTCTCATTGGTGTTATCTTTGGTGATGGCTTAGCCACAGGGCGTTCCTTCGCTGGAGCTGCAGCACGTGGCGCTTTCTCCACAGGTTCATCATCTATATCCTTTTTCTTTCCAAACATATGGAAGATGGATTTGGACTCGTCGTCGTAGTCATCGTCATCATCGTACTCATCATCGTACATCTCGTCATCATAATATTCTTCATCATCTTCCGGAAGCTTCATTACATCCAACATACGATCAAAAAATGCCATGATCATTCTCCTTCATGCCTATGCATTGTTATAATCTCTTTTGCCAAAGATTCCTGTGCCAACACGAACCATAGTAGCTCCTTCCTCAATGGCAACCTGATAATCTCCTGTCATACCCATAGATATGACATCCATACATACATTATCAATGTTTTGCTTCATAATGTCAACAGATAAATCCTTTATTTTGCGAAAAAACGGGCGATTTTCCTCGGAATCCACAACATATGGTGCTATGGTCATAAGCCCCTTAATGTGTAATCCATCCAGTGTGGCAATCTGTTTAACCAGTTCTATGGCATCTTCTCTTGTCACACCATATTTCGTTTCTTCCTCAGCAATATTTACTTCCACCAAAATTGGAACTACAATGCCCCTCTTTTTTGCCTGAATATTAATCTCCTCTGCCAGGCGGAAACTGTCCACGGAGTGAATCAGAGCCACCTTGTCCACAATGTACTTTACCTTATTGCGCTGTAGATGACCAATCATATGCCATTTAACGTCTGCTGGCATTTCCTCCATC
Source organism: Lachnospiraceae bacterium (assembly GCA_029008035.1). Taxonomy (GTDB): domain Bacteria; phylum Bacillota; class Clostridia; order Lachnospirales; family Lachnospiraceae; genus Pararoseburia. The sequence continues at coordinate 1,818 of JAQXIY010000032.1, forward strand.
TTATCACACATTTCCTGAACTTTGTTCTCCCCGAAAGTGCGAATGCCGGCATCATAAATTTCCATCAAATCTTTTACCGGCTTTGTCTTACTCACTGCAATGAGAGTAACTTCGCTGCGGTCTCTTCCCGCACGCTCACAGGCCATTTGAATATTCTTCTCAACTTGCTGTAAATTTTCTTTTAACATACCTAATGTCTCCTCCATCAATCATTTATCATTTCGTTTTCGCTGATTTGATCTCCCTGCAAGGCTATGTGATCATAACTTGCCACGCCATAAGGCGTACCTTTTTCTATAATGGCATAGTCCTCATTTTGATATAAAATCTCTATCTGTTTGAATACAGCATATCCTTTGTTAACATTAAAAACACCTTGCAATTTTGCAGTTTTGGAACCAATGCGGTAGGTATCCGAGGAATCCGGTTGCAAAATCATGGTATCCGCGGATACTTTTTCGGAATCAATGTAATAAGCATCATCGCTCTCGTAATAAACGGTAGGTATCACAAGCTCCGTTTTACCGTTGTCTCCTTTCACCATGAGTCCGGACTGTTCCGAATCATTTCCTTTAAAGAAGTAAGCCTTTGGCACGGTGAAAAAGGTCTTCTCCACAATTGCGGAATTTGGAATTTTCAAACCTGACTGCTCATCCAGCATAAGTGCTATATGAAGAAAACGGGAGCCGGCATAACGGGAGACACTATCATCCAGTGATAAAATCATGTAGTATTGCCCATCTTGTTTTTGAATTTCACAGGCGGCCCATGTGGATGCATTATCCTCTAAGAAACGAATCTGAACATACTCTGTCTCATCCATAATGAATTTTTTGGCAGAATCTTTGTCAATCTTAAAAACAAGATTCCATCGGTCGGACGTGACAATCTTGTATACAGCCTGTCCCTCTTTCACTTGTTTTTGATGCTTCAGGTTCGTAATTTTAACATTTTTGCTGTCAAAAGAATCAGCTGTTATATTTTCAAGCGTTGTCCCCTCCATTCCATCCGTCTGGTAAACAATGGTTCCGGGAACCGGTGCCTTATAGTAGGTAAATTTACCCTGCTGTTGTGCTTGGGCTATCTCGCCTTCCATCTCCTGCAACATATTTACGCTATAGTACTGTTGTAAGTCCGAATCCAAATCTGTCTTATAGGCATATACCTTTTGAAATTGATTGCTGTCATAATCATAGATAAAATCTCGAATGGATGTGGTCAGTTTGGACAAATCGGATTTGGTAAGGACCTCCAAATTTTGATTGGAACCTTTTAGTTTTTCCGTAATGGTTCCTGTGGTGTCAATGGAATAAATATTGGTTCGCACACCAACCTGATCAAAATTTGCTGCATAGTAAAAGATATCTCCTGATGTAGGTGCCGTCACTACTTCCTCCTGTCGAAGCGCCAAGGCACGATAAGAGGTATCTTTGGCAATCGTTCCCTCTGTCACCTCATACACGGTGATGCTGTCTGAAGTCAGGTAGGAAAAAATGTGAAACAATACATAAAGCACAATAATGCCAAAAATAATCAATCCTATATTAATTTGTATTTGTCTGTGAAACTTGATAATATTATTGTCTTTTTTCAAATCGAAAACCTCACGTTGACTACTAAACCATGAAATAGTGAGTATATATTACTTTGGAATGCACATACTACCTTTTATAAAGGAGGTATAAAAATGAAAGGCTTGGATTATACATTACTTACTTTAGTGATTATCGGCGCAATAAATTGGGGACTCATCGGCTTCTTTCAATTTGACCTGGTAGCCTTTATCTTTGGAAATATGTCTTGGCTTTCAAGGATTATATATGCCCTGGTTGGTTTAAGTGGCCTGTATATGATCAGTGCATACGGTCGCATCCGCTCCAACTAATTCTCACAAAAAGGTGTTCCAACGGGAACACCTTTTTTATGCCTCGCCATAAGTATATAGCAACTCATTCATTAAATAATATAAATTAAGGGCGCAATCCGCATTATAGACAATGGAAATGATGGGCTGATTATGATCGTTAAGGCTATAAAGCACCAGACAATAGCCTGCTTCATAGGTGGTCCCTGTCTTTCCTCCCACAACGGTAAAGCCCGCAGGTGCTTTCTCTTTCCCCAAAAGATAGCGGTTGGTATTGTTCCAATCCTGCGCTTTTGTAGAGCCGTCAACCCCGGTATAAGTCACATGATAGGACGGTGAACTCATAATTTGAACAAAAGTGTCGTTTTTGAGTGCCTCCTGAAAAATCAAATACATATCATATATGGTGGTATAATGATCATCCTGATGAAGGCCATGAGGTGTGACAAAGTGAGAATTGGTGGCCCCAATGGAATTGGCTCGCTCATTCATTAGCTTTGCAAACCCTTCTTCATCTCCACCAATAGCTTCTGCGATGGCAATCGCTGCATCATTGCCGCTTCGAAGCATCAATCCATACAACAAATCTTCCAGACTCATCACATCTCCCGTGGACAAGTTGGCCACGGAAGAATCCGGGGTCTGATCTGCCGCATGAGAACTGACGGTAATCATCTGAGATAAATCTCCTTGCTCAATCGCTACCAGACAAGTTAATATCTTAGTTGTGCTGGCCGGATACATGCGACCAAAAAGATTCTGTCCATAGGTACATTCTCCCGTAGCAAGATTGAATACGCCACCTCCTTGGGCCACGTGGGCATCCACCTGCTCCAACCCGAAATTATCCCGATCTGTAATACAATACCCTGAGGCAAAAAAATCTGCTCCGCCGGTCTTTGCCGTCTCTGTAATTTGAAATTGATTGGATGTCTCCTCCAAATCATAGGTGCCTGTGGTTTCCTTCTTACAACCGGTAAGTGAAACCAAAAGCGTAACCATAATCAATATAAAGGAGAAAAATTTATCGGTACATTTCACGCCACTCTAAATCTCCTCTATCCAATGATTTGATCAGCAACTCAGCCGTTGCCAAATTGGTTGCCAATGGTATGTTGTTGGCATCGCAAATTCGGACAATACTGTTCACATCCGGCTCATGGGATTTAGCTGTCAAAGGATCTCTCAAAAAAATCACCAAATCTATTTCGTTGTGTTCAATCTGGGCGCCCAACTGTTGTGTGCCCCCCAAATGACCTGCCAGATATTTGTGCACAGAGAGATTCGTTACTTCCTCTATCAATCTTCCGGTGGTTCCTGTTGCAAATAATTCGTTTTTACAAAGAATTCCCCGATAAGCAATGCAAAAATTCTGCATCAACTTCTTTTTGGAATCATGTGCTACTAATCCGATATTCATGATAAAATTCCTCCCCTTTTTAAATTTTTGCCCTGCAATCCAACGTTAAGTACAAATCCCATTCCAAAATATAATGTCACCAGAGAAGTCAATCCATAACTGACAAAGGGCAACGGAATGCCGGTATTGGGCATCAAGCCGGTAACTACACATATATTAACAAAACTCTGAAATCCAACAAGAGCACCCATACCGGTACATATCAACTTGCCTGACAAATCCTTAGCGGACTTTGCAGTTCGAAAGCACTGATATGTGATGAACAGCAACAGCAAAACAATGAGAACCGCACCCACAAATCCCATTTCTTCGCCCGCTACGGCAAAAATGAAGTCTGTCTGAGGTTCCGGAATATAGTTACCATTCTTCACTGAGTCAACGCTGTTATTGTACAAACCCTTACCAAGAAATTGGCCGGAACCGATAGCCATTATGGAATTCTGCTGTTGAAAAGCAGCCCCAGGATATTCTTCCGGCTTCAGCCATGCCAAAATACGCATTCCCTGATAGTCCTGAAGTACCGTTGCTCCCTTTTTAAGAATCAGAAGGATGGCTCCTATCACCGTGGGTATAGCAATTCCCAAAACAATACCTACCAGCTTGTAACTGATTCCTGTCACAAACATCAACGATGCAATGATGAGAAAAGTTACAATAGTGGTAGACAAATCCGGCTCTTTCAATATCAAGAAGAGCGGTATGGCGGCTAAAATAGCCGTCTTGATAATGAATCTTTTCTCGTTAATCTCATCCTCATATTGCATAAAATAGTTGGCAAAGAAAAGTATTAGGAGTATTTTACCTAATTCTGAAGGCTGAAATCGAATACCAAGATCAATCCATCTGGTAGCGCCCCCGGAGTCATCGCCAAATAACAGCACCATAACAAGAAGTCCAACCACTCCCGCATAATATAATTTGGTGAATTGTAACACAAAGTCATAATCTACAAGTGCAACAACACCCATAACAAAGATTCCCAGAATCATTCCCAAGATCTGTTTGGACTGGTATTCATAATTGGCACTTCCAATCACAAGGATGCCCACAATATTAAGCATAACAATCCCGATAATCAATTTGTAGTTAAGATTTTTAAGCTTATAGGTGCGAAACATAATAATCTCTTTTCTGTCTATAATTTAGAACAAATCTTTTGCATTGATTTATTTGTTTTACGGTTATCAGAGAGAATCCAATGCTTCTGAAAGGGAATACATCCCACAAATTCACTCTCCAGCGTGTTTTCACAAAGATGTTGCATCTCCTGATTGGCAAAATATCGCCGATATGCCGGGCTCTGCTCATTGAGCAGGGTCTTCAAAGGAATATCTCTGGTATGCATCAGTCTGCTCATTGCTATGGCATCAGAGATGGAAGCCTTGTCCCATGTCATAATGAGAACCCCCTGGGTAACAGAAGGCAAAATCATATGATGGGTCCTGCCTATCCCTGCCGGAGTGTCTATAATGATATAATCATAAATCCCTGATAACTCCTCAAGCATTCCGGCAAACCTGTCCGAAGTTTCGGAAAAATCCGCATCCTTAGTGCCGGGAATCACCGACAAATTATGATTCAACGGAATGCAGGCTTGCTTGGCACAGCAAGTTCCTCTCAAAACATCTGCCACATTGTAGCGAATCTGATTCTCTATACAAAATAGTATGTCCAAGTTGCGCAATCCAAAATCAGTATCAATGAGCACAACCTTTTTATCCATTCGTGAAAATTGAATCCCCAGCAATGCCGTGGCGGTGGTTTTGCCAACGCCTCCCTTGCCGGAAGTAATCATTACAATTTCACTCAAATGACCATAGCTCCTTATATATGTTTTAACAAACCGCTTTGCAATGGTTCGCAAAGCAATTCACTCTGCCAGACCACTATTGCTACAGGCTCCTGCCCCTTCCGTTTCGTGCGTTGAAACCATTTGCTCTCCATACTGACTTCACCGGACACTCCACCGATGGTGGCCTCTGTCCCCTCCCAGCTTCCTGCAATAATATAGCAATGGGAATCATGTGGGTACCCGGCATAGACAGCTCCGTGAACCGTTCCCATTACGATAACATTTCCGGCTGCCTGCACTTTGGCTCGGGATTTTACATCCCCCAAAATGATAATACTGGAATCAGAAGTAATTACTTCCTTATTGGCTATATTTCTTTTCAATATTTTAGCATTTTCATATGTTTTTTCATAGTAAAACCTGTCGATTTTATCCATCATTTGGACATCTTTTAGTTCCTGTTTCTCCTCCACCAGAAGAATAGAAATATTGGAATTCAACTGTATGGCTTCTACTATGACACCGGCTTCTTCCCCGGTAATCGGTCGTCCCTCAATGGACAGAACCATATTTGCTGTTCCAAAGAAGTCTCTGGCCTTCGCAAATTTGGCACAAATATCCCTCACCAGTTGTTCAAAGGAAATCTCTTTGTCCAAAACAAGGGTGATACCATATTGATTGCTTTTAATGACAACAGATTCTTTCATGTGAACTCCTAACTAGTCTGTTACTGCGTTTGTTGATGTGGAGGTGGTAATCTCACTTCCCATCAATGACTCCAGAGAAGTCTCTCCAAAATAGTAAGACATAATATCCGCCGCAACCTTGGATGCATTGCCGGAACTATAACCAAAAGCAATACGGGTTGCCACAGCAATTTCCGGAGAATTATATGGTGCATAACCTATAAATAAAGCGTGGTTTGGTCTTGTCTTATCCTGCTGAGCCGTACCTGTTTTACCTGCGGCAGGAACAGATAATCCATCAAATGCTGTCAAATCCTCCACTACGCCTCGCAATCCGCTGGAAATACTTGACCACTCCTCCCCTGTGAGAACTGAAACCTGATTCCGCACCTTGGGCTTGTATGATTCCATCACATCACCTGTCACTGCATTCTGTACATGATCCAGAAGTGTCAAATCATACACGGTGCCACGATTGGAAACGGCGGTGGCATAGCGAGCCAAAGAAATGGTCGTAAAGTTGTTGTTTGACTGTCCAATGGCGGCCATAACGGGATATTCTGTGGCAATAGAAGGCTTTGCCTCTTCAATTTCAATACCGGTTTTTGCATCCAATCCATACATCGCTGCATATTTCTGCAGTTTCTGTATGCCGGATTCATCCTGATAATTTGAACCGCCTGCTAAGTCGTATCCCACCTGATAAAAGAAATAGTTACAGGAAACACGCAGGGCCTGAGAGACATTAATCAGGCCGTGGTTACTGGGATATGCCCAACATTTTGGCTTGTTACTCACCAATTCAAACTGCCCCAGGTCATCAATCTGAGTAGACGTGGTAATTGTATTTTCGGCAAGACCTGCTGTTGCACTGATAATCTTATAGGTAGAACCGGGCGCTGTCTTCTGCTGTGTTGCATAGTTATACAGCGGGTTGGACAAGCTTGTGCTGAGATAATTATAATACTCTGCATCCACTGCATTGGCCAGGCGATTATTATCATACCCCGGGTAGGTGACGCATGCCAACAATTCTCCACTCTTAGAGTCGATGACAACGGCAGAGCCGGAACAAGGATCCAGAGCTAACTGTGCCGGTGTAATCTTTGAGTTTTTAATACTATCCAACACAAAACTGTAAGCACTGATTCCGCCGGATAAAAGAGCTTCTTTCGTTCCGTCTTCATCCTTGAGTACGCCTTGCTCGAATAATATGGCACAAAGTTCATTGCCGCTTACGGAATCCTCCTGGATCAGATACTTATAAACCTTCTTTTGGAATGTACGGTCGGATTGCAAATTGGTCAACCCATAAGAAATCAATTGGTCATATAGTTCTTCCGTATCTGCATATTTTGATGTGTTGGAGTATTTGGTAATGTCAATCCAATTTTGTTCGATGGCATACATCAAATATTCATTGACACTCAACTCTTCGTTGGTCCATTTCTGATACATTTCATCAGAATTGTCGATGGCATCAGCATCAAAGATACCTTGGGATTTTAAGGTGGTCACTAAATAAGTGGAATACTCCTGATATTCCTTAGGCAAATCCTTGTACGCTGTAGGCGAACTTGCATGCAACTGCCCCTTTAAGGTTGCTATGACACTGTCTGCTTTCTTATTGTAGGCATGCAATACCTTCTTTTCTGTGGCAGAGGCACTTTCCTTCTCAAAGTCATCAATTTTAATTAGGTTATTATTGATGAAAGCGAAATACACATCATATATCGGAATTACAATGTCTGCCTCGTCACTGGTGGCATCATAAGTCTTAATGTTGGCAATTTTAGAGTACAGGATACCGGCAATTTCTTTCTCCAATGCCTTGTAAGTGGCAATCTGCAGGTTCTTATCTATGGACAGATATACATGATTTCCCGGAATGGAATCCTTCTGATCAGATACCTGAATCAAATTACCCATGTTGTCAACATAGATTGTCTGTTCTCCTTTTTCTCCGGATAAGTATTCATTCATGTATTGTTCAATACCTGATTTACCAACAACGTCCGTTAGTTCTACCGTCTTATCCTTTTTGGACTTCTCCTTGTACTCCTCTGTAGAAATGGTTCCTGTATACCCGATAATATGAGCAAAATATTCACTGTCTACATAGTAGCGAATCGATTTTTCTTCGATATTGACACCGGTCAGCTTGTTCATGTTCTCCTTAATATAGGCAACAGAAGCATCACTCACATCGCTGGCAATTGTTGTGGCAATGTACTTTTGGAAGCTGTTCTGACCGATGTTGTAGCGCACAATGCAAATCTTATAGCGCATTTCCTCACTATAGTCTCTGGAAATATCATATCGATGCTCGCCCATAAGATAGGACATAATCTCGTCGGCAGATGCACTTTTTTCGTCAATCTTCAACTTGGAGTTATATTTCAAATCCTCTATGCTGGCGTAGCCAAAGACATCCGCACGAAAACGCTGCAATGCCGTTCCTTCTCCCTGTACAAATTCATACTTTCCCGTGGAAGAACGAATGATTCCAAAATCATTGTCAATCTTATCTCCGTTTTTCTCAATATGATTGATGATAGTTGCTATTTCGCTGTTCAGCTTTTCATTACGGTCATCAGAACTCTCATAAGATCCGCTGTCTTCAATGGTGATGGCATATGCCAACTTATTATATGCCAAAACCTCTCCGTTTCTGTCATAAATACAGCCTCTGGCAGCATCAATAGACTCTGTCTTTTCCACCTTCAGGTCATAGTTTGCCTGATACTGCGAACCATTGACAATCTGTAAAATAAAAAGGCGAATAATCAAGACACACGAAAAAAGAATCATGACACAGGTCATAACCCGAAGACGGGACGAAAATATTCTGTTGAAAAAATCTCTTATCATATCAAACAAGGTCTCTTCCACTCCTTTTCTCGTCCTTGTCAAACCATTGATTGATTTTCAAGATGATATAGTATAGAAAAATGGACACTAATACAGTATAGACAGCTTCCGGCATGATGACATTGAAAAAATAATAACCGAAAGCAAATTGTTTGCGCACCAGAAACCAAATACCATAGATAATCAGCCCGTAAACAATGTCGCAGGTACCGATAAGCGCCAACGGAAGTTTGAGGTCATCCCCATAAAAAATCCTTTTAAACAAACCACTGAGAAAACCTATATAAAGATAAATCAAAATATACATTCCCAGATAGGAGCCGCTAAAGAAGTCAGCAAGAAGGCCACAGGAAACACCAACCCCCATACCATACTTTGTCCCACGCATCAGGCCAAAGGATGTGGTGAGAATTACAAGAAAATTAGGAACTACACCAGCCAATTCCATATGAGGAAAGATCGTTGTCTGCAACAAATAACATGCTACAACCAACAGAAAGACAACGATAATTTGTTTAAGGAATGTTTTGATTTCCATTATTTCCCGGTCTCCTTTAAATCCAGAATAACCAGTACATCCTGCAAATGCTTAAAATCAGCCACCGGAGTTAACTTGCCGGACTTGGTCAATTTATTGGTATCATTTGAAATCTCAGACACATATCCAATCAGCAAACCCGGAAGATACTGGTCGCTTATATTTGATGTGACCACGGAATCCCCCACAGAAACCTTGTTACTCTTATCTTCAAGTCCCGAAAACAGAATAACATTCGCGGAAGTCATGTATTTCAAACTACCTGATACAATACAATTGTCGTCTGTGGATAAAATCATTCCACTGACATTATTGGTGTCGTCAATAATGGAGCGAACAACCGCATAGTTTTTACCGACATCTGTGACAATTCCAACAAGGCCACTGCCGGCAATCACATTCATACCCTCTTTAATGCCGTCAGAGGATCCTTTATTGATGGTAAAGGTGTCAAACCAGTTATTACTGCTACGACCAATCACCCTGGCACCGGTCTTCTTATAGTTGGAATATTGCTTATCCAAATCATAGAGTTCCTGAAGGGTCTCCAACTCAGACTGTTCCAAACGAGTGGTGGTTATCTGACTGGAAAGTTCATCCACCTTGGCTTGTAGCTGTTCATTCTCCGCAATCAACTGTTCTTTTGTCTTGGTATCATTACTGTTGATGGAAATGATATCTCCAACGTAATCCAACCCCTTTTGCATAGGGACAAAAATATAATTGCAAACGGAACGCAAAGGCTCACCTGCATATCCCGTAGCATAACTGGCAAACAAGAGCATAACACAAATCAATGTCAAAAACATTAAAACATATTTACTTGGTAAAGAAGATTTTCCTTTACGACGCATTACTTACTTGAATCTCCTTTTCTCGGATTTTCTACTATAAAATATTATTTAAAAATTCGGGCCTTCATCTCATAGCCAAATTTCTTAAACTTACTGTCGGACAAAACTTTGTTTAAGCCTAGAACAGATGTCTCATCAGCATGTTCACTGATATTGACCTTAATGTTGGTCACTTCTGTAAACAATTCAGCCAACTGCTGAATCTGTGCGCTTCCTCCTGTCAGATAAATACCGGAATGCACAATATCTCTGGCAAGTTCCGGAGGAACTTTCTCCAGCGCAATCTTAATGGCATTACAAAGATTGGTTAAATCGCTACGAATCCCCTCGTAAACCACAGAACTATCCACTTCCATCTCAATCGGCAAACCGCTGACCACATCACGCCCCACAATCACCATGGAGTCTTTGCGTCCAGGCATGGCACTTCCAATTTGTTCTTTTAACTGGCAGGCCGTCTTTCTTCCAATCAACAGATTATACTTGCGTTTCATATGAGTCACAATGGAATCATCTAATTGATTGCCACCGAAGGGACAAAGTTCCGTCAATACCAATCCACCCAGAGAAATCACGGAAATCTCTGTGGTGTCTGCTCCAAAATCCACCACCATAATACCGGTGGGTTCTGTAATATCCAGTCCCATTCCCAAAGCATCCGCCAGTGGTTTCTCGCAAAGCATCACGCTGTGTGGTCGTTGCTTAGACTTGGCAAACATATCATAGAAAGCTTTTTTCTCCACTTCTGTAATATCCGTAGGCACACATACAACAATATCTGCCCCCTTTAATTTCGCTTTGGCATTCTTTTCCAGAACTTCAAATAACATAGTCTGCATATTATCAAAATCGGCAATTACTCCGCTGACAATAGGAAATGAAACCTGAATGGACTCCGGTGTTTTCTCATACATAGAATATGCATCATCACCATAGGCATACATCTTGTCATTATCAACAATCGCAATGGTGTTTTTTACATTGATGACGTTCTTGGTGTTGTTACTGTAAATTTTGAGATTGTTAGTCCCCATATCGATTCCATAGCAATTACTCATGGATTTATCCTCCGTTTGGCTTTAATCGTACCTATTATTCTAGCATAACTATATAGTGTTCACAAGATTTCTGTCGCAAAGTTTTTGCAGCGATTTCAGTATCCCCAATTTGCCGTGATACCAGGTCAAACCGCCCTGGAAGAAAGCCGTATAAGGCTCCCGCAGCGGGCCGTCTGCGCTCAGTTCAATGGAGGAACCCTGCACAAAAGCTCCTGCAGCCATGATAACCTTGCTGTCATATCCGGGCATATCCCATGGCTCCGGTGTCACATAGCTATCCACCGGCGCAGCCGCCTGAATCCCCTCACAAAAAGCAATCAGTCCCTCCGGTGTACCAAAGGTGATGGCCTGAATGATGTCATGTCTGGACTCGGTTCCGTTGGGGACCACACAAAAGCCTAATCGCTCATATATATTTGCCGCAAAAATAGCCGTTTTCAACGCACTATTTACAACAGTAGGCGCCATAAACAATCCTTGATAAAAGGATGAAATCACACCAAGGGATGCCCCCACCTCCTTGCCCAATCCCGGAGATGTAAGGCGATACGCCGCATTTTCTACACATTCTTTTGTTCCCACAATATAGCCGCCGATAGGGGCCAAGCCACCGCCCAGATTCTTTATCAGGGAACCCACCATCATATCTGCTCCAACTTCCAAGGGCTCTCTCTTTTCCACAAATTCGCCGTAGCAATTGTCAACCATACAGATTACATCCGGTTTGATGCCTTTGATAAAGGCAATCAACTCTTCAATGCGGGCAATGGAAAGGGTCGGCCGAGAAGCATATCCCTTGGATCGCTGAATGGTAACAAGCTTTGTTCTCTCATTGATTGCATTTCTGATTCCATCGAAATCAAAGGAACCATCCTCTGACAAATCCACCTGAGCATATGTCACACCATATTCTGCCAGAGAACCCTTAGAGGGGCGAATTCCAATGACTTCCTCCAGAGTGTCATAAGGTTTTCCAACCGGAGATAAAATCTCGTCTCCGGGTCTCACATTTGACATCAGTGCCAGCGCAAGAGCGTGGGTGCCACAGGTAATCTGAGGCCGAACAAGGGCAGCCTCCCCGTGAAAGCAAGTAGCGTACACCTCCTCTAAGGTGTCCCTGCCCAAATCATTGTAGCCATATCCTGTTGTTGCCTGAAAGCACTCTGCACTTACTCGATGCTTTTGCATGGCAGCTATCACCTTCATCTGGTTGTATTCTGCCACCTCGTCCAAGGCCTCAAAGCGCTCTTTCAACTCTTTTTCTACGTTCTGTCCAAAATCTATAACGGCATCTGAGATGCCAAGTTCCTGATACATTTTTCTCATGTTCTGTCTTCCTTTTATTTATGAAATAATATTCTTTTCATGTAGTTGCTCTAACATATAGGACAATATCTGATCCTTTTGATAGCCAAATTCATCTTTGGAAACCCATGTCACCTCCGGTTTATTGCGAAACCATGTGAGTTGGCGCTTGGCAAAATGCCTGGTGTCTCGCTTTATTTTGTAAATAGCCTCATCTAAGCTGATATCCCCCTCCAAATACTCCAAAAGTTCCTTGTATCCCAATCCTTGCATAGATACCAAATCTCTGGAATATCCCATTTGATGAAGTTTTTGAACCTCCTCCAAAAGGCCTGCCTGAAGCATCAAATCCACCCGCTTATCAATATTCTCATACAGGTGTTCTCGACTGTCGTTTAAGACAAAATAGCAAAAATGATACGGGGATTCCTTCCTTCGCTCTTGTTCATTGTGCTCAGAAATCGGTCTTCCATGAAGTTCATAGTACTCTATGGCACGTATCACCCGTTTGACGTTGTTGGGATGAATTTTTTCTGCAGAGGCAGGATCAACTTCTTTCAATCGGCGAAACAGAGCATCGCCGCCTTCCGTTTGGGCAATCTCCTCTAACCTGTGACGAATCTGATTATCCTCTTCCGCCGTAAATTCTGTGTCATATAGTAAAGCCTGAATGTAAAATCCGGTCCCACCCACAGCAATGGGAATGTGGCCGTTGGCGTAAATGCTCTCCAATGCCTTCTTGGCTCGCGCCATAAAGACAGCCACATTGAAATCTTCCGTGGGTAGCAATTCGTCCACAAGGTAATGTGGGACTCCTTGCATCTCCTCCGGGGAAATCTTGGCAGATCCAATGTCCATATAACGATATGCCTGCATGGAATCACAGGAGATAATTTCTCCTCCCACAGCCTTAGCTAATGCAATTGACAAATCTGTTTTTCCAACAGCGGTTGGTCCCGCCAAAATAATCAAAGGTGGTTTTTCCATATTACACAATCCTTCTAAATTTCTTTTCTAATTCATATTGCGAAAGAGAAATGATGGTAGGTCTGCCGTGAGGACAATGGTACGGATTGTCCAAAGAAAGCAAATCCTGAATGAGCTGTTCCACTTCCGGCATGCTGAGTCGTTGATTTCCTTTTACGGCAGCCTTACAGGACATAGACGCAACTTTTTCTAATATTACAGTGGCATCCAAACCTCTTTTTTGCCCATTGCAGTCTGATAAAATTTCCATAAAAATCTGACGATAATCCAGAGAAAACAAATTTCCGGGAACTGCCGTCAAGGCAAACTCACTGCCGCCAAAGGAGGAAATCGCAAAACCAATCTCCTCAAAAATGTCCTGATATTCATTCAAAACCTGCTGTTCCATTTGAGATAGCGACAGGATAACAGGAGGACTGATTTGTTGTGACGTCATAGATTTGTGATCTAATGCGTGAATCATCTTCTCATATAGTACTTTCTCATGGGCAGCATGCTGATCGATGATATATAATTTGTTATCGTATTCTACCAGCCAGTAGGTGTCAAACACCTGACCGATAATTCGATGTGTTTTCTTTGCCTCCTCCGACAAAAACGTAGTCTGTTCATAGGTTGTGTCCTGTCCGGATTGCTCTATTCCGGCGTAAAAATCCTGATATTTTCTCTCATAGGGAGTGTCCTTATGGATTTCTGCCGTAACTCGTTCCCTGATTTGCTGTAATTTATTTTTCTCGAATGGTTCTGCCTGTGTCACAGGAGTTTTTTTCTCCGCAACAACGACTTCTTTCACTACTTCTGTATGTGTTTGCTGCTCCTCCACAGTAATTTCAGCAATATCCTCCTTCTGAGACAGATGCTCCTTGATTGTCTCCGTAAGCATAGAGACAATGGTTGCCTCGTCATCAAAGCGCACCTCCTGTTTGGTTGGGTGTACATTTACATCCACCTTAGATGCCTTTGTATTAATAGACAACACGCAGAAAGGATATTGATGTTGCATCAAAAATCCTGCGTAACCGGATTCTAAAGCTTTTGATAAAAGCGGACTTTTCACATAGCGCCCATTGACAAAGAAATTTTCCAGAGAACGATTTCCTCTGGCTACTGTGGCATTTCCCATAAATCCCTCAATGTGATATTTATCATTTTCCACCGATACCGGAATGATATTGGCCGCTATCTCCTTGCCGTAAACTTGGTAAATGGTATCCCACAAGTTCCCGTTTCCGGCTGTGTGAAGCCGCTCCTTTCTGTTGGAAATAAAGGAAAAAGACACGTCTGGATTGGAGAGAGCCAGACGCTCCATCAACTCACCGATATATCCGCCTTCTGTTATATCTGATTTAAGGAATTTCTGTCTGGCAGGGGTGTTGTAGAATAATTGATGAACCATAATGGTAGTGCCGTTGGGCGCCCCTACCTCCTCTAAGGACTTCTCCTGTGATCCCTCAATCACATAGCGACATCCCATCAACTGTTCTTCCGGTTTTGTGATCATTTCCACCATAGAAACAGCACTGATGCTGGACAATGCCTCTCCTCGGAAACCAAGAGACTGAATATTGATAAGTTCTTCCGGCTGACGTAGTTTGGACGTGGCATGACGCATAAAAGCCACCGCTAATTGTTCCTTGGGAATGCCACAACCATTGTCGGAAATTCGAATGTAGGATTTCCCTCCATCCTTTATCTCCACAGTAATGGCATCCGCCCCTGCGTCTACTGCATTTTCTACCAGTTCTTTCACCACGGAGGCCGGGCGCTCCACCACTTCTCCTGCCGCAATCTGATCAATTGTCTCCTTGTCTAACAGTGCTATCTCTCGTCTTACCATCGATTCCTAACCTTTACCTGTAATTCATTCAATGCATTCAACGCCTCAATAGGGGTCATTTGACTGATATCCAAACTGCGAAGTTCCTCAATGATATCATCATCCTTAACTGTGTCCAGAAAGGACATCTGAGCCAGATCAACCTCATCCAAAGGCTTTTGTCTTCGATTAAGGGAAACCGTCTGCCCTTCCACCGCAATGTTTTTAGCCAAATCAACAATGTCATTTTCACAAAGCTGTGTCACAATACGGTTTGCTCTCTCAATAACCTCATCCGGCAATCCTGCCAGTTTTGCCACGGCAATACCATAACTCTTGTCCGCTCCACCGGGGACGATTTTACGCAGAAAAACAATATCATCTCCGTTTTCCTTAACTGCAATACAATAATTATGTACCCCCTCCAGCTTGCCCTCCAGTTCTGTCAATTCATGATAATGGGTAGCAAATAAGGTTTTGGCTCCCAGGAGTTTCGTATTGCTGATGTGCTCCACCACAGCCCAAGCAATGCTGAGTCCGTCAAAGGTGGAAGTTCCTCTTCCTATTTCGTCTAAAATCAAAAGAGAGTCTTTGGTGGCATTACGCAAAATATTGGCCACTTCATTCATTTCCACCATAAAGGTACTCTGTCCCGAAGCCAAATCATCTGAAGCACCTACACGGGTAAAAATCCGATCTACCATGCCAATATTGGCAGATTTAGCCGGGACAAAGCTACCCAACTGCGCCATTAATACAATCAGTGCGCTCTGGCGCATATAGGTGGATTTCCCCGCCATATTGGGTCCGGTGATAATGGATACCCGTTGCTTTTTGTTGTCCAGATAAGTGTCATTGTCGATAAACAGCTTGTTTTCAATCATCAGCTCCACCACAGGATGACGACCGCCCTTTATGTCAATGATACCCTTTGTATTTAGTTTCGGTCGAACATAGTGATTCTTTTCGGCCACATGCGCCAGTGAAGCATACACATCCAATCGGGCAATGGCCTTGGCGGTCTGTTGCACCCGGGTAACCTGGCTTGCAATTTGTTGTCGGATTTCTTTAAAAAACTCATATTCCAGAGAAATCAACTTGTCCTCAGCTCCCAGAATGGTGTCCTCCAGTTCCTTGAGCCGAGGGGTGAAATAGCGTTCTGCATTTGCCAAAGTCTGCTTGCGCTGATAATCCGATGGAACCAAATCCTTATAGGAATTGGTAACCTCTAAATAATATCCAAATACCTTGTTGTACTTAATCTTAAGATTTTTGATACCGGTGCGTTCCCTTTCCCGGGCCTCCAACTCAGCCAGCCATTGCTTTCCTTCCGTCTTTGCTCTGCGCAGTCTGTCAATTTCTTCGTGAAATCCATCTCTGATGATTCCCCCATCTCTGGAAGAAATAGGAGGTTCTTCACAGATGGCATCATCCACCAGATGATACAGGTCGGACAAATCGTCAATCTCCTGTTCCAGCTGTTGTAGGTGATCGGATTTGCAGTCCTTTAAAATCGCTTTTATGTATGGCAACATACCGATAGAGTTCTTAAAGGCCAGCAAGTCTCTGGGGTTGGCCGTCTGATAAACAATACGGGTATTCAATCGCTCCAAATCATAAATCGGCGCAAGGTACTCCCGCAATTCTTCACGTAGAACCATGTGAGAGAAAAATTCTTCCACTGCATCCAATCGTCTTTGAATCATATCCATATCCGTCAAGGGCTGCTCAATGTCATTTCGAAGCATTCTGGCACCCATAGCGGTCTTTGTCTTGTCAAGAACCCATAGCAGGGAGCCCCTTTTTTGCTTTTCCCGAAGTGTTTCCACCAATTCAAGGTTTCTTCTTGTGGAGGAATCTAAAAGCATATAATTGCCGTTGAGATATGGTTTGATGGTATGAATCTGTTCCAGGCTGTTCTTCTGGATTTCGTACAGATACTTCATCAATGCACCGGCAGCAATGCTTCCCAATGGGAATTCCTCCAAGCCAAGACCGGAGAGTTGACTGGTGTGAAAGTGTTCCAGCAAAAGGGCAACTGCCAATTTTTCGTCAAAATAATGGGCATCTACCTTAGAGATGGATATTTGCATTCTCTCCCGTAAGTCCCGCATATCAATGCCACTGATTGCAAAATTCTCATTGCACACAATTTCTGAGGGGTGATATTTGTTGATTTCATCCATACAAGTACGATTGGAATCCACCTCTGTGACAAAAAAATCTGCCGTGGAGACATCGGCAATGGCCAATCCATAGCGCTCACCGTCATAGAAAATCCCCATAATATAATTGTTTTTCGTCTCATCTAACGACATGGTATCCATATTGGTTCCCGGGGTGACAATGCGTGTCACCTCGCGTTTCACCATGCCTTTTGCCTCTTTGGGATCCTCCACCTGTTCGCATACAGCCACCTTATAGCCCTTGTTGATCAAGCGGGTAAGATAACTCTCCGCCGCATGGTAGGGCACTCCACACATGGGCGCACGCTCCTCCAAGCCACAACTTTTCCCGGTAAGTGTGATTTCAAGTTCACGGGACACTGTCTCTGCATCCTCAAAAAACATCTCATAAAAATCGCCCAAACGATAAAACAGAATGTAATTGGGATACTCCTCTTTTGTCTGCAAATAGTGCTGCATCATTGGTGTTAATTTATTAAAATCAATTTCTTTACTATTCATATTCAACCTTATATCTCTTTATAATTTCTTCTGCAATCTTCACACCATCCATGGCTGCCGACATAATTCCGCCGGCATAACCGGCCCCTTCACCACAGGGAAATAAACCTTTCATACTGCTCTCAAAACCATCGTCTCTGTGAATGCGCAAGGGAGATGACGTCCGACTCTCAATGCCGGAGAGAATGGCATCCTCTCTGTCAAATCCTTGTATATATTTTCCAAACAATCCCATTCCCTCCAAGAAGGAACCGCGCATAGCATCCGTAAACAATGGATTCAAATCCGCAAATCCACAATCTCCTTTGGTCTCTGAGTGAAATGCACCATAGCCCGTAGATTCCTTTCGGGCAACAAAATCCCCAAACAACTGTTGCGGAATTTTCCCCCGGCATAAATCATAGGCCTTTTTTTCCAGCTGATTTTGAAACTCCACAGCACCCATAGGATCATCAAGAGCATATTCATCCTTTCCTACAGAAACGACAATAGCGCTGTTTGCATTGGCTGAGTCACGCTTGGAGTAGCTCATGCCGTTGACAACCAATTGCCCCGGTGCCGAAGATGCATTTACCACATATCCCCCGGGACACATACAAAATGAATACACTCCCCTGCCGTTGGCCAGCTTGGTTGCCAATTTGTAGGGAGCCACCGGGAGATGGGCAATATTACCTTCCCCATACTGTGAACGATTGATCATCTCCTGAGGATGTTCCACCCGAAAGCCCACAGCAAATTCCTTGGCAGACATGGGAACACTCCTCTCATACAACTTACGAAAGGTATCCCTGGCGCTGTGACCAATAGCCAGAATACATATATCTGTCTTAATATAGGTATCCTCTGCATAAATTCCCTGCAGCCTTTGATTCTCAAAGACAAAATCAGTCACACATGTGTCAAAAAGGAATCTGCCACCCAGAGATATGATTACCCGGCGCATATTCTTTATCACATTTACCAAAATATCTGTGCCGATATGTGGCTTTGCGTCCCATAAAATCTGCTCAGGTGCGCCAAATTTCACAAATGTTTCCAAGACAAATCGATTCTTCCCCGTCTTATCCTTTACCAAGGTATTAAGCTTTCCATCGGAAAAGGTTCCCGCTCCGCCTTCTCCAAATTGTACGTTGGAATTAGAAGAAAGTATATTGCTTTGCCAAAACTTTTCCACATCTTTGGTTCGCTGTTCCACTGACGAGCCCCTCTCAATGATCAGTGGCGCGTACCCGGCCATTGCCAGTACATATGCACAAAATAACCCGCCGGGACCGGCTCCGACAATCACCGGGGGGTTGTTTAAATCCTTTTCCCCGGAAGCAGGAATCTGAAACAAAACCTGCTGATACAGGGAAATATTTGCATTGTTTTGATATCGTTTTAGAATCTGGCGTTCCCCCTTGCCAAAATCTACCGCTACAGAATAAACATAATAAATATTGGGCTTCTTCCTGGCATCCACAGAACACTTTAAAATCTTGTAGGACTTTATGTCTTCTTTTTTGGTACGGACAGCATCTGCAATGTATGTAGTCAAGTCCGCGTTTTCTATTGTTGATGGTACTTTCAACTGATTGATTTGAATCATATGATATCCTTTGCCGCATGTCTTCCAGCCACAGCGCCGCTGGACCATGCCCATTGTAAATTATATCCCCCGCAGATGCCATCTACATCCACAATTTCCCCGGCCATATAAAATCCCGGGCAAAGAAGTGACTCCATGGTGTCCGGACAAATGTCATCTGTAGAAACGCCACCAGCCGTTACCTGTGCATGTTTAAATCCATGTGTCTTTGTGATGGGAACGATGAATGATTTGAGAATATCCCTCAGACGAACAATCTCTTCCCTGTCACAATCCTTTACGGATTGATTGGTTGAAATGCCACAGGCCATCAGAACACCCTCTATCACCTTGTCATTGAGAAGTCCCCACAACGCTTGTTTCACAGAAGGTGATACGGGAGTATACTCAAAGCGTCTCAGAAGAATTTCCTCCACATCCGTTTTGGTGTATTCCGGCATAAAATCTATAGACATCTCCACTTGCATATTTCGCTCCAATCCAATTGATGCCATCCTGCTTAATTGAAACACTGCAATGCCGGAGATGCCATAGTCCGTCAATTGCAGTTCTCCGGACTCCTCTCCCACACATTCTCCCTGGACAAAAAGGGATAATCGACAGTCGCACCGGGCTCCCGCCATGGCTGAAATGCCCGGATGATTTGTATGTAATTGCACCAGAGCCGGAACCAGAGGCGTTATATTGTGACCAAACATTTTTGCATAATAATAGCCGTCCCCATTGCTACCTTTGATAGCGGACGCCTTCCCACCTGTGGCCAATATCACTTTCTTGCAACGTAACCGGCCACCGGTATGGGTCACAGTAAAAAGATTATCTGAGTCCTTTGAAATGCTCCGCACTCTTGTCTCCAACATAACAGGAACCGATAATGCCAAAAGTCTCTCCCTCAACAATGCCACTACAGCTCCTGCCTGACGACATCGGGGATAGTAGTAACCTTCCTGTTCCACAGGTGCCACGCCAATATCCTCAAAAAAGTCGAGGGTATCCTCCAAGGTAAAACCTTGCAGCACACGCTGCAGGAACGCGGCATCAGCCCCGTAATAGCATTGCTCTGATATCCTTTGATTGGTCAAATTACATTTGCCGTTACCGGTGGCAAGAATCTTCTTTCCCAGGCATTCATTTCCCTCAAGAATCACCGTATCTGCGCCTAATTGAGCAGCTTGAATTCCGGCCATCATTCCGGAAGCGCCTCCACCTAAAACAGCAACATCATATATGTCTTTTGTCATGTCTTTCCTCTTTTCTACCACAAGATATTGTAGCATAACAAAGGGCAATTCTCAAGAAAGAGATACCACTAACTGCTGTAATTCTCCAAAAAATCATACAGAGATTTCTCATCCACAAAATTCAATCCCTCTTTGATTTGTTTTTGTACATCCTCCGGCAGACGATTTGTGGGTATATCCGTGGAAAGATATTTGATTTTATTTTCCAAATAATACACCACCAGATTCCCCGATTCCTCAACAACCACAAATTGATATTCGCTTTTTTTGTTGCTTTGAATTGCTTTTTGAGGCACTGCACCATCCGGTGTTTCTTCTATCATATTGTCCCGATACAACGCTAAAGACAAAGCACTCATCAACACAAGACATAATATACCATACAAAAAAATACAAATACGATTAGTCCTCTTCATAATATCTCCTTTACAAGAAAAATATTGAAACACTAAAAGTATTTGTATTTGTAAATTATTTATGCAAAAGTCCGCATTTCTTGGCCAGACGGACTATGAGATATCCCTTGGGAATGCGGTTTAATTCTTCTTCTGTCAACCCTTTCATCAACAATAGCACAACAAAGTATATGACAATTCCAACGCAAATACTCACCAGCACAGCCAAAACATTGGAGTCCACAGCCAGCATAAGAACTTTATATACCACATATACTCCGATGCCCATGGTAAGCGACGCCAAAAATGGTATGATGTATGTTTTACCTATATCCACATATGCACCACTATAGCGGCGCAGTGCCAAATCATTCAAAATGCACACGCAAAGGCCATACACATTATTCGCAATGACAACTGCGTAGATATGCAAATGGAAGTATTCCATCAGCACAAACAAAACCACGAGATGAATCACCAAGGAAATCACCGCGTTAATCACAGGAGTTCTCATACGGTCAATCCCCTGCAATAGTCCATTGGTCAAGGTAGACAAGCCAAATAATACAATGGAAATCGTCCCCAGCATCATAATCATCATGGTTGTGTTATCTCCATCCTGGAACAAAAGCATATTCAAGGGTTTGCCCAGAATCCCCATACCAATTGCTGACGGTATGGATACTACCATAATAAACCTTGTGGCCAGTGATATCTGATAGTTCACGCCATCATAATCCTTTGCGTGAAATGCTTTGGACAAACTTGGCACACTGGATGCTGCCAACGAGGATGCAATGGAAATGGGTACGTTGGTAAGAACAATAAACTGTCCCGAATACACTCCCCACCACTCGCTTATCTGCTTGGCTGAATACCCCTGCATAACGGCAATATTCTTAAACACACCCTGATCTACAATGGTACTGATGCTGTAAACAGTGGTACTTAGAAGTATGGGCAAAATGGTTAAAAATAAAGCACTCATGATTTCCCCATAGCTCTCCGATTGACGATGGCGATCCCGCTTCAGACGTTTTTTTAGCCGTTTTCGATAAGCGAAATAAACAAAAAGCATAAACAAGAGAGCCAATAACGCCCCGGAAGCCGTACCAATGGTTCCACCGGCTGCTCCATAAGCCGCAGCATAATTGTCCGGGTCACCAATCATTTCTCCCACATTTTTTCCGTAGGAAAACAGCATGTAGGCTGCCACAATGCTGACAACAGCATTGAGAATCTGTTCTGCCACCTGAGAAAATGCGCTGGGTATCATGGTATTAAGCCCTTGAAAGAAACCTCGAAAAACTCCAAGTATGGCAACCACAAATAACGTAGGTGCCAGAATCTTAAGGGCAATGGCACTCAACGGGGTCTTTAATAAGGTTCCCGTAAAGAAATCTGCGCCAAAATATAGTAACAGTCCACCGGCACCGCCACTGACAAATGCAAAGAACAGCGCGCCCTTAAAAACCCGGTAAGCATCCTTCACATGGCCTTTCCCCATTCTGGCAGCCACCAATTTAGAGACAGCCAGCGGGATGCTGTAGGATGATATAATCAATATGATATTGTAAATGCTAAAGGCTGTTCCGTAATAATCATTGCCAACTTTACCGATGATGGCCTTTAGGGGCATACGATATAGCAAGCCCACAATACGACTGATAAAAGAGGCAATGGCAAGTATTGAACCTTGTAGCAAAAAACTTGCGTCACTGTTTTTTGATTTGCCCAATCTACTTCCCCAAAATGTTACTTCTCTTCTTTGCTGTCAAAAGTGTTCTTTTCAGCGTGTTGCTTTTCAATAATACATACCCATGTCTTACCCGGATTCAGCGTGATTTCTTTACCTTTCAAATCATAGTAATGGGTAATGCCGTCAGATTCTTTTTTCCAAGTTACGTCAATCATCTTTCCATTGGTAAAGAACTTACCCTCTCCGGAACCGTCGATACCCAGATTTAAGTATTGTGTTCCCTCATATTCTGAACTGGAAACATTCTGAAAAATAATATTGCTCACTTCAACCTGCTTACCATCAACTACATCGATGTGCTCTTCCCCGAACTGGAATCTCTTATATGTCTTTGTCTTCTCATCATAGACAAAGGATGGCTTATTGTAGAAGTAATATGGCTTAATCAGAACACTGTCTTCACCATCTTTTAAAGTATTAAGCTCATCCTCATCAGCAAACTGATAATGTCCCTGATATGACTTTGGATAAGTAGTTGTAAATCCCTTTGTAGCAATGCCACTGGCAATACCCTCTGCACTGGTATAACAGTTGTGGGGTGCCGGATGTTCATCTGTTCGATAGAAGGTGCTATTAACAGCGCCGTCTAATCCGCTGAGATGATCTACCACACCGGAATCAAGCAACGATTCTGCGTGAACACTCTGTCCCACATGAACATAGATTGCGTCAAATTCCTTTGCAAAATATGCATAGTAAGGACGGCAACTGCGCACGGTACCAATCTGTGTCAAATCCTTGTAATCCTCATAGATTGCCATCAATCGAGTGATTCCACCCTCAACAGGTGCCTCATAAATGACACCGGCAGAATTCAAGCCGTATTGAGGAAGCGCCTCCTTTGTATTACCGTTCATAACAGCAATGGGTCTGTTCTGTCCGATTTTCTCGTCAACCCACTCCCCTGTCAAAAAGCTCTTCATCTCACCCTCATGACCGGATTCGACTGCATCGGCTGTCTGATTCTCTTCTGATTTCTTGCCATTGCTTACAGCAACAACTACACCGACAACAGCCAGCACTGCCACGATAGCACATACAATTCCGATGATTTTCTTCTTAGACATCTTCTCTTTCCTCCCGTGTTATATTTAGTAAATCTAAGATTGTTCTCTGCTTTTGTTCCATGATTTCAGCTTCTTCATGCTCCATGTGATCATATCCCATCAGGTGAAGCATGCTGTGAGCAATCAAAAATGCATACTCTCTTTTCACAGAATGACCGTACTCTCTGGCCTGACTCATAACATGATCTACAGAAATCACAATATCCCCCAGAACAACCTCTCCCGTCTCCGGATGAAAAATCTCATCCATATCTTCCAGATGTGAAAAGTCTCCCGGGTTCTCATAGTCTATCATAGGAAAGGACAACACATCTGTGGCACTGTCCTTTTCACGAAACTCTTTGTTTATTTGGCAAATGGCAGTATCGTCTGTCAGCGTCAATCCCACCTCAACCTCATAGGGAAAGGATTCCGTTTCCAACGCTTTTTCAATTACCGCAGTGGCAATTGCTCTGTAATCAAAGGAAAATGGAATCTGCGTTTCCTCTTCAAATAATATTGTCATAGCAAGGATTCCTCCTGAACAAGTTTTTCTCGAATGGTCAAAAATTGGTTGATGCTCATTTTGGATTCATCATAGAAACCTTTCTGAGACAACTCATTTAGCGTCTGATATATGACCATATCCTGATTCCATGTACTGGACATGGTATCTCTATCCAACAACTCAATTTTGGTCACTAAAGTATCGACCATATGTACAATAGCAGATTCCGGCGTTTGTGGCAAACGTATCACACCGCCATATTCCTCCATAATCTCCATTACATCCGTGGGGAAGCAGTGATTATTGGCCAATTTAAGAGCGTTGTCAATCTCCGGCTCCCCTTCCATTTTGCCAAGGCGATAATAAAAGCCACCACATGCTGCACAGTCGGCATTGGCGCCAATAGCTGATGCACAAAAAGCCGCCAACTTGGATACACGTCTGGCGTGGCGGTATTCTGCCATAGAAAACTTCTTGATATCATCTACCAGGGGATATCTCTCATCAATAAATTTAAGGTAATCTATGGTGGCGCTTTCCTTCGTTCTCTCGCTAATCATACTGTAAAATACAATGATGACAGCACAGTTACACAAACCGTTTAATGTGGCATACAAAAATACCTTGCTATCGATTTCCAGATAGGCAATGTAATAAAATACGATAGGCACCAACATATTCACCAAGAAATAAATAATGTAAATATGGAAGGATTCCGCCCTCTGGCGATTGCTAAGAAAGGACGAAAGCAAAATCCCCAGCATAGCAAGTATGCAATAGCAATAAAAAACATTGACGCTCAATCCGCAGGTTACGCATTGTATGATGATAAAGTAGATGCCGAGGGACAATGCCATGACATCATCTAATACTGTTGTAAGCAAAACTCCAATGATCATGACCGGAGCAAAGTAGTCCGGCAGGTAGGAAAAAACAATGGTAAAAACCCAGGCCAGCAACAACATGAGAAAGATGGAGCGATAGCTGGTAGCATCTCCTACCGGAAGACGATGCTCCGTTCTCTTTTTCATTAAAGCAATAATCAAAACCAGAAGAAACACCAAATTAATCGTCATCAGACATAAAAGTTCATCCAATAACAATTCGGACTGGTATGCCATAAAAGATATGCCCAGCAAAAAAAGAATCACTATGGCCACCACGTATCCCAGTCTCTTCTTCGATATATTATTTTCTATTTGTTCCCTTTTCATTTCGTTTTCCTGATTTTTTTGTATTTTTCTGTTGTTCTTTCTTCTCGTATATCTCGTAGGCATGGACAATTTTCTGAACCAATGGATGTCGCACCACATCTTGTCCCGTTAGCTTACAAATGGCAATCTCCGGTACATTCTTCAGCACTTCCATAGCCACATCCAATCCGGATTTGACATCGGCCGGTAAATCCTTCTGGGTGGCATCTCCTGTAATCACTGCTTTAGAGCCAAATCCAATTCGCGTCAAGAACATTTTCATCTGTGCCGGCGTTGTATTCTGGGCCTCATCCAATATAATAAATGCATTGTCAAGCGTACGACCTCTCATGTAGGCAAGCGGCGCCACTTCGATTAAGCCCTTCTCCATGTTTCTGGTAAAACTCTCACTGCCCATAATCTGATACAGCGCATCATAGAGTGGTCGCAGATAAGGATCCACCTTACTCTGCAAGTCACCCGGTAAAAAGCCCAGCTTTTCCCCGGCCTCGATGGCAGGTCTGGTAAGAATAATACGGCTGACCTCCTCACGTTGAAAGGCAGTAATAGCCATGGCCATAGCCAGGTAGGTTTTACCTGTACCTGCCGGGCCAATGCCAAAGGTAATCATCTGCTGACGTATGGCATCCACATAATTCTTCTGCCCCAGGGTTTTGGGTTTTATGGGTTTTCCCATGGTAGTATGTGCAATACAATCATCCTGCAAATCAGCCACGGACCCTTTCTCTAATTCCTTCTCCTCCATTCCAAGTAAGTATGTTACCTCCTGAGAAGTAATGACAGCACCTTTTTTTGACATCTGCAAAAGTTCCTTCATTACAACAGAAGCACTCTTAATCTGCTCCGGTTCACCCATGATTTTTACCACATCATCTCGGACCACAAAAGTTACATTAAGAGTGCGTTCAATCATCTGCACATTGGCATCAAATTGCCCAAATATATTCTCCAGGTGTTCCACCGGTATATTTAAGATCAGTTCTTCTTTCATAAAGTATCGTTCCTTGTATTTATTACCTCAGGAATTGTGGAAGGTGCGTATTCGGAAGCCGGATATAAGCAATGCAGTTCCCCGTCCATCACACTCCCATTCTTCCCATAGGATATCATAACATTTTTGTCTGTTATTTGAACACCTTTTTCTGCTAATTTCTCTATGAAATCCTGACAGAACCGGTTTTGTAACGCCCTGAGTTCATCATTGGTGTAATCCTCATCATAAAAGGTAAACTCCCTCTCTCTTACTATATTGCGATAGATGGGAAGGGGGATGGTATCCATCAGGTAAACCTGTCGAATGGAGTTCATAGATGTATGTTGTATTTTGCCATAAAGGATGGGGATTACATTATATTGGTGTTGCAGGCTGCCATAGTAGATGTAACGCCGTTCTTTACCGGAGTATAGGCGATTCTGATGACGCCTGTTAATCTCATTGTGTATGGAGATTTTTCCTGTCACGTACACATCAGCATCTGCATCTGCTCCATAATATTTCACAATTTCCGTTCCGCTATCGTTGTAAATAGGAATCCAGCCATACACAAGGGGATCACCTTTTTTTACCTTATCTCCCACAGCGACCGCCGCCGTTCCGCGACGAACATAAATGCTTTGGACCGTGCCACGAATGGGAGCTACCAAATCCCGGTCAATGGTATCCTCCTCCTGCCGTATTTCATCCTCAGGAATCTGCTCCTTAATAGAGATATGCAACGTTGTACCGTGTATGGAAATAGAATTCCATATAATTTCCGGAAAATCCTTTAACATCATTTTTTCCAATTCCGGTGGATTTATTCTCTGCTTTTTTATACCTACTCCACAAGTGTTATCCTCCAGATATGTAATCAGGCGTTCTTCACTGAGATAGGAATTTCCCACAATCTCAATTCTCCAAATATATTGGGACAAAAGCATTAACACAATGATAGCCGCCACAACACTCCCAAAGTAAACCACTTTTTTGCGATAACGAAACACCAAAAAAGGTAGTCCATCTCTCTTGACTATCTTTATTTGAGTCCTTGTTTTCCTCAGGGCCTCCTTTGCCAGAAAAATATCCGATTTGCGCATACAGACTTGTATTTCGTTCCAGTCTCTGTGACAAACATTCCAAACAAGCAACCCTTTGTTACTACAAAGCCGCAAAAAACGAGGTAATTCATCTCCTCGTAACACAATGGTGACAAATCCCAGCAACCAGTTCCATATCATCATACACAACAATCCTTTACTTCGATTGTCTCAATCGCCCCTAAAACTTTCATTTCATCCCGGGTGTAATATGGAATTTGCAATCCTGTGCCCCGCAGCGTAAGTCTCTCTTTTCTCGATTGAATAATCACCATTTCATCGTTGTATTCTATAATACCTTTGAAGTTTTCCACCAAGGCACAATGGGTTCCTGTCAGTGTGAGGCGAATGGTTCCCAACAACAAAGGATTCTCTATCTCATTGATTGCCAATCGTTTTTCCTTCATACTATACTATATGACCCAAAGAAGCCACTAGACCAGAAAACATGCCTATTTGTGATAGGGTTCGTTGTTCATAATGCGAAAACTTCGATATATTTGCTCCAACAATATAACACGCATCAATTGATGCGGAAATGTCATTGCCGAAAAACTCAAAGCCAAATCACTTCGTTTTTTGATGGACTCATCCAGTCCTAAAGAACCACCAATTACAAATACAATATTACTTTGTCCCATCACTCCCAAATGCTGTAAATGGTTGGATAGTGCCACAGAATCCAGCGTTTTCCCCTCAATTTCCAGGGTGATGCAATAATCATTTTCTCTGATGTGTTTTATAATGCGCTCACCCTCTTTGCGCAACACCGCTTCTATCTCAGCGGAAGATGCATTTTCCTTTGTCTTTTCATCAGCCACTTCGATGATGTGCAACCTGCCATAACGAGAAAGTCGCTTGCTGTATTCAGCTATGGCATCCCGATAAAATTTTTCCTTGACTTGTCCCACGCAAAGAATTGTTATATTCATCATATCTCTTACCAAAAATAAACAGGCACCACAAACGTAATGCCTGTTTCATCACTAATTTGCTATGTACTTATAATTACATTGGGTCACATCGCTTTTTTTGCCATGCTTGTCAACCAGAATAAGAGAAAGTATGTGATTACCTTCCATCATCTCAAACGGTCCTGTATACTGGGTGGACGACTCACTAGGGGTTGTGCCATCCCAGGTATAATACACCTTAGCGCCCTCGGGAACGTTGATGGTAATCATGGTTGGGGTGGTAAAAGTCCCTCCGGCCGGATCCACCTCCGCCATTTCAGGTTCCTCATAAGTAATACGGTACTTATTGGATATCACTTGGCTGTATTTTCCATCCTCACCCTTGCAAACAGCTTTGATGGTTGTAGTCCCCTCTGTAAGGAGAATGGATTCCTTGTATAATATACCGTTTCCTTTTTTCGATGGATCAGAGCCATCATCGGAATAGTATATTTCATTTCCATCTTCCGAAACAAGGGTCAGATTAACATCATCCGAAAACTTACCACCTTTTTCAGAAAACTGAGGGGCCACAATCACATTATCCTCAAACAATTTGAGAATCTTTTGGTTGGTGACATCCGCCTGTAATTCATTAAGAGAACTGTAGTCTCCCAAGGTCAAATACAATGTAATTAAACCCTTATAAGCCGATAGATTGTTGGAATCCTCTTCAATCACCTGCAGATATAACGCTTCGGATTTATCATACTCTTCCAGTCGAAGATAATCATCTGCCGCAAGTAGTTTGGCTTTGGTCTTCTCTCCATCCTTGCTGATAGCCTTCTCGTAGTAGGTGACAGCTTTTTGATATTCTTCTTTCTTGTCCAAGGCTAAGCCTTTATTTACATAGTGGCCATAAGATGTCTGGAACATTACGGTGCCGATGATTCCCACGGCAATTAAGACGATTCCCACAATGATACCAATGCGAAATCTCATATCATTCCATATGTTTTTAGGCTTATCAGATTTTGATTGTTGCCGGCGAGCTTCCTCTGCATTCTGCTTATGCCCAGCTGCCTCTTCTTTTTTCTTTTCATCCAGAATGGAGACCAAAAAGTCATCCTCCAGAATATTATAATCCGGGACGATTTGTGCCGGCTCACCGCAACTTTCGCAATATACACTGCCCACACGAATCTCTGCGCCACATTTACTACACTTCATATCATTATCCCCTATTCGTTTGTCATGTTGGCTGATGCAACACAATTATACATCAGCATAGCAATGGTCATAGGGCCAACACCTCCCGGTACAGGAGTGATAGCGGAACACTTCGGCGCCACGTCGTCATAATCCACATCTCCGCAAAGTTTGTTGTTCTCGTCTCGATGCATGCCCACATCAATGACAACTGCTCCATCCTTGACATAGTCTGCGGTAACGAACTTTCTCTTACCCATGGCAACAATCAAAATATCTGCCTCTCTTGTTACGGAGGACAAATCCTTTGTTCTGGAATGTGTTACGGTGACAGTCGCGTTCTCCCGCAGCATAAGCAGAGCCATTGGCTTACCCACAATATTGCTTCGGCCAATAATAACGCAGTTTTTTCCTTCCATAGGGATATTGCTTCTCTTCAAAAGCTGAATAATACCCGCCGGTGTACAGGATACAAATCCCGGCAAGCCAATGGAAAGAGCTCCCACACTCTGAGGATGAAATCCATCTACATCTTTGGCAGGGTCAATGGCTTTGATAATCTTATCCTCATCCATATGTTTTGGCAATGGTAATTGAACCAGAATACCGTTGACATCATTTTTCCCATTCAGTTCCTGAATAAGAGTCAACAACTCCTCTTCCGTGGTTGTCTCCGGCAATTCATAGGACAAAGACTCGATTCCAATATATTCACAAGCCTTCTTTTTGTTGCGAACATAAACACAGGATGCAGGGTCTTCTCCAACCAAAATCACTGCAAGAGATACTTTCTTCCCCTGCTCCTTCAACAGCCGAACCTGTTCCCTTAATTCGTCTTTGATATCCTGGGATATCTTTTTTCCATCAATTATCGTCGGCATAGCACTCCTCCTAGAACAAACCTGTAATTACACCTTCATCACTTACATCAATGCCGTATGCGGCCGGCTGCTTTGGAAGTCCGGGCATCGTCATAATAGAACCGGTCACTGCAACCACAAAACCTGCACCGGCAGAAACATATACCTCACGTACATTCACCTCAAAATCCTTCGGACGGCCAAGTTTTGTAGCATCATCGGAAAGAGAATACTGCGTCTTAGCCATACAAACAGGGAAATCGCCCATGCCAAGAGCTGTGATGCGGTCCAGTTCCTTCTTGGCAGCAGGGGAATATGTCACTCCTGAAGCACCATAAATCTCCTTGGCAACCGTCTCAATCTTATCAGTTAAAGACATCTCATCCGGATAAATAGGTGCAAAATTACTCTCTTTGTTATCCAGCACATCCAACACTGCATTAGCAAGTTCTATTCCGCCTTCGCCTCCCTTTTCCCATACTTCAGAAAGTGCGAATTCACAGCCTCTGTCCTGACAGAATCTGCGGACAAATTCTGTCTCAGCTTGTGTATCTGTAACGAAAGAATTCAAGGTAACCACAACGGGCACACCATACTTCTGTAGGTTTTCAATATGCTTCTCCAGGTTCACAATCCCCTTTTCCAAAGCATCCAAATTCTCCACGGTCAATTCCGCTTTTGGAACACCACCGTTATATTTCAGAGCGCGAATGGTTGCAACTAAAACAACAGCATCCGGCTTCAGACCTGCCTTACGGCACTTAATATCAAAGAACTTCTCTGCGCCAAGATCTGCGCCAAAACCTGCCTCTGTCACTACAATATCGGCCAGTTTCAAAGCCATCTTCGTAGCACGCACACTGTTACATCCATGAGCAATATTAGCAAATGGTCCGCCGTGTACCAGTGCAGGTGTATGCTCCAGTGTCTGAATCAAGTTAGGCTTCAATGCATCCTTCAAAAGAGCTGCCATAGCTCCTGTTGCCTGCAAATCGTCGGCAGTAACCGGCTTTCCATCAAAGCTGTAAGCCACAATAATTCGGCCAAGACGCTTTTTCAGGTCTGCCATATCATCTGCCAGGCAGAGAATGGCCATAATTTCTGATGCCACTGTAATCACGAAATGGTCCTCCCGAACCATACCGTCCATTTTATTTCCAAGACCTACAACCACATTTCGAAGAACTCTGTCGTTCATATCCAGACAACGTTTCCAAACAACCTGTCTGGGATCAATGCCAAGTTCATTGCCCTGCTGAATATGATTATCCAAAATTGCAGCGAGAAGATTGTTTGCAGATGTGATGGCGTGAAAGTCTCCTGTAAAATGGAGATTCAAATCTTCCATAGGTACAACCTGCGCATACCCGCCTCCGGCAGCCCCACCTTTGATACCAAAGCATGGTCCCAAAGAGGGCTCACGCAATGCCAAAATAGCATTCTTGTTCAACTTACCTAGCGCCTGCCCAAGACCTACACTTGTTGTTGTCTTCCCCTCACCTGCCGGTGTTGGATTAATGGCAGTGACCAAAACAAGCTTTCCGTCCTTTTCCTTAGAAAGACGCTGCATACATTCGTCTGAGAGTTTTGCTTTATACTTACCGTATAGTTCCAAATCATCTTGACTCAGATTAATTTTCGCAGCAATTTCTTGGATTGGTAACATTGTTGCTTCCTGTGCAATTTGAATATCAGTTTTCATCTTTTTCTCCTTATTAAAAATCTTCACTTACAGGGTACTCTTCTTCCACCGTGGCAGATGCCGGACCGTTGGGATTGAGATATTGCTCAAACTCAGCCTCGCTCATCATGACTGACCTTGGTTTTGTTCCAACTTCCGGTCCGACTACACCAGCCTCTTCCAGTTGATCCATAATTCGTGCCGCCCGATTGAATCCAATCTTAAAATAGCGTTGCAGCATTCCGATGGAGCCTTTTTCCTTGCTGATAATCAGTCTTCCCGCATCAGGGAAATAGGAGTCAACCGTCTCTTCAAAACCGCTTCCTCCTCCAATGGTACCAGTGGCTGTATTTGCATCTCCACCGGCGTCAATCAGTTGCGTTACCTTATCGTCATAAACAACATTCTCGTTGTTACCCTTGATATAATCCACCACCTTCTGCACTTCAGAATCCGAGACAAAGGCTCCCTGGACGCGAAGGGGTTTGGTGTATCCCTGGGGATAATAGAGCATATCGCCGTTACCCAAAAGTTTTTCCGCTCCAAACATATCTAAAATGGTGCGGGAGTCCACACCACTGTTCACAGCAAAAGCAATTCGAGAAGGCATATTCGCCTTTATCAGACCGGTGACCACATCCACGGAAGGCCTCTGGGTGGCAAGAATTAAGTAAATCCCGGCAGCTCTTGCCTTCTGCGCCAGGCGGCAAATGGATTCCTCCACTTCCTTAGCTGCCACCATCATCAAATCTGCCAACTCATCTACAATGACAACCATCTCCGGCATCTTTTCAAATTCACCTAATTCACCGTTGGAATTGATAGGCATTTTATAATTGTTTGCAACGAGCTTCTGGTTGTAGGACTTAATGTCTCTCACTCCTGCATCGGCGAACTTCTGATAACGATCATCCATCTCCATCACTGCCCAATGAAGCGCTCCGGCTGCTTTCTTAGGCTCTGTAACCACAGGAATCAACAGATGTGGTATACCATTATAAATGCTAAGTTCCACCACCTTGGGATCAATCATGATAAATTTTACCTCATCCGGCGTAGCTTTGTATAAGATACTCATAATGATGGTATTGATACAAACGGACTTACCGGAGCCGGTGGTTCCTGCAATCAAAAGATGGGGCATCTTGGCAATGTTGGCTGTAATGACATTCCCCGCAATATCCCGACCGGCACAAAAAGTGACTTTGGATTCACTGGCTTTAAACTCCTTCGATGCAGCAAGTTCCTCAAAGGAGACCATCACCTTATCTTTGTTTGGCACTTCGATACCCACTGCAGCTTTTCCGGGAATGGGAGCCTCAATTCTGATATCTGTCACTGCCAAATTCAACTTAATGTCATCTGCCAGGTTGGTGATACGATTCACGCGAACCCCCACTTCCGGCAATAATTCATAGCGGGTCACCGTAGGTCCGCAGGTGACATCGGTAACCTCCACATTGATACCAAAATTACGCAGCGTCTGCTCCAATTTATCCGCTGTGCCCTCCAATTCTTCTTTGGAATTTGGATTGGAGCCTGCAGGCTTTTTCGTAAGTAAGGACAAAGGCGGGAAAGCATACTTAGCAGTCCTCTTTTGTCTCTCCTTTACCACCTCACTTGCCACCACATTGGCGTTATCTATCATCTCTCGGGTGCTGGCTGCCGTCTTTCTCGCTCTTCTCTGCTCCTGCCTCTCAGGAATTTCTTCTGCCTCCGTCACAGCCGGTGTATTTTGTGGCATAATCTCTGAAGGTGTATCCGGGGTAGCCATGCTGATAATGCGGGAGGGTTTCTTCTTCTCCCCCTTGGAAGAAAGCGATACACGATTCACCTTCTTCACATTCAATTGTTCATCCGGAGACATATGTACCTCATTCAACTCATCAGAGCTCAATTCCTTTGGCATCTCAGAAGCCGACACTGAGGTGTCAAAGGCAACACCGGAAATCTTGCGATTTCTGCGAGGTCCTTCGCTTACAGCGGCAGCCTTCTGCTGCCTTGCCTTATCCTCCTCAATCCGAGCCAATCTCGCATCGCGATTCTCATTGGGATCCACTGATTTTCTTCGATTCCGTCTGGCACGCTCTGCAGAGTGAAGCAATGATTTCTCCGTCACCAAAATAAAACATATAATGAGCAGAACCAGTGTAATCACATAGGCACTAATCAAACCAAATCCCTCTACAAGTGCCTTGGCAAGGAAACCGCCTATAAATCCACCCCCGGCTTTGTTCTCCCTGCCAAAGTAAAAAGCTTGTACCCCTCCGGAGGTATTGCCGCCGTGAGCTATCAGTTCCACTAAAACACTTAGTAGTATAACAAAAACAATTCCCGCAACCAGTTTCACAACAGCAACCCGGTTGCCGGAATTTGAAATCGCAAAAAACACACCAATCAAAAGGAGTATCGGAAATAAATACGCAACAATGCCAAACACGCCAAAGAAGAAACCACTAACAGCGTTGCCCACAACACCGCCTATTCCTAAATTACTCACAAAAAGCAAAACACAAATAGCCAACATCATCCACAAAACAATCTCTTTTATGGATTCCATCTTGGCTACATCAATCACTTTTGCATCTACGGAAACATTCTTTGTTTTTCCCTTGGTGGAAGTCTTTTTATTCTTAGTATTTGAAGTCTTTCTCTTTTCCGCCATGACTGCTTCCTTTACATCAATAATTCAACTTTTTTATTCTATCACATTTTACTCTATGTGTCATTATCACATTTTATCAGAGAAAGGGAGTTTTAGCCCGGGGAAATATAAGCAATTTGTTCAAAATAAACTGATATAAAAAGAAAGGTGCTGAGCCGGTTGAAATACATCAGCATGGCTCAGACACCTCTATTTGTTATAAGGATGTATCAGAAGGATGGTATATGTCATAAAGCCTCTCATATAGACCTGAAAGCTTTCCATAAATATTTTTAAACACATCCTCATATAATCGCTCATAAATCTTATGTTGTTCTTTGTCCGGCTGGAAAACATCTTTCTTTTGCACCATAGAATCCACAGCCTCCTGGTAGTTTTCAAACACACCTAATGCAACAAAGGCTGACATGGCACAGCCGATTCCGGTCACCTCGTAAGTCTGGGTTCTTATGGTTGGTATGCCAAACATATCTGCTGTAATCTGGCAAATTTCACTGCTCTGAGAACCACCGCCCCCAAGATAAATTTCCTCGAACCTGTGGCCGGAACGTCGCTCCATTAACCGCATACCATCCAGCAAGGCAAAATTGATCCCCTCTATGATTGCACGATAAATATGAATTCTGGTGTGTTGATCAGAGAATCCTATCACTGCCCCTCGGGCTGTGGGCATTGTAATATTAGGTGTAAAATATGGCTGAAACAGTAACCCTTCGCATCCGGCCGGGATTTCTTCTAATCGTTGGTTTAGAAGTTGTTCCGCAGAAATCCCAAGTTCTCGCGCAAGTTTAACCTCTTTCTCTGCAAATTCTTTTTTGAACCACGAAATCAGCCAATATCCCCTGAAAATTTCAATTTCCGGTGTGAAACAGCCCTTAATGATAGAATCATATGGTGGTATAAAACGCTCCGGCTCTAAATAATGGTCTATGGTAAACGTAATCGTCGCTGTGGTTCCAAGTCCGATTGCTGCCTTTTCCCGACTGATACAACCCAGTCCGAGAATCTCACACGCCTTATCGGATCCTGCTGCGATTACTTTCATGCCCTGCGGAAGACCGGTTTCTTCCGCAGCCTGCAACGTGATAGTTCCAAGCACTTCCCCTGATTCTTTCAGAACACACAGTTTTTCTTCTTCCACGTCAAAAACGGGTCGTGTGATTGCACCCCTTTTCTGCCATGATCGACTTTGACTGTCAAAGGGAATATGTCCCACCTGACTGGCAACGGCGTCCACCATTTGTCCTGTCAGTTTAAAGATCAGATATCCACTCAACAAAAGATATTTATACGTTTTTTCCCAAATATCCGGCTCGTTCTGCTTTATCCAGTTGCAATGGGATTTCTGATACTGCACATTGGCAGTCTCCTCCATACCTACAGCCTTTAAAAACATTCGTGCCATCTGTGATATTTCCGGTTTTCCTTTTGCTTTTCTCTTATCAAGCCACAGAATGGCCGGTCGAAGCGGTTTCCCCTGCCGATCCACACACACCACCGTATCCCGAATCGTGGTAATTGATATGGCTTCAATCTGTTGGAAAAGCTCGGGATATTCTTTCTTTAATTCCTGTGATGTATGACAGAGATTTTCATAATAAAAGTCTGCATCCTTCTCCGCCCAGTCCGGATGAACAGATTCATACGGACACTCATGTTTGATCTGACTTTTTGCCAAAATCTGTCCAAACTGATTAATCAAAAGTGCTCTTGTACTCTGTGTTCCCACATCGTATGCAAGCACAATTCTGTCAGTCATGAAAACACCCCCCTTCCACTTTTAACGAATATCGTCACGCAGGAATCGTTTATCGGATTCTTCCAAATCCAGCCCTAAAGTACCACCCGGATTCATATTGTATCCCGGATCAAAATAGGCTTTTAGTGATTTAAATACGCCATATTCCGTTCGTCCCAGCTGGCCTTCCAACCAAGGTGCAAACATTTTACCGATGCCGTGATGGTGGCTCATGGCAGCACCGGATTTCTGAATCGCATCTAAGATTGTGGCATGGTATGCCTTGAACTCCTCCGCATCCGACATTCTGGTAATAAAAATAAAATACAAATTCGCACCCTGAGGATAACAATGGGACATATGTGTTGTGACAATGGTATTTGGCAGTGCATGGCAAACCTTTCTCACTTCGCTGTGAACCTTTGCCATATTTGACCAATTAACCGTACACTCCAGGGTATCCGTCATAATACCGAAATCAAGTAATGTGTCTCGCAAATACGGGTCATTGAATCGTCCTTTTTCCCAGCTGGATGTCACAAAGGAAGTCAAGCTCATTCCGCCATATTTATGTGCAATCCGCTTGATATTTTTTGCCACATTCTTGGAAAAACCTTTTTCACCATCAGTGAAACCAAGGAACAGACATCTTTCCATATCTTCAAAGCCACGCATATTCAGAAGGTTCCACAAAGGGGTTTCATCTACATTATACAAGCGAAGCATCAAGTTGGTCTCCTCCGGATCGGACAGACGAAATACAGAGGAATTTCCTGCTTCACATTGCATCATTTCCCTAGCTGCTTCCCGAGCAATTTCCCAATTCTTAAATATGTAAGAA
This sequence comes from Lachnospiraceae bacterium, assembly GCA_029008035.1. Classification (GTDB taxonomy): domain Bacteria; phylum Bacillota; class Clostridia; order Lachnospirales; family Lachnospiraceae; genus Pararoseburia. Next base: position 39,413 of record JAQXIY010000032.1, read on the forward strand.
AAACGTATCCTATTCTCCGGCATGTAACGGAATACCTTTAGCGTCACTTCGGTTAAGACACCAAAAGTACCCTCACTTCCCATCATAATTTGATTTAAATTTGGTCCGGTGGCCTCTCTCGGATAATGACTTGTTGTGACATTTCCGATTGGGGTTGCATATTTCTGGGATAATACAATATCGGTTATACAACCATAATAGGTGCTGTTCTGCCCGGCTCCTCTGGTCACAACCCAGCCTCCCACACTGCTATACTCAAAGGACTGCGGGAAATGTCCGCAGGTATAGGCACGTTTTGCACCAAATAGCTTCTGTGCATTGTTAAGCGTCTCCTCTAATTTCGGACCCGACATTCCACTTTGCACAGTTATGGTCTGATCAACTTCATTAAAATTCAGCACCTTATTAAAGTTTTTGCGCATATCAAGGGATACACCGCCCTTAACCGGTTCCACGCCTCTTGTAACGCTGCTTCCGCCGCCATAGACATAAAGCGGTATGTTGTACTTCGTACAATATGCAACAATTTCCTCAATTTGCTCAGTAGACTCCGGATACAATACCACATCGGGCAGGCTATCAATTTGTCGTTGACGCAGTCTTGCGGCATCATATCCTGTCTTTCCGTAAGCCACGGCAAGTCGCGGGTAATCTTCTGTGGTAATATTGTCTTTCCCCACAATCTTCTCAAAAGCATCCAGATGTTCCTTTGCCAATCTGCATGGAATATCCAATTTGACCGGATCCATGCCAATGTCCCCTGTATATGATTTAAAATCATCATCCGTCATTTGGAACTTCTCTTTCATTAACTTATACAGCGATTCCTTTGGATATTTCACAAAATTCGGATCGCCCCAGCGAAAAATAGAACGATAGCTGTTCTCCGGTGCCACTTTCTTTACCCACTTTGGTTCAAATCCTTTATACGGCTTTGTGCTCATTTTCTTGTCCTCCTTCTAAAACATTGCTGGTTACAATAATATCAACGCCCAGGTTAAGCACATCGGGGAGCAATACCTCTCCCCTTTTTACAGGATGCTCAACCACAATTGTGTTAATCTCCTTCATCACATCAAAAATCATTTCTTTCGGTATCTCGCCCGATACACGAACCGGAATAACCGGCGTTCCCGCAAAAGCTGTCCGAACAGTGCTACAGATGGTACGCATTGGATGCTGTAATTCGGCCAAAGCAAATGTTTCGCCCCGCTTACATTTGTTTCCGCTAACCTGAATTTCTCCATCTTTTTCTTCAACCCTCAAGGTACACCCGTTCGGGCAAGTGATACAGGTCATCTCCCTCATAGCGCAGCACCTCCTTTTTGAATGGAAACTTTCACCCGGGACCCCTCCGTCAGTTGAATCTTACTCAAATCTAATTCCAGATGTTCCATCTCCGGAGGTTTTAGATTGCTGTATTTTTTTTCGTACACCGTTTTCCCATCTACTTCCATACGAAGGGTTCCCACCGGCAATGTCTCTCTGCTTCGGAAATAAAAAACAACCTTTTCTAAGCTATCATCCAGACATAATTTCTGTGGAACAATATATTGCACCGAATCATCTGTGATCAGTTGCACCTTTTTATCTCCGGGTTGCCATGTCTTTCGGTATTCGGCCGCCGCTTTCCCGGCAAGTTCGCCACTTTCCGAAACATAATCTACCAAATCGTTCACATGTAGTGCATTGCCACAGGAAAAGACCCCTTCCACTCCGGTCATGAATCGATTGTCGCAAACCGGTCCTTTTGTATGTGCGTCTATGGCAACGCCTAGATTTTCTGCAATTTCATTTTCCGGAATGAGTCCCACCGACAAAATCAATGCATCGCATTCCACAATTTCTTCTGTCCCTAAAATCGGCTGCATTTTATCGTCCACTTGCGAAATTTCTACTGCTGAGAGACGTTCTTCACCAAACACCCGTGTAACCGTATGGGACAAATAAAGAGGAATCCCATAATCATCCAGGCATTGTACCAGATTACGAGTGAGACCTGACGGTTCCGGTTTAACCTCATAGACACCCAGTACTTTCGCTCCCTCTAAGGTCAAACGCCGTGCCATAATCAACCCGATATCACCGCTACCCAAGATTACACATTTTTTGGTGGGCATTTCACCCAAAAGATTCACAAAATGCTGTGCCGTACCCGCCGTAAAAACCCCTGCCGGACGGGTTCCATGAATAAACACCTGCTTCGCCGTCCGTTCCCTGCAACCGGTTGCAAGAATAATGGTTGCTGTTCGATACTTATGTACACCATTTTTGTTTACGGCTGTAAGCAGAAACCCATCATCTTTCTTCTGAATACCCGTCACAAATGTTTGAACTTCATAGGCAATCTCCAACTCATGAAATTCATCTTCAAAGCGCTCCACATACTCCGGACCGGAAAGTTTTTCGCCAAAGTGAAGCAAACCAAATCCGTCATGGATACATTGTTTGAGGATTCCTCCCAATCGTTCCTCTCTCTCGATCAGAAGAACCCGGGCGTTTTCTTTTTTTGCAGAAATTGCAGCAGCAAGGCCTGCAGGCCCTCCTCCAATTACAAGAACATCATAACTGTGCATCACTTCGCCCCCTTTGTCTTTCCATAATTAATCACAGAACCATCTCCTGCTTTTTTCACCTGTTCTATGGGTACATTCAAATATTCGCTAATGATTCGCGTGACAAGCGGCATACAGAAACCACCTTGGCATCTTCCCATTCCGGGTCGCACACGTTTTTTGATGCCATCTACAGTTGCCACAGGTATGGGTGATTGTAATGCATCAAGGATTTCACCCTTGCTAATTTCCTCACAGCGACATACAATCACACCGTAATCCGGATTCTCTTGAATCAGTCGATCTTTTTCCTCTTCTGAGAGATTCTTTACCCTTGGAATACCTTTTCTTACAGGCTGAAAGTCTTTGTTCATCGGGATAGGTTTGTCTTTACTTAATTCCTTCACCGCCATCTCCGCCACATCCATTGCAACAGCCGGAGCTGTGGTAAGTCCCGGGGACTGTATGCCTGCGCAATGAATTAGATTCTTTGTTTTGCGTCCCTGTTCGATAACGAAGTCTTCCTCAAATGTGGCAGGTCTCACCCCCGCAAAATAAGTGATGATATCTCTCTTGGAAATCCCCTCTGCAGTAAGCTTCTGTTTTTCAAAAACCGCATCAATGCTAGCCTGTTCCGTGGAAAAATTCTCTTTTTCATATGTTTCCACTGCGTTCGGGCCTACCAGCAAATTGTCATGAACTGTATGTAGAATGCCCCCACCCTTCGTATGGGTTTTATTGTTGGTTAATTTCTTAAGAGTTGAAATGCTTTTCACAAGGCTTCCCGACTTCTTATCCATAATAAAATCAGTTCCCTTTCGCGGATGAATCGAGTAAAAACGGTCTCCTGCCATTTCTGCAATATCATCAGCGAATACGCCTGCCGCATTGATGACTAGCTTTGGATAGATGGTTCCCCGGTTTGTCCTGACACTCTGAATGGTCCCTTCGGCTACCTCCATATCCAGCACTACGGTATTCAGGCTCACTTTCGCACCATTACTCACCGCATTTTCCCCATAGGCGATTGTTAATCCATAAGGACAGACACAACCTGCACTGGGATTATAAAGGGCAAATTTAAATTCCGGATTCAAATGGGGCTCTCTTTTATGTAATTCTTTGCCTGAGACGAGACAAGTATCCGTCACCTTACAGATATGACGTCTCTGCCAAGCATAAAGCCATACAAAAGGATATGCCCACGCATCAGTAAATCCAACATACTGTCCGCACTGCTGAAAAGGCACATCCAATTCTTTGCAAATTTGGTCATACATCTGATTGCCACGTACTACATATTTCTGTTTCAAGGTGCCACGTCCCAAATCAACGCCCGGATGTACTTCCCCATCATTTCTTCCTGAAGCATGTATGGCAAGATCGCACTCCTTATCTACCAGCAACACATCCAGTTTCCACTTCATCAACTCTCTCGCGATACTGCAGCCGGAAATACCGCCTCCAATAATCAATACATCCGGTTTACATCCTTCTAATTCCCGGTCTTCCAACGACGGTGTTCTCATTTTGGGCACTTCCGCACCATCCAGTAATACATCATTGACCACATGAATTCCTGCATGATTCACAACACACATGTTGCAAGCCTCCAGAATGTCTTCCCAACATCTTAAATGGCCTTTCACTCGAATGCAATCTTCTTCTACAGTCGCTGTTACTTTCCCACCAAACCGTTTTTGAAGTTTCCGATTCAGTTTTTCCTCCAATACATCTCTCTTCATCTTCTCACTTCCTTTTGGGTTTTGAGTCGCCCGCTTGACCGACTTTATGATTTTAGATTATCAAAAAAGTATATAAAAGTCAATATGATATTCTGTTTTATAGACAATTAGCACAAAAAACGTTATACTATACACGAATTTGAAAACATTTAAAATATGTGAGGGATGTTATGGCTGCACCAAGAAAAGACAATGTAAAAGAATTAATCTTAACAACCACAGAACGATTGTTAGAACACAAGAAACTATCCGATATCTCCTTGGCAGAAATCGCCAGAGAGGCATCCATTTCCAAAGGCACACTCTACTATCACTATAAAAACAAAAATGATATTTTATTTGATATTACCGATAAATACTTAGAGCAACAATACGAGGATTTGATTACCTGGACAGAGGATGCATCCAAAGACACCTCGCTTCACCGACTGATTAAGTATGTTTTGGAACGTGACGTAGCCACTGCCAGTATGCGTCTTCATTTGTATTACGATGCAATGATGGGTAATGAACAGATTCGTCAGAAGTTGATGAATCGCTACAGCGAATTTGCCAGTATTATCGCAAAAAAGATTGGAGAACGAACCGACACTGTTTCACCGGAGTTTTTTGCATGGTTATTGCTTCTTCTTTCAGACGGACTTTTTATTCACAAAACTTTGGACAATCCTCAATTAGATATTGCTGATTTTATTCAGGAAGCAGAAAAGTATCTAAGCAGGTGACGTTCCCATCATGTCCTCCAGTTTTTTTATGGCATTTTCCAATCCTCCCACCTCGTCAATCAAGCCAACATCCACCGCTTCCTGTCCCACGAGAACCGTGCCCAAATCCTTTGCCATCATATTCTTTGATAGCATTAGCTCTTCAAAAACCGTTTTCTCTACTTTACAGTGCTTCACAATAAAATTCACAATGCGCTCCTGCATTTGATAAAACTGAAAATAGGTCTGAGGTGCTCCAACAACAGTACCGGACATTCTGACAGGATGCACCATCATAGTGGCTGACGGAACCAGAAAGGAGTATTTGGCAGACACCGCCAGAGGAATACCTATGGAATGACTTCCTCCAATCACCAGAGACACTGTAGGCTTGTGCAAAGATGCCATCAATTCTGCAATGGCAAGACCACATTCCACATCCCCGCCGATGGTATTTAACACGAATAAAATGCCGTCTGTCATCTTATCGTTATCCACTTCAATTAGTTGCGGAATCAAGTGCTCATACTTTGTTGCTTTTGTATTCCCGGAGAGGACATCGTGTCCCTCGATTTCACCTATAATAGTAACAATGCGCACCACTTTCCCACCGGCAGTTCCAAAACTTCCCTGTCCATATTCTTTTACTTCATCCATATTTCACCTCGCACTACTTACTTTTACCCATCTATACTCTCACAACAAAAAGAGCCTCCTATTCGGAAGCTCTTTGTAGTATATGTATTGTGTAAAAAATTATTCGCCCAACAAATAACGGTACATACCTTCGTATTGAGCCTTGGAGTTGGTCCAGGAATAGTCCTTTTGCATACCCCTCTCCACCATCTTATTCCACTCCGCTTTCTTGTTAAAGAAAACATGCTTGGAGTAGTTAACTGTGTTGAGAAGTTCATCTCCATTGTAGTTCGCAAAGGAGAATCCGTCTCCTGTATGCTCATACTCGTTATAAGGAACAACGGTATCCTTCAAACCACCTGTCTCCCGGACAATAGGCACCGTTCCGTAACGGAAGGAAATCAACTGCGTCAAACCACATGGCTCGAAGCGCGATGGCATAAGAAATGCATCAGCGGCTGCGTATAGCTTGTGTGCCAAATCCTCAGAATAACAAATATTGGCTGAAATTTTATCCGGATACTTCCACGCATACTGGCGGAACATATTCTCATACTGAGCCTCACCGGTTCCAATAACAACAAGCTGTGTATGGTCATCTACCAAGCGTTCAATACAATAATTCACCAAGTCAAGACCTTTTTGGTCTGTCAGACGTGAAATTAAGCCGATCATGTATTTCTTCTTGTTCACAGTTAGACCTAGCAGTTCTTGTAATTTCTCTTTGTTCACCTTCTTGTTGGTTCGGAAATTAGACTTGTCGTAATTCTTAAACAATGTTGTATCTGTGGCAGGGTCATACATATCATAATCAATACCATTTACAATACCACGCATGTCAAAATGACGAGCTGACAGCAATCCCTCCATACCTTCACCATAGTAAACGGATTGAATCTCATTAGCGTAGGTCTCACTAACGGTAGTGATGTAATCTGCATACACAAGACCACCCTTTAACATATTACCACACTTCTTAAACTCCAGCTTATCTGCTGTAAAGAGTTCTTGGGGCAATCCCGAAATACCCTGAATTGTCTTAATGTCCCACACACCCTGGAATTTCAGGTTATGAATGGTAATAACAGACTTCATCCCCCAGAAAAATGGATTGGCGGCAAATTCTGTCTTGAGATATACAGGAATCAACCCTGTCTGCCAATCATGGCAATGAATGATATCCGGCTGGAATCCAATCACAGGCAGCATCGATAACACTGCCTTATCGAAGAAGGTAAACTTCTCGATATCATAGCGAGCATCGGAGTATGGGTAAAAGCACTCAAAATATTCCAAATTGTCAATGAAATAATATGTAATGCCCTGATACTTATACTGCATTACCCCCACATACTTCTCACCTACATAATGCCCCAGTCCCATTTGAAAATGGCAAACATACTCAAAATTATCACGAAACTGTGGCGGAATACAGGTGTAGTCAGGGATGACAACACGCACATCCCACTCCGCGGGGTCAAACTCCTTTGGCAAAGCCCCCACTACATCGGCCAATCCACCTGTCTTGACAAAAGGTACACACTCACTTGATGCGAAAAGAATCTTCTTCATAATAGAATCCCCCTATTTATTCATCCCAGTTATGATACACTTCCTGAACGTCATCATCCTCATCTAATAAGGTTAAAATCTTGTTGATGTTGAACAAATCCTGCTCGTCCGTCAATTCAACATAGGTCTGAGGAATCATAGTAACCTGAGCATCTGCCATTGGAATATTTTCTGCCTCCAATGCCTCTCTCACAGTCGCAAAATCCTCCGGCTGAGTGAGAATCTCAAAACTGTCCTCCTCCTCTGCAAAATCTTCGGCACCTGCATCCAAAGCAATCATCATTAAATCGTCCGCCTCCAAGTCACACTCCTCTTTGGCAATCAGAATCTGACCTTTCTTGTCGAACATATAAGAAACGCATCCCTGGGTACCGATGCTTCCCTTTCCTTTTGTAAACGCACTGCGAACATTGGCTGCGGTACGATTTTTATTGTCCGTCAACGCATCCACAATGATAGCCGTTCCATTTGGTCCATAACCTTCGTATGTAACGGATTCGTAGTTCACAGAACCTGCATCGCCTGCAGCCTTCTTAATGCCACGCTCAATGGTATCGTTTGGCATATTGTTAGCTTTGGCTTTTGCAATAACATCACGCAACTTACTGTTGTTCTCCGGATCCGGTCCACCTTCCTTAACAGCAACTGCAATCTCTCGTCCAATGATTGTAAAGATTTTGCCCTTTGCAGCATCATTCTTTTCTTTCTTATGCTTAATATTGGCAAATTTTGAATGTCCTGACATTTGTTATTTTCCTCTTTTCTAACTGTATTCTATATCAGTTTATCATTTTTCATCTGCGCTTTCAAGATTTGTATCATGGGAGTTTTCCACGGGTTGAGGGAGACATTCCACATCTACCTGCTGTATGATTTTCCCTTCTACATCCAAAATGTGAAATCTGTAACTCTCATAATCTGCAGTAAAGGATTCCTTCTCATCGGGAATACGCCCCAAAAGGGAAATCAAAAATCCGTTGAGCGTCTCAAACTCCTCCGGGAATGTGATGCCTAGCACATCACTAGCCTCCTCTAAGGTGGTGGCTCCGGTCATGGAATAATGGTCTTGGGATAATTGTTCAATGGAAATCTCCTCATCGTCATGCTCATCCTGAATATTGCCCACGATTTCTTCCAAAATATCCTCCATGGATATAAGGCCACTGGTTTGTCCATATTCGTCCACCACAATCATCATATGATTCTTTTTGGACTGCATTTTGGCAAACAAGGTGTTGAGGCTGTGAGTTTCCGGAACAAATTCCGCCGGTTGCAGTAATTCATCAAAATCTCTTAGTTTCCTGCCATAGCATGTCTGATCCAGGGCATATGCCAATGCGTCTTTTATATGTAGCACGCCAATCATATGGTCTAAATCCTGCAGATACACAGGATATCTTGAAAAGGTGGAGGTTCTCACTACCTCCAAGGCTTCTCCCAGACTCATATCCCCATCCAGACAAACCATTTGTTTTCTATGTACCATGATATCCTTTGCATCCTTGTCTCCAAACTCAAAGATATTCTGTATCATAGTTGCCTCGCTGGCCAGAAGGACACCATGTTCATGCCCTTCATTCACCATTGAGATAATCTCGTCTTCAATCACATCATCCAACTCTTCTTTTGATTTTGTCTTGAAAATGCTTCCAAAACGATTTGTAATACGATTCAATTCTCTACTCCTTTATATCCCGTATCTCTCTCTTTATTCTTTATGTAAGTAACTCCAAACTTATCTCCAGGGCCTTATCCACCTCAAACAAAACCTGATGATCCAGATGGCAGATTTTTTCTTTCAACCGCTTCTTGTCAATGGTTCGAAGCTGCTCTAAAAGTACTACAGAATCCTTTACCAAGTCATACTTCTCACTGTCCAAAGAAACATGTGTAGGAAGCTTTGCTTTGTTTAACTTAGAAGTAATAGCTGCACAAATCACCGTAGGGGAATGCACATTACCCACATCATTTTGAATAATCAAAACCGGGCGAATGCCCCCTTGCTCTGAACCAACCACCGGCCTTAAATCTGCATAATAAATGTCGCCTCGTCGAACTGTCATAATACCACTCTCCAAAATTGATTTTAAAAATAGTATTTCCACAATTTTGAAAGCTATTCACATTATACTATGCAAAAAAATCTAATTTGCCTATTAATTTTTCCCTGTGATAATAGAATCTTGGAATACGATTTCCCAAGTCACATGCCAATTCGTAGTTAAATCGTCCGGAGATTTCTCCCACTTCCTCCATGGTAATTCTCTCTTTTCCATCCTGTCCGATTAGCACAACCAAATCCAGCAACTCAGCCTGAGGAATGTCTGTCACATCCACCATCATCTGGTCCATGCAAACCCGGCCTAAAATAGGTGCTCTTTTACCATGAATCAGCACAAAACCTTTTCCTGACATTGCTCTCGGATATCCATCTCCATATCCCACAGGTACGGTGGCCACACGCCTCTTCTCCGTGGCCTGATAGGTACCCCCATAACTAATGCAATCCCCCTCCGAAATCTCTTTGATATGAACAATATGACTATAAAGAGAAAGAGCAGGTTGTAAATCATACTTCCTCCCCACTTCCTCCGACGGACAAAGTCCATATAGGGTAATACCCGCACGTACCATATCCATGGCGCATTCCGGCAATTCCAAAATAGCCGCACTGTTGGCACAGTGATGAATAGCGAAGGTGACACCTTGTTCCTTCAAAGTATGAATCATATCCAAAAATTTTGCAAACTGACACTGTGTGTATGATTTGTCTGTCTCATCCGCTCTGGCAAAATGAGTGAAAATACCTTCCATACAAATCCCTTTCAGTTTGGCTATTTCTATAATCTCTGAAACAGCATCGGCTCCGGGCACAAACCCAATCCTACCCATTCCCGTATCAATCTTAATATGAACATAGGCTTTTTTATCCATTTCCACAGCCATATCCGAAATCTTTTTTGCCAAATCATATCGAAAGACACAAAATCGTATTTCATGCTCAATCAATCGGGCATAGTCCTTTTCAAAAACAAATCCGAGAATCAAAATCATTTTTGTAATTCCCGCATCTCTCAATTCCATGGCCTCCTCTGCCGTGGCCACTGCGAAACCGCAAATATCACTATTCTTTTCCAGCAAATGCGCAATCTCAACAGCTCCATGACCATAGCCATTGGTCTTAATAACCGCCATCATGGGGACGGGATTGTCCTGAAGTTTTTCCATCTCATTGATATTATGTTCAATTGCGTCCAAATCTACTTTGGCGTAGATTCTCATAGATTCTTCCAATGTTAAAGACCTCTCTCTTTATATATCATTTTGATTCCCTTGATCAAATCAGATGCCAACATACTATGTACGCCGGTCTCTTTTACAGCCTTTTCTCCCGCAAGACCGTGAAGGTAAACCCCCAGCGGGACCCCTTCCGAGACCGATAATCCCATAGCAATCAGCGCAGCCAAAATACCTGTGAGCACATCCCCACTGCCCGCTGTAGCCATGCCTGCGGAGCCGGAAGTGTTGACATAACTAACCTCATAGGGTGCAGCCACTACTGTAGTGGCATCTTTCAACACACAAACCACCTGGTATTCCCGGGCAAACCCCTCACAAACAGACAGTCTGTGATCCTTTACATAGGAAATTGGGTTGCCTGTCAAACGTGACATTTCCCCTATGTGGGGTGTGACAATCATTTCTGTATGAGGTCCGCGCAATAACTCCGGATGCTTAGCCAGATAGTTAAGGGCATCTGCATCTGCCACCACCGGCACTGCCGCATTTTGTAATACACAGCGCACCAGAGAGCCTGCACTTGAGGACTGTCCCAAGCCCGGACCAATGGCGACTACGTCAGCCCACTGCATGAGGGAAATACACTCCTTTTCGTCAAACTTATCATAACAGACCAGAAGCGCTTCTGGAAGTCTGGATAAAATAATATCACGATTTTGTCTTGGAGTGTAAACTTTCACCAAACCGCATCCGGTGACCATAGCGCTGTGAGCCGCCAAATATGCTGCTCCTGCCATCTCTTCGCTGCCGGCAATCAAAAGAACTTTTCCCATACTGCCTTTATTGGCATCCACCGGGGCAAAGGGAAGTGTATCCAAATCCCCTTCCTCCAGCATCATATATTGAGGTTTATTCGTTCCAAAAGCACATTCCGCAATTCCTATATCAACCAGCACTATCCTTCCGCAATACTCTCTGCCGGGATAAATGCGCTGTCCCACCTTACCAAAGGCAAATGTAATGGTACAATCTGCTTTAAAGGCACATCCCAAAACTCTGCCGTCATCTGCACAAATGCCGGATGGCATATCAACGGCAATTTTTTTTGCATTCAGTCCATTCATATAGGAAATTATTTCTGTATATGTCCCCGTTATTTCACGAGATAATCCCACACCAAAGATGGCATCTACCACCACATGACACATTTCGATATCATGAACGTCACATGAAATAGGAATCTCATACTGTTGGCAAATATCTCGTTGAGCCCTACACTGCTCCGTCATTTTGTTCTCGTCTCCCACAAAACAGAGGATAACAGAATACCCCTTGAGATAAAGCAATCTGGCAACAGCAAAGCCATCTCCCCCGTTGTTTCCGGCACCGCATACAACACCTATGGTTTTGTTTCTCACATCCTCGTTTTCTATAACCTCTACCACACCAAGAGCCGCCCGTTCCATCAAAACCATATCCGGCATATGAAAATGTTCTATGGTATTGTGATCTGCCTGTTTCATTTCCCGGCTGGTCAAAAGATATTTCATGTTATCTACCCCTTCCACAAAAAATACAACAAAGAGTTTCGCCAGGCGAAACTCTTACTCTTTTGATAGCTTCTTGGAATCAGAGGTATCCCCTTCCGGGCGGTCCTCTCCGGTATCCAAATCCACATCGTTATTTTTAACATCAAACAAATTGATGATATCTTTACCAAAAACATCATGCATATAGGCATAAATCTCCCGGTTATTAATCTCCCGGTTCTGCTTGCGAATAATATTCTTTTTGAGTTCGACTCGAATTTGCTTAATCCAGTCAGAAATCTCCTCAGCCTCACGATAATTTACGCGAAGTTGCTCATAGCAAAAAGTCATCGTCTCCATCATAAGAGCATCGTTATATGTAGTAATCTCCCTTGGAATATCCAGCAGAGCATCCTCATTATCGGAAATCTTCTGATTAATCTCATCAATGAGACGGCGATCCTCCTCCATTTTCTTACTCTTAGCATCTTCTGAAGGGGCTTCTATGGCATCCATATTGTCCACAATATTCTTCATCAGGTTGGATTTCAACCTTTTTAAATCTTTTAATTCCTGAGTGAGTCTTCCCTGGCGAGCCAAGGTATCAGACAACTGTTCCTCCAGCTCTTTCACTTTGTCCGGCTTACCTTGTAACGCAAAAAGCCGATGCCACTTCTGGTCCAATACAAGAACGGGAATTTTAACTTTTTTTAATGCCTCTGTAAAAGCCTTCTTTTCCAAAAAATCACCTTCAAATTAATTGTCATTGCCGTTGGCAATACTATAGGAAAGTCGCATAAGGCTATCAGACAAATGAACATTTTCCACAATCATATTGTCCACATTATCCAAGTCCACATGGGCGAAATTCCAGATTGCGTGAACACCTAAAGAAGCTAACATAACTGCCGTGGTTTCAGCGTTTTCCTTGGGAATGGTGAGCGCTGCAATGTCGATTCGGTTCTCCTTGGCAAATTCCGGAAGTTCCTCCAGCATTTTCACCGGAATTCCGCGAATCTCCTTGCCTTCCAATGCCGGATTCACATCAAACAATCCCACGATACGAAATCCGAACTTTTCAAAATTCATGTAATTGGCAATGGCCTGTCCAAGATTACCAACACCGATGACAATCACGTTATGTGTGGTATTCAAGCCTAAAATGTTGCCAATTTCATCATGTAAATACTGCACATTATATCCATATCCCTGTTGGCCGAAGCCGCCAAAATTATTTAAATCTTGTCTAATCTGTGACGCTGTCACGTGCATCCTGGCACTGAGTTCGTTGGAGGAAATACGCTCAACCCCCGCCTCTAACAATTCGTTCAAATAACGATAATATCTAGGCATTCTTCGAATCACTGCCTGGGAAATCTCTTTTTCCAAAACAATATACCCCTTTCATTGGCGATACCTGCCTAAAAAAATTATAGTAATTTCCCGGAAGGTTGTCAATGTGTCAAAAATTTAACAACTCATTTTCAGAGAGAGTTTCCCATTGTAAGTACAGGTCTTCCAGTTGCTCTTTCAACCCCTGTTGCTCTCCTGTAATCTCATTTAACTTAGCCGAATTGGTTGCCACGGCAGGGTCTTCCAGCCTGGCATCCAATTCAGCAAGTTTTCCCTCAATCTTTCCTATCTCTTGCTCAACCTTTTGTAATTGGTTTTCTATCTTACGCTTTTCGCTCTGGAGTTTCTTTTGTTGCTGCCAGTCCATCTTTCCTTGGGAATCATCTTTTGCTTGATTCTCGCCGACAGCTTCGCTCAGAGATTCTATCTCTTTTGATGTGTATTTTTTTTCTATATAATAGTCATAGTTTCCAAGATAGTTTTCAAACTGCTGACCATTTAACTCCAAAACTCGATGTGCTGTTTTATTGATAAAATATCTGTCATGGGACACATACAACAATGTGCCGGAATAATGATTCAAGGCATTTTCTAAAATTTCCTTTGATTCCATATCCAGATGATTGGTGGGCTCATCCAATATGAGGAAATTGGCCCCCGACAGCATCAGCTTTGCCAGAGAAATACGTCCACGCTCTCCACCACTCAAATCACCGATTTTCTTATAGCAGTCATCCCCCATAAACATAAACGCCGCCAAGACATTACGAATCTTGGTCTGGTTAAGATTCGGATACGCATCACTCATCTCTTCAAATAAAGTCTTGTCATCATCCAAAACTTGCTGTTCCTGATCATAGTAGCCAATAGTCACATGGGAACCAAGACGAATCACACCTCCATCTGCATCCTTTCTCTGGGTAATAATCTTTAACAACGTTGTCTTGCCGGTGCCGTTATCACCTATGATTGCTACATGTTCGCCTCTGGTTAGAAGAAGATTCACATCTGTGAAAAGAGCCACTCCGTCATAGGCCTTTGATACATGTATCAATTCCAACACATCATTGCCGCTGACGGTATCCGGTTCCAAATGAAGACGCATGTTCTGATTGTCTTCCACAGGTTTCTCTATCAATTCCACCTTATCCAGGGCTTTTTGTCTGCTCTCCGCTCGTTTGATGGATTTTTCTCTGTTAAACTGTTTTAACTTGTCAATCACCTCTTGCTGATGAGCAATCATTTCCTGTTGCTTTTCATATTCCCGCAGTCTTGTAAGCAAAAACTGCTCTTTTTGCTTGGCAAAGGCTGTATAATTGCCCTTGTACATATGTGCTTTGTGGTTGGATATATCCAGTACGCCACTGACAATCCGATCCAGGAAAAATCGATCGTGTGCTACAATCACCACAGTGCCCTTATAGTTTAACAGGTAATTCTCCAACCATTGAATGGAGGAAAGGTCAAGATGATTGATTGGCTCATCCAATAGTAAAATATCCGGTTTGGTCACCAACAGTTTGCCCAAGGAAACCCGGGTTTTCTGTCCCCCCGAAAGCATATCCATGGTTTTCGCAAAATCATCCTCTGAAAACCCAAGGCCTCGCAGCACGCCATTCACCTCAGATTCGTAAGAATTACCTCCCAGATGATTAAACTTGTCGTTGAGCTGATGATAGCGCTGAAGCAGTTGTTCCAATTCCTGGTCTCCGATGCGTTTCATCTCTTCTTCCATGTCATGAAGTTCCTGCTCCATCCGGATAATCTCTTCACAGGAAGAACGGACAATCTCATAAATGGTTCCATCCGTCTCTGCCCCTTGATATTGGGCTAAATAACCAACAGTGGTGCCTTTTGCAAACACCACTGTCCCCTGATCCGCTTCCAATTCTCCGGTTATAATTTTTAGCAACGTTGATTTTCCGGCTCCGTTGCTTCCCACAATTGCAAGCTTATCTCCCTCATTCACTTGGAAAGAAATATCTTTTAATATATCATCACTACCAAACGATTTTGATATGTTTTGGCAAGATAGTATCATTGTTTCCTCCTAGAGCATCTTCTCCAATGTTTCACGGATGGCTACGATGAAATCGCGGCTGTTTAACACCGTTGGATTTTCCAACGTAGTAATCAAAGCCAAATCCTTTGTCATCTTACCTTCCTCGATGGTCTGAACGCATGCCCGCTCCAGTTTGTCTGCAAAATCACAAAGCTCAGGTGTACCATCCAATTCACCGCGCTTGCGAAGAGCTCCTGTCCATGCAAAAATGGTTGCAACAGAGTTGGTGGATGTCTCCTCCCCTTCCAAATGCTTGTAGTAATGACGCTGTACCGTTCCGTGAGCAGCCTCATACTCATAAACTCCCTGTGGAGATACCAGAACAGATGTCATCATGGCAAGAGAACCAAATGCAGAGGATACCATATCACTCATCACATCTCCATCATAATTCTTACAAGCCCAGATATATCCACCCTCAGACTTCATAACACGGGCAACCGCATCGTCAATCAAGGTATAGAAATAGGTAATACCTGCTTCCTCAAACTTATCCTTGTATTCCTTATCAAATATCTCCTGGAAAATATCCTTAAAGGTGTGGTCATATTTTTTGGATATCGTATCCTTTGTTGCAAACCAAAGATTCTGCTTGGTATCAAGGGCATAATTGAAGCAGCTCTTTGCAAAACTTTCGATAGATTTCTCAATGTTATGCTGTCCCTGCACTACACCCGCACCCGTGAAATTATGTACCAATTCTCTCATCTCAGTGCCATCTTCTGCTGTGTACACAAGTTCAACTTTACCTGCGCCGGGAATCTTCATCTCGCAGTTTTTGTATACATCACCATAAGCATGACGGGCAATGGTGATTGGCTTTTTCCAATTGCGTACACAGGGTTCAATGCCCTTTACAATAATAGGTGCTCTGAAAACTGTACCGTCCAAAATAGCCCGAATGGTGCCATTAGGGCTCTTCCACATCTCCTTTAAGTTATATTCTGTCATTCTGGCAGCGTTTGGCGTGATGGTAGCACACTTTACTGCAACACCATACTTCTTGGTTGCCTCAGCAGAATCTACCGTCACCTGGTCATTGGTCTCGTTTCTGTGTTCCAATCCCAAATCATAATATTCTGTATTTAATTCAATAAATGGAGTCAGAAGTTCATCCTTAATCATTTGCCAGAGAATTCTGGTCATTTCATCTCCGTCCATCTCTACCAATGGTGTCTTCATCATAATCTTAGCCATTGTTATATCCTCCTGTGATTCTTAGTCAACAAATTCATACCGCATTTTAGTATAGCAAAAGATTTCTTTCAGGTAAAGGAGGCTTTTTTTCAAATTGTGTAACACAATGAGATTTCTCACATAAGATACATTGTAAATAGTTAGGAGGTTTCTTTATGAGTGACCTAGTTGCAACAAACTGTGGATGTGGTGATAGAGACAACAACTGTTGTAGTTCTATTATCTGGATCATCTTGCTTCTCTGCCTGTGCGGCAATTCCGGCAGCACCTTCTCCGGTGACGGCTGTGGATGCGGCGGCGGAAACAACAGCTGTATCTGGATTATCTTGTTGCTGCTCTTCTGTGGCGGCTGCGACTCCGGATGTGGTAGCATTTTCTAATTTCATATTGTTACAGGCGCCTCAGTTGTGAGGCGCCATTTTTATGTTCTCCTTCGAGATGGATAACCTTTTTCCATAGACTTTGACTGTTTTCTCTTTTGTTCCTCTTTTTCTTTTTTCATCTTACAGTCCATATCGATTTCGTAACACTCATTATTTCTGAGAATCAGACGCTTCATATTTTTCCTTTTTCCTTAGTATATGATAGTCTATCTTCTTGATTTCCACATAGAATAAATAAAAAACGCTTATGGAAAACGAAACATTATCTCTATACGATAACAGATTACAGAGCAAAGAAATCAGTATTTTAAAAACCATTCTACCCTACTTAAACCCCACATCTCAGAAAAATATTTCCATGATAATCTCCTATATGCAACTGCAAAAAACCATGGAATTTTTTGAAAATCCGGAGAACACCATGCAAATTGTGGCTATGGAAAAAAAAGATAACGCAGCTGACATTTTAAATGCCATCAGAGTCCACTGCAATCAGCAGGAGCAGCAGCAAATTGACCACCTGTTACACGCATTACAGATGGTATCCACCTACGAAATTCTATTTAACGGAGGCGCAGAATAAATGGATAACTCTTTTCTCAATAACCCCTTATTTCAAACTATTCCGCCGGAAAAGCAGGCATTTCTCAAAAATTTTGCCAGTCAAACCCCATCGGATAATCCAAATGATTTGGCAAATCAGCTCTCCTCTGCCGCAATGTCCGCCAAATCTCAAGGGCTATCTTTTTCCGATGCGGAGACTGCTCTTCTCATCAACATATTAAAGCAAAATATGTCCCCGGCAGAACAGCAAAAAGCAGATCGAATTATACAATTAGCTAAAACATTCAGACCACATTGATAGTCACGGGGCTATATAATAAACAATACTTTGTAGGGCACGCTTTCGCTACTGCTCGCTGGTAACGGTACATAAGATGCCACTATCGTGCCATCAAGTACCGACCGCTCGCAAGTACCCCACAAAGTATATGTGTATTACATAGCCCCTTACCATGAAAAGGGTAAATCAAAGTATAACTATGGCACAAAAAAGTGGAATTCCCCCAACAAGGGCGAATTCCACTTTATACATATTACCTATTTATTTTATTTGGCAACGATATTGATAATCTTGCCCGGCACATAAATTTCCTTAATGATGTTGCCGGTCAGCTTGTCACCCAAAGCTTCCTTGCCGGCAGCAAGAGCATCATCCTTAGACACATCCTTGGGAAGAGAAACAACGGCTCTTGTCTTGCCGTTCACCTGAACAGCAATCTCAATCTCGTCATCCTCCATGGCCTTCTCGTCGTATTCCGGCCACTGTGCGGTAAAGACAGACTCCTCATGACCTAATGCTTCGTATAACTCCTCACTGATATGAGGTGCAAATGGTGCCAAAAGAACAACAAAGGTCTCCAATGTCTTCTTATCAACGCTGTTGGACTTCGCCATATCACATAGTTTGTTGTTGTGCTCCATAAAGGCAGAGACAACCGTGTTCAAGCTGAAGGACTCCAAGCGAGTTGTGATATCGTATGCCAGTCGATTTCGCTCCTTAATGGTTTCTTTGGTCTCAGGAGCGTTGTCATCCTTATGATCCATTACAAGATTCCAAAATCTGGTAAGGAAACGGTAGATACCATCCATACCACGATCATCCCAAATGGAATCCAATTCCGGTGGTCCGATAAACAACTCATACAGACGAAGGGAATCACAACCATAATCCCTTACGATATCATCCGGTGATACAATGTTGCCAAGGGACTTGCTCATCTTGGTAGCCGCACCGGTTTCTTTGTCACGACCGCAAACCATTCCCTGATTAAACAGTTTCTTGAATGGCTCCTCAAAATCAATTACACCGATATCGTATAAGAACTTGGTGTAGAAACGGGAATACAGCAAATGCAACACCGCATGCTCCACGCCGCCAATGTACATATCCACCGGCAAATACTTTTCTGCCTTTTCCTTGGACACCAGTGCTTCGTCATTCTTGCTATCCACATAGCGGAGGAAATACCAGGAAGAACCAGCCCACTGTGGCATGGTGTTGGTCTCTCTCTTTGCAGGCTTACCACAGCATGGACAAGTGGTGTTTACCCAATCGGTGATAGCCGCCAGCGGTGACTCTCCTGTGCCTGTAGGCTGATATGACTCAACCTCCGGCAACAGCAAGGGGAGTTCTTCTTCCGGTACGGGAACAGCTCCACAATCCGGACAGTGAACAATCGGAATCGGCTCACCCCAGTATCTCTGTCTGGAAAATACCCAGTCACGCAACTTGTAGTTGGTGGTCTTCTTTCCGTAGCCCATCTTCTCAATCATAGCAGGGGCTTCTTTCTTAAGCACAGAAGACTCCATACCATTCCATTCACCGGAGTTAATCATGGTGCCGGAAGCCTCTGTGTAGGCCTCTGTCATATTCTCAATTTCCTTGCCATCCTTAGCGATAACCTGAATAATCGGAATGTCAAACTTCTTGGCAAACTCAAAGTCTCTATCATCATGGGCCGGTACACACATAATGGCACCTGTACCATAGTCAGCCAATACATAATCGGAAAGCCAGATAGGAACCTTTGCTCCATTTAACGGATTGATAGCATAACTTCCTGTAAATACGCCGGTTTTCTCCTTATCCTGCAAACGATCAACGGAAGACTTCAGAGAAGTCTGATAAATATAATCCTCCACAGCAGCGGCTGTCTCTTCTGTTGCAAGTTCCTTCGCCATTGCATGCTCCGGAGCCAGCACCATAAAGGTGGCACCATATAAGGTATCCGGTCTGGTGGTATATACGGTAATCTCTTTATCACTGTTCTCCACCTTAAAGTTAACCTCAGCGCCGTAACTCTTGCCAATCCAGTCGGACTGCATCTTCTTAACCTTCTCCGGCCAATCCAATGTGTCTAAATCATCTAACAGCCGGTCCGCATATGCTGTAATCTTAAGCATCCACTGTTTCAGATTCTTCTTGGTAACATCAGCGCCACAGCGCTCGCACTTACCGTTGACCACCTCTTCGTTGGCAAGTCCTGTCTTGCAGGAAGGACACCAGTTAATGGGCATCTCCTTCTGATATGCCAGTCCCTTCTTAAACATCTGAACAAAAATCCACTGTGTCCACTTGTAGAAAGCAGGGTCTGTGGTATTTACTTCCATATCCCAATCATAGATAGCTGCAATCTCGTTGATCTGACGCTTAATATTTGCCACATTCTTGGCTGTGGAATCCGCCGGGTGAACTCCCATCTTAATGGCATAGTTCTCTGCGGGAAGTCCGAAAGCGTCCCATCCCATTGGATGAATCACATAATAGCCGTGCATTAACTTGTAACGACTCCATACATCTGAAATGACATATCCCCGCCAATGTCCTACGTGCAAACCATTTCCGGATGGATATGGAAACATATCCAGGCAGTAATACTTTTCTTTCTTGCCGTCATCCACATTGATTGGATGTTCCTCCCAATGCTTTCTCCACTTTTTTTCAACCACTCTGTGATTGTATGGTACTGACATGTTACATTCCTCCTATTTCACAAGGGACACCTTGGCATCCCTCTTTATCTGCCAATATGTGAAAACACATTATTAAAAGTTTAGCACACAAATTTGCCAAATACAACATTTTTCCAATACATACAAAAATGAAAAACAGAGCAGTCCCCTGCCACAGGGTCTGCTCTGCCACCACTCATTTTATGATAAGATTCTTTATAACCGTTCCGGATTATCCACGATATTAATATATTCTGCAATAGAACGGTCATAGGTCTTAATGTGTCCAAACAGCCAATCCACAACCTTGGTCTTAACCACCTGAGTAAATTTCTCGTCCGGTCCTTCAATATCGTCCAAGTACACATACAATGACTGAATGGTCTTCTTAAACTCCTCATGCTTCTCGTGATGCTTGGAAAGTTCCGGGTAGTTCACCTGCTTCTGCAGTTCTTCCTCGGCATTGAAATGAAAATTGGTGTATTCATCCAAATAATCCAGCATCTTAACTGCTTTGATCTTGCTGTCCCCGGCCTCACAAGCCTTCACAAAATCAGAAATTCTGGAAATCAATTCCTGATGCTGCTCATCAATGGTATCATTGCCGGTAATTAAATTGTCATCAAATGTAATTGTCATGTCTCTTCCTCCTCATCTTCATCTACACCCGCGTATCCACATACAATATGGCACCCTTTTCTATATTTGAAATAGTACCACATTCCCCCATAATCAACAAGCAAAATCATCTAAATTCCCCAATCGTATCAGTCAAAAAAAATACTGTCACAGTTAACCATGAGAATTCTATCCAAGGGATATTTACACGCCCCTTTGCCATCTCCTCCCTCATAGTATTTGTAACTGGCAGTTTCAAAGAGAACATAACAGATGTTATCTTCTACCACAATGGCCTCAGAACCCGGCGGCATTTCTACAGAGATTTCCGGAATCATAAATTCCTTTTTGAGAGAGGTAATATTAGAATAATACAATATATGAGAGGACCGGTTTCTGCCATAAGACTGGCTGAGCCAAACACCCCCTTTTTCATCAAAATAGATTCCCTGCACTTTTGATGGAAGAAGAAGTTTTTCCTTCAATTGAAGTGTATTATCTATCAATTCATAACAATACAAAACTCCCGGCGTATACACACGATGGGTTACAACATAAAGTTTATTTTCAAAACAAGTGATACAAGAAGGAATATTGTTCACCTTATACTTGGTAAAACAATTTGATATATCAATAAAATTTTGGTTACTCAAGCCTGCAATTTCTTCTACAAAATCATAGGAAATACATTCGATCTCATTGGTTTTGGAATGGCATATCCACAGATTTTTCCCATCAAAGGCTACACCTCCCAAGTGACTTTCAGCCTCCATTCCCAAAGACACCACATATTCTCCGTTGTCCCTGCGATATAAGGTAAGTGCACCCTGCTTGTCATTTTCCATGGCATAAGAGGATACAATATAATATTCCGGGGTAATACAAAGCCCCTGGGGGCATTGAAATTCCGAGGAAAATTTTTTCTCCAGCAAATCTTCCACTCGGGTCTTTGGATTTCCGGGAGTGTCGATGGCATACAAAAAATCGTAGGACAATTCTTTTAACGGGATCTCCGTACCAATATTTTTATATGGATAATCCTGCACATTTTGATTTGGATTGATATT
Organism: Lachnospiraceae bacterium; assembly: GCA_029008035.1. Lineage (GTDB taxonomy): Bacteria > Bacillota > Clostridia > Lachnospirales > Lachnospiraceae > Pararoseburia. The sequence continues at coordinate 61,590 of JAQXIY010000032.1, forward strand.
TAAGTTCCATTTTGCATACAGATGATTCATCGAGACATCAGTCACATTGTAGACTCTGTGTTCGAAGCTTTCTTCCATGTACCATCCCCCAAAACTGTATCCTGACTTTCTTGGATTTTCCAGGGAAATCGGTAGCTGCTTTGCAGAAATATTTACCGGATTTAAAATGGAATTATATCCTCCATATAGCTCATATGTTATTTCTGTTTCTATGTTATCCTTACTATTTTTTGCATAGATAGAATCTGTTATAATAAGGACGTACGATAGAACCATAACCCCTAAAATAAATAACTTTTTCTTCATAAAACTATTGTATCCTCACAACGAAATTTTAACAGATGATTTCCGGCACTTTTACGCTTTAAAGTGTTGACATAAACTTTGAAAATCGTTACTATTGAAAGAGTTATAGAGTTAAAAGAAAAGAGGAAAATAAAATGATTCTTGTAATGAAACCCCAGATTTCAGAGGACAGTTTGAACAATCTGGTGGGCGAAATTGAAAAAGCAGGCTTAAAGACGCACATCTCAAAGGGTGAGGAGGTCACCATCGTAGGCCTTGTGGGGGATAAAACCAAAATCGATTTGACCACCATTGAAGCGCACCCGGCTGTGGACAAGGTAATCCCTGTCACAGAGAGTTATAAATTAGCAAACAAAAAGTTTCATCCACAGCCATCCGGCTTTGCGGTAAAGAATACTTTTGTGGGCCCCGGAACAATGACCATTATGTCCGGCCCTTGCGCGGTGGAATCCGAAGAACAACTTCTTTGTATTGCCCGGGCTGTGAAGGCTCAAGGAGCAACCATTCTCCGTGGAGGCGCCTACAAGCCAAGAACATCTCCGTACTCTTTCCAGGGTTTGGAGGAAGATGGTCTTCGCTATATGCAGACAGCCTCACAGGAGACCGGACTTGCAACTATCTGTGAAGTCACTTCTGCCCACGCTGTGGAATCCGCTTATAAGTACGTGGATATGCTTCAGATTGGTGCCAGAAACATGCAAAATTTTGAATTATTGAAGGAAGTTGGCAAAACCAATATGCCCGTTCTCTTGAAGCGTGGTCTCAGTGCCACCATTGACGAGTGGCTCAATGCCGCAGAATACATTATGGCTGGCGGCAACACCTCCGTGGCACTTTGCGAGCGAGGTATTCGCACCTACGAGACAGCCACAAGAAACACCTTGGATTTAAGTGCGGTTTGTGTTCTGAAAGAGCGAACTCATCTGCCTGTTATTGTTGATCCAAGTCATGCCACCGGTGTTCGAGCATATGTGGAGCCATTGGCCAAAGCCGCTATCGCATGCGGTGCTGACGGATTGATGATTGAGGTTCACAATGATCCGGCTCACGCCTTATCCGACGGACCACAGTCTCTTGATTTTGACCAATTTGCATCTGTGATGAATAACCTGAAGCCATACATCAATCTGGCTAACCGCACACTTTCCTAAAGGAGTACATATGGATTTTCAAAAAATCGGATTTATCGGCCTGGGACTTATCGGAGGCTCCCTTGCCAAATCCATAAAAGCCAAATACCCCAATACAACCCTAATCGCCATGGCTTCTCGGGAGCAAACCCTGGAAATGGCTCATAAGGACGGGGTAATTGAAAACAACGGTTTTATACCGCTTACTGATTTTTCAGATTGCGACATAATTTTTTTGTGCAGTCCGGTGAAAATTAATGTAGAGTATCTGCAAAAATTAAAGCCTCTCCTCTCCCCAAACTGTCTGATTTCAGATGTGGGCAGTGTGAAGGGAGATATCACCAAGGCCGTTGCAGATTTACAACTGAATTCTCAGTTTGTGGGCGGGCATCCTATGGCCGGCTCTGAATCCACCGGATATAATAATGCCAACAAATACCTATTGGAAAATGCATACTACATTCTGACGGTAACAGAGGAATTTCCCAAGGATAAGTTAAAGGCTTTTGATGCTTACCTGCGCACCCTGGGTTGTCTTACCATGATCATGACGCCGGAAAAGCACGATTTTGCAACGGCTTGTATCAGCCATCTTCCTCACATTATTGCCGCTTCTCTAGTGCGATTTGTGCAGGGGGCTGACGGTGAGGATGCCACCCTAAAAACCATTGCAGCAGGCGGTTTTCGCGACATCACGCGAATTGCCTCCTCCTCTCCTATTATGTGGCAGCATATCTGTTCCACCAACCGTCAGGAAATTTTAAATGCCTTCGGCCTTTATGAGCAAAGTCTGAGGGAATTTATTACTTCTGTGGAAAATTGTGACGAGGAGACAATGTTTTCTCTCTTCTCTTCCGCCAAGGATTACAGAGATAATTTGCCGGTAAAGAAAAAGGGGGTATTGCCCTCTGCTTACGAGTTTTATTTGGATATTGCGGACGAGACAGGCGGTATTGCCACCATTGCCACCATTTTGGCAGAAAATAACATCAACATTAAGAATATCGGTATTGTCCACAACAGAGAATTTGAGCAGGGTGTTTTGCGCATTGAACTCTACACTCAGGATAAGATGGAGCAGGCCATTGCGATTCTGGAAAAGGATTATACCGTCCACAAATAAGAGGTTACTATGGAAATAACAAAAATCAACGGCATATCCGGAGAGATTACAGTGCCGGGAGACAAATCAATTTCACACAGGGGTGTTATGTTTGGTGCCATTTCCCAAGGTATAACAGAACTTACCGGTTTCTTGGACGGAGCCGACTGTCGTTCCACCATCTCTTGTTTTCGGAAAATGGGAATTGAAATCAAGCAGGATAATGACCATGTTATCATTTATGGCAAGGGATTACATGGATTGAGCTCGCCTACGGATATTTTGGATGTTGGAAACAGCGGTACCACCACCCGTCTGATGAGCGGTATCTTGGCAGGTTCCAACTTCACCTCCACCGTAAATGGAGATGCATCTATACAGACCCGACCAATGAAACGGATTATTACACCGCTGTCTATGATGGGGGCGGATATCAAGTCCTTGAGAGGAAATGACTGCGCACCATTACAGATTAATGGTGGTCATCTTCACCCTATCCACTACGATTCTCCTGTGGCATCAGCCCAGGTGAAATCTGCGGTACTGTTGGCCGGGCTATACTGTGACGGCGTGACCTCTGTGACAGAGCCGGTGTTATCACGCAATCACACCGAGTTGATGCTTTCCGGATTCGGTGCAGAGGTCACCTCCCAAGGTACCACGGCTTCCGTTGTTGGTCTCCCCCAATTACAGGGGCAAAAGATTTTTGTTCCCGGTGACATCTCTTCTGCCGCTTATTTTATTGCCGCAGCACTAATTGCTCCAAATGCTGAACTAACCATTCGCAATGTAAACTGCAATCCCACCAGGGATGGCATTTTAAAAGTAGCGGAGGCTATGGGCGGCAATATCAAATACGAAAACAAACGCATTGTCTCCGGCGAAGAGGTCTGCGACCTGGTGGTGAAATCTTCCTCTTTACAAGGGACTACCGTTGGGGGTGATATTATCCCTACGTTAATCGATGAAATCCCTATGATTGCTGTTATGGCAGCCTATGCCAATGGCACAACCATCATCAAGGATGCCGCCGAGTTAAAGGTGAAAGAATCTAACCGCATTGACTCTGTAGTGATGAATCTACAAGCCATGGGTGTGGATGTCACGGCCACAGACGACGGCATGGTGATTCACGGCGGTCAACCTCTACACGGTGCCCATATCATAACCAAGTCTGACCATCGCATTGCTATGGCCTTTGCCATTGCAGGACTTATTGCAACTGGAATCACAACCTTTGACGATCCAAATTGCGTAGTTATCTCATATCCAAGCTTTTACGAGACACTTAGTAATATATGCCATTAAAAAACAAGGACAACATAACGTTGTCCTTGTTT
>JAQXIY010000033.1 GCA_029008035.1 Lachnospiraceae bacterium
GGTAGCCGCCTTTATTGGATTTTTGATTGCAAAGGTGAGCTCGGGATTCAAAAAGACAAATATTGTCCAGACGATCCTGGTGTTTATCTTTGTTATCTTTTGCTTCTCTCTTAGATTTATTATTGAGGGAATCTTTAAAAATGATCAAGTAGAGGTGGTTCTGGAGACTGTTTCCGGTGTGACGGGGACAATTGGTAGCTACTACTGGCCGGTGAAATGGTTTGCAGGGGCAATCAATGGATTACATATTAGCGATATGCTACTTTTGGCAGGTGTGTCTTTGCTTTTGTTTGAGTTGATTTTTATTCCGGTAGGAAAGTCTTACAGAGAAATCAATTCAAAGTTAAAGTCTCACGGTGCATCCAAAACATACAAGATGACTACGCAGAAGAAGAGAAACTTGGTAAATACCATTGCCTTTAAAGAGTTCAAGCGGCTTATGGGATCTACCGTGTATATGACCAATGTATTGATGGGTGAACTTTTGGCTTTTCTGGTGGGAATTATTGCTCTCTTCGTGGGAGTAGACAATCTGATTGCGACAGTGTTGCAAGGAGCGCCTATTTCAAAGGAGATGCTATACCCGGCGATTCCTCTGATTGTGTATTTCTTTATTGGAATGGTGCCTACAACGGCTTGTTCGCCTTCCTTGGAGGGAAAAAACTTCTGGATTGTCCAGAGTCTGCCCATCAATAAGAAAGTGCTGTATCGAGGAAAGATGTTGTTCAATATGTACTTGACAATTCCGTTTTCTGTTTTTTCCACACTATGTTTGTGCATTTCTGCCAAGACACCGATGGTAAATACGGTATTGTACTTGATTGAAGGAATTGCGTTATGTGCATTCTCCACCGCTTGGGGCTGTGTATGCGGCGTAAAACATATGCGTTTGGACTGGGAAAATGAGGTGGAAGTGATTAAGCAGGGGGCAGCAGTTGCCATATACTTGTTCCCGAATATGTTTATTACTATGGGATTAATTGTGCTGGTGGTAGTGCTTGGATTGCATATGAACACCAACCTGGTAACGCTGATACTCATATTGATTGCAGTAGTGTTGGCTTTGCTTAGTTACCTGCGAGTAATGTCGCTAGCCAATAGGGACGGATACTAATGGCTCTAATGTCTGTCCCTATTGGACGGAGAAATTGGAATTTGGAAAGTTAATTGAGGATAAAAATGAAAAGTTTTGCGGAAATAAAGCGGGAAGGATATCTGAAAAGATTATTGCTTTTGTCTGTTCCCATTGTGCTGAGCAATTTGATTTCGCAGCTTCAGATGGTAATAGACCGTATCTTTTTGGGAAATTATAATGATTTGTATTTGAGCGCATTGGGGAATGCTACAACCCCAATGTGGACTACTATGTCTTTTTGCTTCTCACTGGCCACCGGTGCATCCATTTTGGTGAGCCAGGCGGTGGGAGCGCAAGATAACGATAAGATTGAGGAATATATGGGAGCCCTGGTGAAGTGGAACAATGTGCTTCCTGTCTTTTTATTCTTCTTCTGGCTGTTTGGAGGTGAAATTGTGTTTCGCCTTATGGGAGTGTCGGAGAATCTCATGCCTATGTGCCTGTCCTATAGCAGATACTATGCGCCGGTGTTTTTGCTGGCAGGAGTGGGTGGCTCTCTGGTGGCTCTTTTGCAGACATCTAATTACACAGTACCTTTGGTAATCTATGGCATTGTGCGCTCAGGTTTGAATGTGGTGTTAGACTGGGTATTGATTTTTGGTAAACTCGGTTTCCCGGAGTTGGGAATCAAGGGGGCTGCCATTGGTACGGCAATCGCTGAGTATGGTGGGGCAATTTTAGGAGTCCTCCTTGTTGTCTTTAATGGAAAACTAAAAACCAAGCCATCACTTCATGCAATTTGGCACGCAAAGCTGAAGCCCTATTTGATTTCTGCAAAGCTGGGACTGAATACAGCCCTGGAAGATTTTGCTTGGAATATTGGAAACCTTGTTTTGATTGTAATTCTGAATACTATCAGCGAGAAGGCAGCAGGTATTTATTCTATTATTTTCAGTATAGAAATTCTCGCTGTTGTATTTGTTGGTGGTGTCGGTGGCGGCACTATGACCCTTACCAGCGAATCCACCGGTAAGAAGGATGTAAGACAGTACCGCGGAATTACCAGATGTGCTTATGGAGTATGTCTTGTAGTAATTGCGGTTATGCTTACAGCGTGTATTTTGGCGCCGGAGCAGATTATTGGAATGTTTACGAACGATAACGAGACTATTACTACCAGTACAATCTTTTTACTGTTGATGTCAATCAATCTATTTGCAAAGTCAGGTAATATTATTGTGGGCAATGCCATTCGAGGAAGCGGCAACACCAGATGGATGTTCTGTACCCAGATTTTCGGCACCTGCTTTGTGATTTCCCTTGGTTGCTTGTTTGTCTTTGTGTTCAAGCTGGGAATCCTGGGAGTCTTTTTGGCGGTGCTTCTGGACGAGTTTGTCCGTATCTTAATCAACCTCTGGAAGTATTACCGGATCGTGGGTCGAGCCATTAGGGACAGTCACTAATGGCACCTAGGTCTGTCCCCGGTGGCTCCAAGATATGTCCCTATTGGATTCAACGCATTCTTCTCACTATAAAATATGCTGTGATGAATTCTATGAGCCAATAGGGACGGATAGAAGGAAAAAGCATAAACAGGAGGTTGACAGATGAAGGGAAAGAAACGAATCGTCGGTTTAGGTGCTACAACCATAGGTATTCTTTGTTTTCAGATATTGTACTATCAACTGACGGTGATCATATTACAGGGGATTGCGAACCGGATTACAGGCCTGTCCAATGACTGCTATCTGATGATACATCACACAGTTCAGTTTCTGCTTCTGTTTATCCCTACGATTTTGATTTCCAAAGCTTTACATATAGATTTCGGATATCATATCCATCAGTGGAAAAAGGGCCTGGGATGGTTCGGCGCGGGTGTGGTGATTGAACTTTTAGTGGCATTGGTTATTGTAATTTTTTATGGATTTGACGGAATTTCAGTGGGAGCAGACACCATCATCTTCCAGCTGTTTTTCTCCGGATTGGGAGAAGAAATTCCATATAGAGCGTTGCCGCTGGTAATATTGCCTTTGGTATGGGGGAAAGAATTAACTGCCCAAATTGGAGCCAAATATGAGATGGACATAGATGTTTTGATTTCAGCAGTGCTCTTTTCCATAAGACATATTTCCTTCCAATTTGGTCACAGTGGAATCAGCTATAGTTGGACACAGTTGATAGTGGCTTTCTTGATAGGGGTTGTTCTTGGAAAGATGTATAAGAGAACAAACAGTATATGGGCGTGCATGATAGCCCATGGCATTTTCAATATCATTGCAGTAACACTTTGATTCTGTTGCGCATAAAATAGTCTTTTGCGGACAATACCCCTGGTTCCTGCTTTTGGCGGGAACTGAAGCGGTAGGGACGATACAGGAAAGGAAAACAATGAGAATTTTAATTATAGGAGCAGGTGTTTTGGGGTGTAATCTTGCACACAATTTGTATAAAGCGGGAAAAGATACCACTTTGCTTGCTCGTGGAACATGGGCTGAGACAATTAGGTCGAATGGACTGGTAATCAAAAATAAATTTTCCCTAAAACCATCCTGTGACAAAATTCCTGTTATGGAGGAGTTGGGAAGAGAGGATGCCTTTGATGTCATTTTTGTGTGCCTGAGATACACCCAATTGTCATCCATTATCCAAACGCTCAATCACAATGTGACAAAGAACGTTGTATTTATTGGAAACAATCTGGATGCCCAAGGACTTGCAAAGGAATTGCCGGATAAAAATGTGATGTTTGGCTTTGTCTCGTCCGCAGGACATCGGGAAGCCCATCGGGTGGAGTCCATCGATATGAAAAAGATTACTATCGGTGACCTGAAAACGAGCGCTTCCCATAAGAAACTCATAGAAAACATTTTTTTCGGAACGAAATATAAGGTGATTTATGAGCCAAATATGGGAGACTTTCTGATTAGCCACGGGGCATTCATTGTTCCGGCGGCTCTTGCCTGCTATTATACCAATGGCAATCTGAAAAATGTAAAAAACGACAAAGCATTTATCTACAAAGTTATTGATGCAAATGCTGAGTGTTACCTTGCAGTAGAAACTTTGGGGCATGAATTGCTCCCTCGGGGTGAGGACCAATATCGTTCGGAAAAATACAGGAAAATGTGTTATCATTTCTACAGGCTGATGTTTTCCACAGTGTTGGGCAAGCTATGCATCTCTGATCACGCTATGAGTGCTACAGAGGAGTTGAATGAACTCGCTTTGGGTCTGGAGGAGATGATTCAAAAGGCGGGAGTGGAAGCGGATAACTTTTTGGAACTGAAGCGGAGCTTGGAGCCATATATTTAGAATTGATATCTGAGGATGTATAAGGAGCAATGCTATGGTAGTATTGGTTGTAGATGTACAAAAAGGGATTACAAACGAATTTCTGTATTGACGCAACAGTAAAATCTGCTTTTGAGAGAGGATATAAGGTTATTGTTCCAGAAGGGACAAATTCTACCTTTGACAATGATTATATGGATAAGGCGGCTACGTAAGAGATTTGCTGAGTGTAAGCCATTAGTGACTGTCCCTAATGGCTCAAACGTAAGGAGAATTTGCGAGATGATAAAACTAAATCAAGTGGCATATGTGCGCAGCAATGGTGAAGATGATGATTTTGTAGAGAACTGCAGATTATTGGATGAGGATTTGGACCGGAGGGTTGGCAAGGTTATTCAGAGAGATAAGTATCAGCAATTCAATACCTTAGATAAGATTAAGGAATGCATCATAGCATATGAAGATGGCAGGCCAGTGGGAGCCGGAGCTATCCGACCATATGATGAGGAGAGCATTGAGCTCAAGAGGGTTTTTGTAAAACAAGAGGCTCAGGGAAAAGGAATTGGAACAGAACTGGTGAAACAATTGATTGGGTGGTCGAAGGAATTGGGATATAAAAGGATGATTTTGGAGACGGGTGTATTGCTAGAAGAGGCCACTCATGTATATCATAAACTGGGATTTGAGGTTATTCCCAACTACGGACCCTATGAGAATATGCCAGAGTCAATATGTATGGCAAAAAAACTTTAAGATAAGGATATAGAAATGTATTTGTTTTTGAAAAAGAATTCAGGCGAGATGAATAAACAAAGCGATGTGATTCGCATCACAGAATTTCTAATATTGGCATTTGGACTTCCGGCTCTATGTCTGTTACTGTTTCAAATGAGTGGTAACACAATATTCCATTTTATTGTGTATGGTATTGAAGGAGCATCGCCAATGTTGGCGGCAATTATCGTAGTAGCTATACATGGAAAAAAAGAAGGTATTGGAAAATTTCTGCATGATAAATACATTTCAAATGTCAGTCCTGTAATATGTATTTTGGCGTTTGCTGTGCCTTTTACCATTTTGACAATAGCGAAGATGATTGCTGTTTGGATGGGAGATCTGTATGTTTATCCTATGTTTCCAACAGCTGGTAAGATGTTGATTATTTCATGGGCACTTATTGCTGAGGAGTTGGGATGGAGAGGATATTTGCAAGATGAACTGGAGAAAATTCTGCCCCATTGTTTGATTCCATTTTTGACAGGTGTACTATGGGCTTTATGGCATTATCACTTTGTATTGTCGGGTTCTATGGATATTCCCATTGTGGCTTTTGCCTCGGGATGTATATTTGAAAGCTATGGATACTTTGCTATCACAAAAATGGCGAAAAACAATATTTTGCCGGCCAGTATATGGCATTTTACAGGAAATCTGATATTTAATATATATCGTTTTGACCCGCAGTGGCATAATGGTGATACCACATTTTATTGGATTGCCACCGTGTGCTACGGGGCGAATATCATATTGTTTATTTTGTATGAAAGGAAGAAGACTAGAAATGAATTGGCTAAATGAAGAGTACAAAAAGAACTTAGAGACTTATGAGAAGAAGGACGGCATCAAAGCAATTATTTTATACGTTATGGTGATGGCGCTGGGCTTTTTTCAGGGATGGTTGTATACAACGGATGTGAGTGCTGCAGCGCTAAATGGAATGCAGATATGGATTCCGCTGGTATTTTTGGTATTGTTTCTATGCATTTTAGTATTTCACAAGGTTGACCTTGATACCTTGGGTATCAACAATAACCAGTTGTTAAAGAGTATGGGACTTGGCGTTGTGGGGGCTGCAATTCTGCTACTGTTGCAGTCGTTGTTGTTGATAATGCAAGGCGATAAGATTGCTTTTTCACTTCCTATTATGGCAACCTGGATGATATTTGCCATTGGTGCATTAGAGGAGGAATTCATTTTCAGAGGCTACATACAGACTCGACTCGCAGGTCTTGTTAAGCAGCAGTGGCTCGTTGGAATGATAAATGCAGTGCTGTTTTTATCTATCCATTATCCGGTAAAATGGGTGATTTCCGGAGCTTTTTCTATTTTTTCCCTTTCATGGGTTTATGTCATTTCCTTGTTGGCGCTTCACTTTTTATGTGATGCTGTTTACAAGAAGACCAATTGTATTTGGGGAGCAATTGTTTTGCACTTTTTATATAATGCCGTTGGTGCCATGCTTTGATTCAAGCCAATGGGGACACTCCTTCGAGCCATTAGTGACTGTCCCTAATGGTTCACATGGTCCTTTTCCTGTGTTATAATGTGGAAAGATGTTAGACTATAATATAACAAGAAAGAAGTGTGAGAGAATGAGTAAAATCAAAGAATTGCAGGATGCAATGATTGCAGCCATGAAGGCTAAGGATAAGTTCCGCAAGGATGCGATTTCTGTGCTGGTTTCCGCTGTGAAAAAAAGTGGTATTGATGCAGGATGCCGGGAAGAGATACCGGATGACATGGCCAACGCCGCTATATTAAAGGAACTGAAGTCTTGTAAGGAACAGATTGATACCTGCCCGGCAGAGAGAAGCGAACTGCTGGAGGAATACAAGAAACGCTATGAGATTATGAGTGAGTTTGCCCCTAAGCAGATGGATGCAGCAGAGGTGAAGGCATATTTACAGGAGAAATTTGCTGATGTGATTGCCACCGGGAATAAGGGTCAGATTATGAAGGCTGTTATGGCGGACATGAAGGGAAAGGCAGATGGAAAGGTTATCAACAGCGTAGTGGCAGAATTGATGCAGTAGATATTAGGCCTGCTCTGATAGAGCAGGTCTATTGTTATTTTTGATAGAAGGGATAAGTGAGATATGAACATTTTCGAGGTGGTAGGACCTGTGATGGTAGGGCCGTCCAGTTCTCACACAGCAGGGGCGGTAAAGATAGGCTATATTTCCGGAAAACTTCTGGCCGAAAAACCGGAGCGGGTACAGATTAATCTGTATGGTTCCTTCCTGGCAACGGGAGAGGGACATGGGACGAAAAAGGCAATCGTGGCAGGTCTTCTTGGTATGCAGACGGATGATGAGCGCATTCCACAGGCATTGGAATTGGCGAGGCAGCAGGGGATAGAGATTATTTTTGGAGTTGCCAATTTAAAGGAAGCGCATCCCAATACAGCCCAATTGATTTTGCAGGGAATATCCGGACGAACACTGGAAGTGGTTGGGCAGTCTATTGGGGGAAGTCGGATTAATATCGCTTCCATTGATGGTATCGACACCAACTTCTCCGGGGATTATCCAACCCTTGTAGTTCACAATCAGGATGGTCCGGGGCATGTGTCAAAGGTTTCCACATTGCTCTCGGAGCATGGGGTTAATATTGCATATATGCAACTGTATCGTTCCAACCGTGGCGGTGAGGCTGTCATGGTGGCAGAGTGTGATCAGGAAGTGCCCAGGGATGTGATTGAACAGTTGACCGGCGCAGAGGGAATCAGCAAAGTAACATATCTTGGAATGATGGGAGAGACGAAATAATGTATCATTTAATTTCTGATATCATAAGACAAAGTGAAGAAGGAGATTGCCGTTTTTGGGAAGTGGTATTGCAAGCAGATGCAGATGAGAGAGGCGTCACAAAGGAGGAATCTTTTGAGGCCATGCGTAAGATGTATCAGGCTATGAAAAATGCCGATGACAGTTACGACCCCAGAATCCGCTCTGCCTCCGGTATGGCAGGTGGTGCAGGACAGAAACTCCATGATTACAATGAAACCGGGGCAAATATATGCGGCGATTTGGTAGGGCGTGTAATGGAAAAGGCAATCAAGATGGGAGAGTCAAATGCCTGTATGCACCGTATTGTGGCAGCACCTACGGCAGGGTCTTGCGGTGTGATTCCGGCAGTGTTTCTGGTAGCCGAAGAGATGCTTTCGCTGTCGGAGGAGAACATGGTGGAAGCTATGTTTGTTTCGGCGGGAATCGGCGCTGTGATTGCGGAAAACGCTTCCTTGGCGGGGGCATCCGGCGGATGCCAGGCAGAGATAGGTTCCGCCAGTGCCATGGCGGCAGGAGGTCTTGCTTATCTGCAAGGTGGCGATGCCGGACAGATTGCCGATGCGGCAGCCTTTGCCCTTAAAAATATGCTGGGTCTTGCCTGTGATCCTGTAGGTGGTCTGGTGGAAGTTCCCTGTATCAAGCGTAATGTGGCAGGGGCAGTCAATGCACTTACTTCTGCACAGCTTGCTATGGCAGGAATTAAGAGTGCCATCCCGGCAGATGAAGTCATAGATGCCATGCGTCGTATTGGTAATGAGATGCCGGCATCCATCAGAGAAACCAGCCTAGGGGGACTTGCCACATCGCCAACAGCACAGCAGTGCCATTAGGGACGGATACTAATGGCACCCAGGTCTGTCCCCAATGGCACGATGAGTCAAAGTTGGAAAGCCTCAGGGCGTTGATGTTAATCTGCGTTGCTGGCGGCAACGGGTTACTCCATCATATGATGAATGCACCAAATATAAGGAGGGCAGTGATATGCTTGGAGAAAATATAAGAAATTTAAGAAAAAACAGAGGGTATTCCCAGGAAACTTTAGCTGAACAGCTTCACGTGGTGAGACAGACAGTATCAAAGTGGGAAAAAGGTATATCTGTTCCTGACGCGGAGATGCTGAATCGTTTATCGGAGTTATTCGAGATTCCTGTTGGAGAACTTTTAGGAAGCAGTATTCCGGAACAGGAGGAAAAACAGAGCGCCGACGAAGTGGCAAAACAGCTTGCTATTTTAAATGAGCAACTTGCGAATCAGGCGGTGCGAAGAAGGAAAATTATCAGGCGCACAGTTGTGGGTGTTTTTATTGCTATCTTCGTTATTATTGCTGTATATGTGGCGTGCTTTTTTATGTATAAAACCAATGTACGAAATGAACAGGTTCTGACAACCTCCAATTTGGAGTGCACATTAAATGGGGAGACTTATCAATATAGCATCACATATGACCAGAATTTTCAGATTGTGTACGCCGGGGGAGATGCATGGATAGCGGATCATGTTCAGACGGAAAAATATGACGATGCGAATGTTCTGATGGCACAAATTGAAGATTATTTTACAGACCGAGGTGGTACGTGCACAAGGGTTGATGAATAAAAAGGCATTTGTGAGACATCCGCTGTCTCATTTACCAAAACAGGACATTTGCTCACTTCGTGTCCTGTTCGCGCCAATGTTTTGAACGTAGAATTGCCAGTGAAAGGAGGACAAGAACATGGATTTGCAAAGAACAGGAGCATTTTTGCAGAAACTGAGAAAGGAAAAGAACATAACACAGGAACAACTGGCGGAGCAGTTCGGAACCTCAAGGAGAACAGTATCCAGATGGGAAACGGGAAACAATCTTCCGGATATCGATATTCTTATGGAATTAGCTGATTTTTATGAGGTCGACCTCAGAGAAATTTTAGAAGGAAAAAGGAGAAGTGAGCAAATGAAAAGTGAAGTAAAAGATACGGTACTGCGAGCAGCAGAATATGATAATGAAAAGAAGACAAGAGATGCCAAAGTGGCTGGAATATTATTTATCGTGGGAATTGTGGGCATTATCATTAACCAGATGCTGTATCATGTCAATCTGGAAGCAACATTTTGGACAGGATTTGCCAGAGGGGCTTCCATTGGTGTACCTGTAGCTGCAATGATTTTTGGATTGTTTTATATGGCGGATATGCTGAAAAATCTTAGAAAAGAAAAAGAGCGCATTTTAGGAAAGTGATGATAATATGGAACTGATATTGGCAAAGGAACTTGCCACAGTAAGAGGGAAATACATATTGGATAAATTTTTTGTTATGAGCCATTAGGGACTGTCCCTAATGGTTTCTTTTTACAACAATACATTGACAATTATCTATGTGTGTGATAGCATTCTTACATAGAAAAATATCTATGTGAGGTGGATAGAATGAAAGCAATGGATGTGGCCTTGATTTGCAAAGCACTGGGTGATGCAAACCGACTTGAAATTGTGCAAATGTTGTCAGAGGGAGAAAAGTGTGGGTGTAAGATTTTGGAAAAGTTTGAGATTACCCAACCTACACTATCTCACCATATGAAGATTCTGGTAGAGTGTGGGATTGTAAATGACCGAAAGGAAGGGAAATGGCATTATTATTCTTTGAACTGTGAAACACTCACAGAGTATAAGAGTTTTATTGACGGGCTCACCTGTGTTACTGCCCCCAATGAGAAAGGCAGGTGCTGTCAGTGATAAGCGAATTTATCATGAATGAGATTCTGGGGATGAAATGGCTGAATCGGCTGATTGGCAACTTGTTGTCTACAATGGGAATTGATACGGCGGGAAAGATTGGAGGAAGCTTACAGTTTTTCCTGTATGATGTGATTAAGATTACCATCTTATTGTGTGTGCTGATTTATCTGATATCCTACATTCAGAGTTATTTTCCGCCGGAGCGAAGCAAGAAGATTATGGGGAGATTTCATGGCATATGGGCGAATTGTATTGCAGCATTGCTGGGAACAGTGACGCCATTTTGTTCCTGTTCTTCCATTCCTCTGTTTATTGGATTTACCAGCGCAGGATTGCCCTTGGGAGTGACCTTTTCCTTTTTGATTTCTTCTCCAATGGTAGACTTGGGGAGTCTGGTACTTTTGATGAGTATCTTCGGCCCCAAGGTGGCAATTATATATGTGGTGCTTGGCCTGGTTGTGGCTGTTCTGGGAGGAACTGTCATCGAGAGACTTCACATGGAGGAACAGGTGGAAGAATTTATTCGCAGGGCAAGTGCAGTGGAAATTGATTCCCCAAGTCCTTCTCAGAAGGAACGACTCATATATGCCGGGGACCAGGTGGCAGATACCTTTCGGAAGGTGTTCCCTTACATTTTACTTGGTGTGGGAATCGGGGCTGTCATTCATAATTGGATCCCGGAGAGTTGGGTGGTAACTATTCTTGGAAGCAAGAATCCTCTTGGTGTGATTCTGGCCACCATCATCGGCATTCCCATGTATGC
>JAQXIY010000034.1 GCA_029008035.1 Lachnospiraceae bacterium
CCGGTCATTCCAACAACACCGGTTGCCTTAAGGATAGCAGATGCAATCAAAAGTGTTGCAATAGCCATACCGGATACCGGATTGTTTGAGCTTCCTACCAAACCTACCATACGAGAAGATACAGTAGCAAAGAAGAAACCAAATACAATAATGATGATTGCGCCCAAAAGGCTAACCGGAATAGCCGGGATTAACCACATAGCAATGGCAAGAATGCCAACGCCGAGCACAACAGCCATCATTGGAAGGTCCTTTGTGACACGGGATTCTGTACCGTCTGCCTTCTTACCATAGCCCTTCATTGCCTGTGTAAATGTCTTAACAATCAACGGCAATGACTTAATCAAACTCATAATACCACCTGCTGCAACAGCACCGGCACCTATGTATCTAACATAGTTTGACCACATTCCCCATGTGCCAAGTTCAGATACCGGAACAGTAGCAGGTGCAATCACTGCATCTCCACCGAACATTGCAATCAAAGGCATAATCAAGAACCATGCTACAGTACCACCTGCCAAAAGATAAGATGATACCTTAGGTCCACAGATGTAACCAACACCAAGAAGTGCAGGCAATACATCGCCACCGATACCGGAACCCTTGTAACCCTTGATAGAGAAATCTACCTCACTAGGGAATACCTTAAGTCCATCAGCAATAAACTTGTAAACTGCTGCGATACCAAGACCTGCAAAAACAGTACCTGCCTTTGCACCGCCTTCTTCACCGGCAACAAGTACTTCAGCACAAGCCTGTCCTTCCGGATATGGAAGCTTACCGTGCTCCTGTACAATCAATGCACTACGAAGTGGGATCATAAACAAAACACCTAAAACACCACCAACTAATGCAATCAATGCAATCTCAACCAAAGAAGGCATTGCTGAACCCTCTTCTGCTGCCCACATAAATAATGCCGGCAACGTAAAGATTGCTCCGGCCGCTACAGATTCTCCGGCAGAACCAATGGTCTGAACCATGTTATTCTCAAGGATAGAATCTCTTCTCATAATGACACGGATGATTCCCATTGAGATAACTGCTGCAGGAATTGAAGCTGAA
Source organism: Lachnospiraceae bacterium (assembly GCA_029008035.1). Taxonomy (GTDB): domain Bacteria; phylum Bacillota; class Clostridia; order Lachnospirales; family Lachnospiraceae; genus Pararoseburia. Next base: position 1,069 of record JAQXIY010000034.1, read on the forward strand.
ACGGTCATTCCTACACGCAAACCTAAGTATGCGTTTGCGCCACCAAATAATACCGCCAAAAGGACACCGATGATAACAGATGCAACTGTAATCTCAGGCATAACCTTGTCAGCCGGTACGTATGGCTTGAACTCTTGTTTTTCGTTCATTTCAGTCTCCTCATAATATTTTTTTCAGTGCCCATAAGACACCACGATTTTATAATTATACGGGTAATTTTCTAATGAGTCAATTTAGCGTGGTAGTGTGATATTGTATCAAAAATCGCCTGTTTTACATCCGGCAAACTCCCTTGTATCATAGCTTCGCTGCCGCCACCACGAAGCTTAACTTCTTGGCGAAGAGCGATTGCCAAGTCTTTACAATTCAGATTTTTACTTCCAATGATGCATTGGTATCCAGCCTCATCCGTTCCGGAGAAAACACCGCAAAATCCCGGGTGCTTTTCCATAAGTTTATTCACGCCATTTCGCATTCCTCTGGCATCTAATCCATCCATAAAAATCAGGACATTCTCTTGATTTTCCGGGACCTTTTCTACCTGTTCCATCACCATCTGCTCTCTGATTTCAGAGATGGTATATCGCAAATCCTGACACTCTTTTTGCAGGCGCTCCACGTGCTGTGGCAAATCCTCTTGGCTTGAACTCAGGTCATTCATAAGGGTGGTCACCACCTGTTGCTGGCTCTGAATTGCTTCAAACGCACGCTTTCCGCAGAGCATACTGATGCGGACACCTCCCTTGTAGCTCTGATAGCTCATCACTTTAAAGACACCTATCTCTCCTGTGTATCTCACGTGAGGAGCACAGCAGGCACACACATCCACCCCGGGAATGGTCACAATACGAATCGGCCCTTCCAACTCTTTTTTGCTTCGATAAGGTAGATTTTTCAGAGTCTCATCATCTGGAAAAGTAACTTCCACCGGAAGATTTTTCCAGATCACTTCGTTCACTTCCATCTCCAACTCCTGAACCTGTTCTCCGGTAAGTGACCCGTCAAAATCCATGGTCACCACAGAATCACTAAGATGAAATCCAACATTGTCGTATCCGTATCTGGCATGGGTCAGGCCGGAAAAAATATGCTCCCCCGTATGCTGCTGCATATTGCTGAAGCGGTAGTCCCAATCCACCTGTCCCGTAACCTCTTCCCCCGGGTTTAATGGTTTGTCTGTGAAATGGGTGATGATGCCGTTTTGTATCTGCACATCCAAAACATTGGCATCTCCCAGGATTCCTCTGTCCGGGGTCTGGCCTCCCTGCTCCGGGAAAAATTGGGTGGCATCCAAGACGATTTTATGCCTGTCGCCATCCTGCTCACAGGACATCACTCTTGCTGTAAATTCTGTTTCGTATGGTTCTTTATCGTATAAGCAAAATGTTTCCGTCATTATATATTTTTCCCCTTTTTTCATGTTCAATTTCTATATTGTTTTCTGGCGTCCAAGTACGGGATGTTTTTCTGCACGCTAACATATTCACCGTGAATATCACCTATTTCTCTACCCGATACGACTCCAACTGCCGCCACAGATTCTCCAACTTGGCAGACACCGTCAGTCTAGCCTCAACATAAACACCATCATTTTGATATTCTTGTCTTATGATGGTTCCCTGTTCTGTCAATTGGTGTAAAAGTCCACCTTCGCTGTAAGGAAGTAGCAGGTCAATCTCTCGCTCCGGTGGAAAAAGTCTCGTCATAATCATTTGTAACAGTTCTTCTATGCCCACACCTTTTCCTGCAGCCATATGAATGTGATTGCTTGTCACCATAGGAATGTCATCGGCAAAACCAGACACCCGGTCCGCCTTGTTAAAGACGATGAGCATAGGGATGTCCCCTGCCCCCAAATCCTTTAAAGTCTCCTGGGTCACTCTCATATGCTCTCGGTAGTAAGGGTCAGATACATCCACCACCTGCAACAGCAAATCCGCATTGCACACTTCTTCCAATGTGGAGCGGAAGGCATCCACCAAATGATGTGGCAGCTTATCAATAAAGCCAACCGTATCCGAGAGATAAAACTCCGGTTTTCCGGGAGGTGCAATCTTTCGCACGGTAGTCTCCAATGTGGCAAACAGCATATCCTTTTGCAGCACCTTCTTATGGGTGTTGTCTGGAATCTCCGGATTCCCATAGAAGGAAAGCATCTGGTTCATCACAGTAGATTTTCCCGCATTGGTATATCCCACCAGTGCCACCTGGGGAATGGCCGATTGGCTCCTGCTCTTGCGCTGAGTCTGTCGGTTTTTCTTCACCGCCTGCAATTCCTTCTTGCACTCGGTAATTCTGTGGTTGATGTAACGGCGATCCAACTCCAATTTCTTTTCTCCGGCACCCTTGTTAGAACGGGAACCACTGCCGCCACCCTGTCTTGACATGGCGACCCCCATACCGGAAAGTCTTGGCAACATATACTGCAATCTGGCCAGTTCCACCTGAAGCTTCGCCTCTCTTGTCTGGGCTCTGGACTCAAAGATTTGTAGAATCAGTGCAGTTCTATCAAGAATCGGCAGTCCAATTTCCATATTCAGATTTCTGGCCTGGGAGGGGCTGAGGCTATCATCAAAGACAACCATATCCGCATCCAGATTTTCTGCCGCCCGCTTCACCTCTTCCACTTTACCACTCCCAATATACAAAGCCTGATGAGGGCTGTCCAAGGCCTGGGTGATGGTAAATACCGGTTCCAGCAGACAGGCATCGCAGAGGCTTTGAAGTTCCTCCATCTCGTGTTCAAAATTGTCATCCCGCCCAAGCTGCAATCCCACCAGAATCACACGCTCTCTATTTTCTTCCATCTCGCTTACAAATCTCTCTTCTTTACTCATAGGGCTAGTATACCATACCCCCATTTTTTCATTCAAGGGTCGGGTATATATGGCCTTTTTCCTCCCATATGCCCCGTCGCACCGAAATCCACCAAAAAAGACTGCCCCTGTAAAGGGCAGTCTCCCGGTTGATATTAAAGTATTAGACCCGATACTTTTGTAAGTTCTCAGTCATATTGCTGATGGTTTGCAAAGTCTCTTCCGCTGTGTGAACTTCTGTCTGCATCGTCTGATTCAGAACTTCCAGAATACTTGAGATATTCTCCATCTCTGCATTGTTGGTTTCGGATGCCTCCTGCACCGTCTCCATAGAATCACGAATGGAGGCCACCGCATCATAAAAACCACCCAACGCATCCAGAAGCTGGTCAATATTCAACTCCAGATTGGTAGTCTGTTCCGAGAACTGATCGCTGGCTGCGGAAAACTTCTCGTAATCCGAAAGAACTGAATCGTGGATAAACTGCAGCATATTGCCGGATATTTGTTCCAATCCGCGAATGGCTTCCATAACATTGGCACTAACCTGCTGAATCTCGTTGGCGGCGGTATTGGTCTCTGCAGCAAGATCACTAATCTCTGTGGCGACAACGGCAAATCCCCGTCCGGCATCTCCTGCTCTTGCCGCCTCTATAGAGGCATTTAACGCCAGCAGATTTGTTTGACCGGAAATGCTGAGAATGGTGTCGGAGAGCTGATGAATCTTTTCCACAGCTTTGGACTTTTCCTCCTCTATGGCAAGTTGAGCCCGCATCTTTTCCACATTCTGTGTGGCAGTAACAGTGGATTTTTCGGCAATCTGCTGAAGGTTATGGGCAGACTCCCGATTCGATTGGATGGTATCCTTACTGTTCTTAGCAATGGCGACAATCTGCTGCGTGGTATCATACACAGTGCCGGTCTCATCCTTCACAGCTGCAATGGACACCGCAATCTCCGTGCTGGAATCCACCATACTTTGCATCGTGTCGTTAATCTGAGCGATATTACCGCCGGAATCCACCATATCGCTGTTGATGGTCTGCATAATATTTTGCACATTGGAATTACCGTCGGACAAACTCTCGATGGTGGTACGAGTCTTGGAAAGCAGTTTGTTCAGATTATCTGCAATCACCTCGAATTCGTCCCCTGTCTGTATGTTGATTTCCTGGGTTAAATCCCCATCATCGGATGCCACCTGGGCGATAACATGATTAACCTTTTCAAAACTTCGTCTCATTTGTCGTGAAATGACAAATGCCAGAGAAATGGCAACAAGCAGCGCAATAATTTCCGCAATGATAATACTGATTAAGAGCTGATTGGCAGCACTCTGTATCATGGAAGCATTACAGTCTACACCAACAATTCCAACCACTGTTCCCTTGCTGTCACAAATAGGGGCATAGGCGCTGTACACCGTCCCCCACTCATCTGTTGTGGGTGTGGTGTTCAATGTAGCGGTTCCCTGATAAGCCTGCGTCATCTCATCCTCCGCTTCATATGCTTCTCCAAAATCCGCCGGTTCCTCCGGATCCGCATCCACAACAAATTGAAAGTTGGCATCATCCAGATAGGTCATGGTGTAAATAAAGGAAACCGTATCCACAGACAAGAAGTTGCTCAATTGCTTATGAATTTCTGCCGCCGCTTTGGAATCTGCCCCCTCCTCTATGGCTTTTGCAAAGGTGTCTCCATCAATAGCTGCCGCCGAGGTGATGGCGAAATCCAAGGTCTCCTGTTGGGAAATAGCCGTAAGACGAGACTTCAAAATGCTGTATGAAATCCCTGTCACTATGCCCATCACCACAATTACAGACACAATAATGTACACCAGAATTTTCTGTGAAAGTGCTATCTTCCGTGTTTTCATGTTTCGTCCCCCATATAATATAAATCAAAATATACCCGCATCTCCTAATATGTGGTCTATTATACTATATTGTGACGAAAATATCCTCATTTTTTATATTCTTTTTATCATTTACCTTTGGTTTCTCCGGCTATCCATGACTCTGTGGGAGAGCAATTCCACGAAATTGTTTGTCCATCGCTGGTGGCAATAATACTTCCCTGCTCATCGGTGCGGAATAGTTCCACTCCCTTTTCCCGTAGTTTGTTCAAGCAGTCTGCCGAAGGGTGACCATAGGAATTATCACCCACACTGATGACTGCATAACTTGGATTTACCGCATCTATGAATTCTTGGGCGGTGGAATACTTGCTGCCGTGATGTCCAATTTTAATCACATCGGCCTTCACCCCGACAGCGTCCTCAAGGATATCCATCTCCTCCCTCTCAGTGGCGTCTCCCATAAGCAGAAATCTGTTCTCACCATGGGTGAGTAGCATGACAATAGAATTGTCATTGCTTTCCGATGACAGATGCACGGGTCCCAAAACATCCACCGTGGCACTGCCCAAAGAATATGAATCCCCCGCCTCAGGCGCAACGCGAGAATATCCCCGATATGTAATGGCCTCCACCACATCCTCATAGCTTCTCGTGTCATTATCCACATCCGGCATCCACACTTCACCGGAGGTAATTGCAAACTTGGTGATAATAACATCCAATCCTCCAATATGGTCAGCGTCGGGATGGGTGCCCACAATGTATTTCAGTGCATCCACCTTCTGCTTTTTTAAATACAATTGAACAGCCGTACCTTTGTTGTTATCTCCCGCATCCACAAGCATTGCCTCCCCATCACAGATGATGAGTGTGGCATCTCCCTGCCCTACATCCAAAAAATGAATCGACAGTTCGCTTTCCGCGTCACCGTGCTTGTCTTGTACCATTTTTGTCTCTTGCATTTTGTTAGTGTCCCCATGAGACCCTTGTTGCGTGTCATTCTTTTCAGAATTGATACCAACTCCAAATATCAGACCTATGGCAACAACTGCCGCCAAAGAACCCTTGAACAATTTTGAACCACGAAATATCCTTTTCAAGACTTCCCTTCCTCCAATAGAGCTCTCATTATCATACAACAAAGACATAAAAAGGGGGAGGGCTAGCAAACTAACCTCCCCCTAATATTTCTGAAAGAAACCAATGAATTAAAAATAAAGCATTATAGTGTTACCACCGGTCTTACGCCGGAATCTGTACCTGCTCCGGCTCAATGTAAATCTTGTGCCATACCAAGAACACATAAATCGCCCAAATCTTGCGGCTGTTGTCCGCCTTGTCCACGCGGTGATCCTCTAAGAGTTGCATGAGAAGCTTCTCGTCAAAGTACTGTTTAGCCACGTCGGAGGAGAAAGCCTCAGCAATGCGGTTGTAATACTTGTCCTCCTTGAGCCATACACGAATCGGTACCGGGAAGCCAAGCTTCTTCTTGTTGGCTGTAAACTCAGGCAAATGACGCTTGGCAGCGATACGGAAAGCACGCTTGGTAGCTTCATCTGTCACACGATAGTCTATTGGCAAATTCTTTATGTATTCAAATACCTTAATATCAAGGTATGGAACACGAGCCTCCAAAGAATGTGCCATACTCATCTTATCCGCCTTCAGAAGAATATCTCCCTGAAGCCAGAAATTCATATCAATATACTGCATCTTAGCAATGTCGCTCAAGCCCTTGCACTTCTCATAGTATGGTGCACAGAGCTCAGCCGGTGTCACGTGAGTAAGCTTAGACTTAAGGATAGCCTCTCTCTCCTTCACAGAGAAAAGATTGGCATTGCCGATAAAGCGCTCCTCAACAGTCTTGCTTCCGCGAATAATGAAGTTCTTGCCCTTGAAGTTAGGAAGCTTCTCCACGAACTTAGCCAAAGCCTTGCGAAGTCCCACCGGAAGCTTCTGATAGCCTGCCAAAGACAATGGCTCGTGGTAAATATTGTATCCGCCAAAGAACTCATCTGCCCCCTCACCGGAGAGAACCACCTTGATGTCCTTTGCTGCCAATTCATCTACGAAATACAGTGCGATGCATGATGGGTCTGCCAAGGGCTCGTCCATGTAGTACATCACCTTTTCAATGCTGTCAAAATACTCGTCGCTACTGATAGTCTTGCTGATGTTCTTCTTACCCAGTTCCTCCGTCAGACTCTCTGCATAGCGAATCTCATTGTATTTGCTCTCTTTATCAAGGAAACCAACCGTATAAGTCTTTTCTCCCGGAAATTCAGAGACCAAATAGCTGGAATCCACACCGGAAGAAAGGCTGGCACCAACCTCCACATCGGCAATCATGTGTGCCATAGTAGACTCGTGAACAACCTCTTCAATCTCACCTACCGTCTTCTCCAAAGACTCCGGTGCCTTGGCAGGCTGCATCAGCGGATCATAGTACTGATGAACGGAAATCTCTCCATTCTCCATCAGCATATAGTGTCCCGCCGGAAGTTTGTAGATTCCCTTGAAAAATGTCTCCGGCAGTACAGAATACTGGAAAGACATATACTGCTCCAGAGCTTCCTCGTTCACCTTGCGCTCAATACCGGGATATTCCAGAATACTCTTAATCTCAGACGAAAACACAAAATTCCCATCCTGATTACTGTAATAGAAAGGCTTGATACCAAAGAAATCTCTCGCTGCAAATACCAAATCTTTCTTCATGTCATAAATCACGAAGGCAAACATTCCACGAACCTTTGAGAGCAGTTCCACACCATACTCCTCATATCCGTGAATCAGGCTCTCTGTATCTGCATTATTGGCAAACACATGACCTTTTGCAATCAAATCCTCTCGCAACTCCAAATGGTTGTATATCTCTCCGTTAAATACAATGACCACGTCCTTGGTCTCATTAAACATAGGCTGTAATCCGTGATCCAAATCAATGATGCTCAGGCGGCGAAAGCCAAGAGCCACATTGTCATCTACAAACATTCCCTCCTGATCGGGACCACGATGAGCAATCTTGTCCATCATCCCCTTCAGGATGGATTCTCTATCCATATCTGCGCCGGTTTTTCCTATAAATCCACTAACTCCACACATACTGTACTTCCTTCTTGTTCTATTTTACCAAACATTATTCTTGATTATACTTGTTTCTCCGGCTGAAATCAAGAACCTGAAACTGCCAGAGAACCTGCCACATAGTTGATGAATTGCTGGGCTGTTCTTCCGGAAATTCCTCCGTGGCTCAGCTCCCACTTGTTAGCCTCGGCCTTTAACTCTTCATCGCTCATCTGCTCAGGAGTAATTCCCTGCTTTCTGGCCAACTCAATTACAATATGGAAGTATTCCTTCTGACTTGGTTTTGAATAGTTGATAGTGACACCAAAACGATTGACCAATGACAACTTTTCCTCCATGGTATCGGAGCGGTGCATACCATTTTGCACTTCCACATCATTTCTGTCGTTCCAGGTCTCCTTGATAAGGTGTCTGCGATTACTTGTAGCGTAGATTAAAATGTTATCAGGTTTGGTCTCCACACCACCTTCAATGACAGCCTTTAGGAACTTGTACTCAATCTCAAATTCCTCAAAGGACAAATCATCCATATAAATAATAAACTTGTAATTGCGATTCTTAATCCGGGCAATCACTTCCGAAAGATTCTTAAACTGATGCTTGTAAATCTCTATCATCCGCAGGCCCTGTGGATAAAATTCATTGACGATAGCCTTGATACTGGTGGATTTACCGGTTCCGCTGTCTCCAAAAAGCAGCACGTTGTTGGCAGCCTTGCCTTCCACAAATGCTTTGGTATTGGCCACCAGTTTTTCCTTCTGAATCTCGTAGCCAATTAAATCATCAAGCATCACCTTATCCATATTGTTGATGGCAATAAAATCCACGCCTCCCACAGGCTTCTCCTGAATACGGAAAGCCTTGTTCAGCCCAAACATACCCACGCCGTAATCCCTGTAAAATCCCGTAACACAATCAAAGAAGGCTTGTACATCAGAAGCCTCCTCCAATTTTGCGCTGAGGGCGATAATCTTTTCGCTGACATTTTTGTTGTACATCAATTCCTTTTTGCCGATGGCCTGGTAATTGGACAACTGGGAAAAGCAATCTGTTCCCAATGCCTCCTCAATTGGCGCAAAGTCAAACGCAAACAAATTCTTAAATACTGCGAAATCATTCATGGCAAAATGGTTCACACTGCCCTTATTTGCCCCCACCTTTTCACAGGTGATGCTGAATGGATTCTCGTTGGTCACCAAGTAAAAGGTCAGATAGTTATGCCAAAGATTATGGTCAAATCCGTAATCTGTTGCCACCTCAAGCAGTCGCTTTACTTGGGTATATATATCCTGAAGCAACTCTGAATTGCTCTTTGACTTCTCATCAAAGGCCCGGAACACCTCCCCCAATTGATAGAGGATGCTATCCTGCTCCCTATCTCCGTAAATGATTAATTTCGCAATCTCTCTGTACATAGTTGTCTCCTTACTCGTATCTTAAGGCATCGATTGGATTTAACTTGGCTGCCTTGTTGGCCGGGTAGTACCCAAAGAACACTCCGATCGCCATAGAAAATCCCAGTGAAATCAAAATACTCTTTATGGAAGGAACCGCATTGGCCCCGATAATTTTGGCGGCAGTGATGCCCCCTACGCACCCAAGCACAATTCCAATGGCACCGCCGATGATGCAAATCACGATGGATTCAATGATAAACTGTGCACGGATGGATGAGTTAGGTGCCCCAAGTGCCTTTCTGGTGCCAATTTCTCTGGTGCGCTCCGTAATGGACACCAGCATAATATTCATCACTCCGATACCTCCAACCACCAGTGCAATACCACCGATAATGGCAATGGCAGTGGTAATGGTTCCCATCATCTTTTCCGTGATGGATACCATGGCAGACAAGCTCTGGGCGGTAACCTCAAAATCTGCATTGTTGCGATAAATATTGGAAAAGAAGGACTGTATCTTATCCGCGCACTCATCCGGATTGGCCTGCGGATTTACCACTGCAGTCAAGGTCTGATACCCGGATGTATGGGTAATGGCTTGAGCCGTTTTTAGAGGAATGTAAAAGCTGGTAGCATTGCCATTCATCATCAAATTATACATATTCATACTGGGGTCATCTGTCTCCTTGAATACACCCTCCACAATGAAATTATAATACTTCTTATCTACGCAAACGGTGACATACTGTCCCAGCGCTTTCTCCGGGTCTCCTTGAAACAGTTCATCGATGGCATTCTCGGAAATAAGCGCAACCATAGCCCCCTCTTGCAGTTCCTTTTCGCTAAAGTAAGCACCGGATGCCAGCTCCACCTCATTGGCCAGAAAATATCCCAGAGACGTGCCGTTTACATTTACCTTCTCTGTGATGTTTCCCTGCTGAATCTCTCCCATACCAACACTCTCTGTAATGGAAAATGCAGAAATATCATCGGGATAGGTCTCCTGTAACTGGCGCAACATATCTGCGGTAATATAATCCTCCGGATCCGGCTTCTTGGCGTCATCCTCATCAGACCACATCAGACCGAACTCAGAGGTCTCTTCTTCCTTTCGCTCCTGTACCATAACAGTGATGTTATTTACCCCCATGGAACTCATGGATTCTGTCACTGTGGCTGTGACGGAATCTCCCACCGTCATAATGG
>JAQXIY010000035.1 GCA_029008035.1 Lachnospiraceae bacterium
CAAGGTTGAGAGTTATGACAACTCTTCACGTCAGGTGGAAGGTGTAGATAGCAGTGTTGCAGACAAGTCATTTAAGGATGCACACTTGACACTGACAGAAGAGCAAGTTAAGATTGAAACATCTCGCTGCCTTGGATGTGGTGCAACCATTATCGATGAGAATAAGTGTATCGGTTGTGGTGTATGTACAACCAAGTGTATGTTTGATGCCATTACCTTGAGAAGAGATCATCCGGAATGCTCTGAGATGACTGTGGCTGAGGATAAATTCAAGAAGATTATTCCGTACGAGTTGAAGCGTGCGGCTAAGATTGTATTTACTCCTAAGACAGCAGAAGAGAAACGCCAGATTAAGGAATACAAGGAAGCATACGCAGCGAAGAACAAGTAATAAAGGACGAGAGGAAGTATGCATGAATTAGGAATCGTGTTTCATATTGTCAAGACCGTAGAAGAGCTGGCAGTAGAGAATCATGTGAACCGTGTCAACAAGGTTACCCTACAGGTGGGAGAAGTTTCCACGGTAATCCCGGAATATCTTGTGGATTGTTGGAATTGGAAATGTTCCAAGAGTGAGATTATGCAGGGGTGTGAATTGGAAGTGGAGATGATCCCCGCAGTTACTTACTGCGAAGATTGTGAGCAGACCTATGGCACAGTGGAGCATGGAAAGACATGTCCCTACTGTGGAAGCGAACATACCTATTTGGTACAGGGCAATGAACACGCCATCAAAGAAATCGAAGTGTATAACGATGAGGATGCCGACGCTACACCCAGGGTGAGCGAAGAGGCAGACGGTTTGGAGAGACTTCCGGAGACGGAAGAAGCTCAAGAATCATAATGAAAGACACTTTGTGGTCCGGAAACGGGCTGCAAAGTGTTTTTTGTATTTTTTTTTAGGAAATTTTGTATTAAAATAGAGATAACGATATGATGATAAGCGGCATCCATTGACAAGAGAAAAAAAGAAAGATAAACTCATAGCATAATAATCCTATCAAAACAGTAGGAAAAGGGGATGAGGCTATGAAAGTATCAACGAAAGGCAGATATGCCATCCGATTTTTATTGGATTTAGCGAAAAATAGTCAGGGAAAACCGGTGCGTATCAAGGATATTGCGGGCAGGCAGGATATCTCTGACAAGTATTTGGAACAGGTGGTTTCTGTACTTCACAAAGCGGGATTTGTTAAGAGTGTCAGAGGTCCCCAGGGAGGCTACACCCTTACAAGGGAACCCGAGGAATATACCATAGGCGAGATTCTTCGTTTGACGGAAGGTAACATGGCTCCGGTGGCATGTCTGGCTGATGAGGAGAATGAGTGTGAGCGTGCGGATAAATGCAGCACGTTGCCCTTGTGGAAGAAGTTGGACGCCGCCATCCGTGATGTGATTGACACCACCACATTGGCAGATTTGATTGAATCGTAAGGGGGAAAAGAAAATGAATCAGGCTCAGGAAGAGTATCTGGAGAGGTTTTGTGAACACAAGAATATTACAAAAGAGGAGGCTATGCAATACGCCGTTGTCAAGGGGGTATTGCAGCAACTGGAGAATTACAGACCGCCTGTAAGAGAAAAGCAAGGGGGAGATGGATTGGACCGCCTCAGTTGTAATTGCTCATGATTGGTCAAAATGAGCAAAAACTGCAAGATTTTGCGCTTTTTAACATTTTTTGTTGTGGCTTTCTACACAATGTTGTAAAATAGTCGTGTATAACTTCGATAGATTAAAGCGAAGGATTAATGAGGAATAACATAAGCTTTGGGGGATGAGAATATGACTTTACGAGAGAAACAGATGGGAGAACGTAACCGCATAGGCTTGATTATCGGTATGATGATTACGGTGGCTATGATTGTTTTGGAAATCGCTGCTATGGCTATGAATGGCGTTTCTGCTGGCAAGATTGTTACGCTGGTGTTTGGCTTTGTAGCCGTTGCCACATTGTTGGTTGGTTTTAAGGCTAAGAGATATCAGGACAATTACCATCATTACTGTATTTATCCGGTATTTCTTCTGTTTCTGATGATGCTTTTTACGGGAGATAATTTCTTTTATTTTGTTACAATCTTTCCAATAGCGGTTTTGGTTATGATGTTCCAGAAGGTTAAGATTGTTAAGATTGGTGCAGTGATGTCGGTCATGAGTGCTGTTGCATACGATATTTTTCATGCCAACTTTATTGCTACAGAGAATTTCTTGCCCAATTATATCATTCAGGTGGCAGCAGTGGCTGTAGCGGCTACAGCCGAACTTTTGATTTCTGCGCAGCAGCAGAGACATCAGGAGGAGACCATCTCTCAGATTGAGAGTGATGCTGCCAAGCAGGCTAACATTGCCAAGGAGGTTGTGGAACACGCCAATGATTTGGCGGAGCAGTTTACCATGGCTACAGAGGTTTCTACCAGATTGAACGAATGTATGGTTAACAGCCATGATTCCTCAAACGAAATTGCGGACAGTACTAAGCTGACTGCAGAGGCTATTGAGCAGCAGACGATACATACTGTTGAGATCCAGAATATTTTACAGGATGTGGATGACCAGACCAAGGAGATGAGCAGTCTGTCTGATTCTACCCGATTGGCGGTAGAGGATGGTGTGGTGCTTATCAAGAAGTTGGAGGAACAGGCCAGAGAAGTGGCTACCATCAATCATCAGACAGAGGATTCCACCAATCATCTTAACAACCGCATTCATGAAGTGGATGCCATTACAGAAACCATTTTGGGCATTTCTTCACAGACCAATTTGTTGGCCCTCAATGCTTCCATCGAAGCGGCCAGAGCCGGTGAGGCCGGCAAGGGATTCGCTGTGGTTGCAGACGAAATTCGCCAGCTGGCTGAGGAGACAAGACAGGCTACAGAGCAGATTGGTGCCATTATCAATAAGCTGACGGAAGAGGCAGAGGTTGCCATTCACAGCATGGAGAAATCCACTGAGTGTATTGTTCGTCAGAACGAGATGATAAATTCCACCGGAGAGAAGTTGGCAGATATCCAGAATAACACCCAGTCTCTTACAGACGGCGTGGTTAAGGTGACAAAGTCTGTGGCAGATGTATTGGATGCCAATGCACAGATTACAGACAGCATTGCCAATCTCTCAGCCACATCTCAGGAGGTGGCGGCATCTTCCGAGACAGCCCTTTCTTTGAGCGAGAGCAGTATGGCGGCTATGGAGGAGATGAATGGTTACCTGCGCAAGATTGCGGAGATAGCGGATGCTATGAGAACCATGTCATAACCATATTTCAAAGATATTGTACAGACCCCTGTCCATGTGACAGGGGTCTGTTTTATGTTGTATAGGTGAACTCGGGATAATACATCTCTATGCCAAGGTACTTGTGAGCGGTCGGTACTTAGGCGGTACGAAGTAGCACCTTATGTACCGCTACCAGCGAACAGTAGCGAGAGCGTGCCTGACATAGAGATGTATTATCCCGAGTTCACCAAGTATTCATGCACAACTGTGGCAATAATGCGTTAATGCCCATAAAGTCAAGCTTTTTTCTGGTATTTTTATGCAATGTTTTTATTGAAAAGAATATGTAAATACTTTATTATAGTAAAGTATAGACTTTAAATGGGAAAGTACAAGTATTTACGGAAGGAAGTATAGTCATGAATTACAAGATTGGAGTGATTTATGGTGATGGTATTGGCCCGGAAGTGGTGAGAGAAGCCCAGAAGGTTTTGGATAAGATTTGCGCCACATATGGACATACCTTTACCTACGAAGAGATTTTGATGGGAGGATGCTCCATTGATGCCACGGGAGTACCTTTGACAGACCAGGCCATTGCTCAGGCTAAGGCCAGTGATGCTGTTCTCATGGGTTCCATTGGTGGTAACACTGCAACGTCTCCTTGGTATAAGTTGGCTCCTGAACTTCGCCCTGAAGCTGGCTTGTTGAAACTGCGGAAGGAGTTAAATCTTTTCGCAAACCTTCGTCCGGCATATTTGTATCAGGAACTCAAGGGTGCTTGTCCCCTGCGGGATGACATTATCGGTGACGGATTTGATATGATGATTATGCGTGAGCTTACCGGTGGCCTGTATTTTGGAGAACGTAGCACCAAGGAGATAGATGGTGTGATGACTGCTTGCGACTCCCTTACATATAACGAGAACGAGATTCGTCGCATTGCTAAGCGGGGCTTCGATATTGCTATGAAGCGTCGCAAGAAGGTGACCAGTGTGGATAAAGCTAATGTGTTGGATTCTTCCCGTCTTTGGAGAAAGGTGGTTGAGGAAGTTGCCATGGACTATCCCGAGGTGTCCTACGAGCATATGCTGGTTGACAACTGTGCTATGCAGCTTGTAAAAGACCCGAAACAGTTTGATGTGATTCTTACCGAGAATATGTTTGGTGATATTTTGTCAGATGAGGCAAGTATGGTGACAGGTTCTATCGGTATGCTGTCCTCAGCCAGTCTGAATGAAACCAAATTTGGCCTTTATGAACCAAGTGGTGGTTCTGCACCGGATATTGCAGGCAAGGGCATTGCCAATCCAATCGCCACCATTCTCAGTGCGGCTATGATGCTTCGATACAGCTTTGATCTGGACAAAGAAGCAGATGCAGTAGAATCTGCTGTAAAGAAAGCTTTAGCAGATGGCTATCGAACCATTGATATTATGCCTCGAGAAGGGGATAACTTAGACGGCATCACCCAAGTCGGCACTGACAAGATGGGTGACATTATCTGTTCGTATATCTAATGGGTTAGATATGAAATGACTAGATGAGGAACTACTGGGCGGCTGATTTCTTGCTAACCGGTAGATTATATATCAAATTCAATATTACGCAGCTGTTTACTCTTATATATATTTATGACAGACCTTAGAAAAACGTCCTCACTTAATGAACTGTGCGAATTTAGTGAAGCAACGTTTTTCTCAGAGCGAGAGCGTGTCTGGAATAAAATATATAAGAGAAAACAGCGGAAATAAGATATGAAAAGGAGTAAGGTTATGAGAAGTGATAATGTTAAATGTGGTATGCAACAGGCACCACATAGAAGTTTGTTTAACGCTTTGGGATTTACCGAGGAAGAGATGAAAAAGCCTATGGTCGGTATTGTTAGCTCATACAATGAGATTGTACCTGGTCATATGAATTTGGATAAGATTGTAAATGCCGTTAAACTTGGTGTGGCAGAGGCTGGCGGTGTGCCGGTTGTATTTCCTGCAATCGCAGTTTGTGATGGTATTGCCATGGGACACACCGGTATGAAGTACTCTCTTGTGACAAGAGATTTGATTGCAGATTCCACCGAATGTATGGCCTTGGCTCATCAGTTTGATGCTCTGGTTATGGTTCCTAACTGCGACAAGAACGTTCCGGGACTTTTGATGGCAGCAGCCCGCGTTAATGTACCTACTGTATTTGTATCCGGCGGACCAATGCTTGCCGGTCGCGTTAAGGGACAGAAGAGATCCCTTTCTTCTATGTTTGAGGCTGTTGGCTCATATGAGGCCGGTACGATGACAGCAGATGATGTGAGAGAGTATGAGGAGAAGGTTTGCCCTACCTGTGGTTCCTGCTCAGGTATGTATACAGCCAACTCCATGAACTGTCTGACAGAGGCTCTTGGTATGGGCCTTGGTGGTAACGGAACCATTCCGGCAGTGTATTCTGACCGTATTCGTCTTGCCAAGCATGCAGGAATGGCGGTTATGGAGATGTACCGCAAGGATATTCGCCCAAGAGATATTATGACAAAGGAGGCAATCATCAATGCCCTTACGGTAGATATGGCATTGGGATGCTCCACTAACTCGATGTTGCATTTGCCGGCTATTGCCCATGAAGTGGGATTTGATTTTGATATTTCTTATGCTAATCCAATCAGCGAGAAGACACCAAATCTTTGCCATTTGGCACCGGCAGGTCCTACCTATATGGAGGACTTGAACGAGGCAGGCGGCGTTTACGCTGTTATGAAGGAACTGGCTGATATTGGTTTGCTAAATACAGATTGTATGACAGTAACAGGTAAGACTGTGGGAGAGAACATTGCTAATGCAGTGAATAAGAACCCGGAAGTCATTCGACCGGTAGATAACCCATATTCTAAGACAGGTGGTCTTGCTGTATTAAAGGGTAACATTGCTCCGGATGGCGGTGTTGTTAAGCGCTCTGCTGTTGTAGATGAGATGCTTGTTCACTCCGGTCCTGCTCGTGTCTTTGACTGCGAGGAAGATGCTATTGCAGCTATCAAGGGTGGCAAGATTGTTGACGGTGATGTGGTGGTTATCCGCTATGAGGGACCAAAGGGTGGCCCGGGTATGAGAGAGATGCTGAATCCTACCTCTGCCATTGCAGGTATGGGCCTTGGATCCACTGTTGCCTTGATTACGGATGGTCGTTTTTCAGGAGCATCCAGAGGTGCTTCTATCGGTCACGTTTCACCTGAGGCTGCTGTTGGCGGCCCAATCGCCTTGGTGGAAGAGGGAGATATCATCTCCATCAATATTCCGGAAATGACGATTAACATGGAAGTCTCTGATGAGGAGTTGGCGAGACGTCGTGAGGCTTGGCAACCCAGAGAGCCAAAGATTAAAGAGGGGTACTTGCGCAGATATGCAGCTCAGGTTACATCAGGTAATATGGGTGCAATCTTAAAGCAGCCTGAGTAGGGGGATGAATAAGATGCAGTTGACAGGAGCACAAATCGTAATCCAGTGCTTAAAGGAACAAAAGGTAGATACCGTTTTCGGTTATCCGGGCGGTTCGATTTTAAATGTATATGACGAGTTATATAAACATAGCGATGAGATTCATCATGTGCTGACCTCCCATGAGCAGGGAGCCAGTCATGCGGCAGATGGTTATGCCAGAAGTACAGGAAAAGTTGGTGTTTGCTTGGCAACCAGTGGCCCGGGTGCAACTAACTTGGTAACAGGTATTGCCACCGCATATATGGATTCTGTACCTATGGTGGCAATTACATGTAACGTTACCGTACCGCTGTTGGGAAAGGACAGTTTCCAGGAGGTAGATATTGCAGGTGTCACGATGCCAATTACAAAGCATAACTTTATTGTTAAGGATGTGACCAAATTAGCAGACACCATCCGTCGCGCTTTTACCATTGCAAAGACCGGCAGACCCGGTCCGGTGCTTGTGGACATTCCTAAGGACGTGACAGCGGCTAAGACAGAATATACCTTCTGTGAGGCAAAAGAGGTGGCACCGGTTACTAAGGACATTACCCGGGAATCCTTGGAAACGGCAGCGGAACTGATTCGCAAGTCAAAGAAGCCATACATCTTTGTGGGCGGTGGTGCGGTCATCAGTGAGGCCAGCGAAGAATTGAAAATTTTTGCGGATTTGGTAGATGCCCCGGTTTGTGATTCACTGATGGGAAAAGGTGCTATAGACGGCAACTCAGAGCGTTATACCGGAATGCTTGGTATGCATGGCACCAAGACATCCAACTTAGGTGTCAGTGAATGTGATTTGCTTATTGCCATCGGAACCAGATTCAGCGACCGTGTGCTGGGTAATCCTAAGAAATTTGCAAAACAGGCTAAGGTGTTGCAGTTTGATGTGGATCCGGCAGAGATTAACAAGAATGTTGTGGTTACATCCTGTGTCATTGGAGACGTAAAAGAGACATTGAAACGTCTCAACCCTATGATTGCTCAGAAGGACAACACACAGTGGATGGCTCACATCAACGACATGAAAGAGAAATATCCGGCAACTTACCCCACAGAAGGATTGTCCGGTCCTTATATCATTGAAGAGATTTATCGCCAGACCAATGGAGATGCCATCATGGTTACTGAGGTGGGACAGCATCAGATGTGGGCGGCTCAGTACTACAAGTACGACAGACCTCATCAACTTTTGACCTCCGGTGGTTTGGGGACTATGGGATATGGCCTGGGAGCTGCTATTGGGGCTCAGGTGGCCAATCCGGATAAACAGGTCATTAACATTGCCGGAGATGGATGCTTCCGCATGAATATGAATGAGGTGGCAACGGCAGTGCGCCAACAATTGCCGTTGATACAAGTTGTAATTAACAACCACGTGCTTGGTATGGTTCGCCAGTGGCAGACCTTGTTCTACGAAAAGAGATATTCTTCCACCATCTTAAATGACGGTGTTGACTTTGTGAAACTGGCAGAAGCTATGGGGGCAAAAGGCCTTCGGGCGACTACCCGGGAAGAATTTGATGAAGCATTCAAGGAGGCATTAGACAGCAAGGTGCCGGTGGTTCTTGACTGTGTAATCGATTGTGATGACAAGGTGTGGCCTATGGTGGCACCGGGAACACCAATTAATGAGTGCTTCGACGAAAAAGATTTAAAGGAGAGAAACGAGTAAAATGAGCAGAGTGTACAATTTTTCAGCAGGACCTGCAGTACTTCCGGAAGAGGTATTGCGTGAAGCAGCAGATGAGATGAGGGACTACAGAGGATGCGGCATGTCGGTAATGGAGATGTCCCATCGCTCAAAGGTATATGATACCATTATCAAAGAGGCTGAGGCTGATTTGAGAGAACTTATGAATATCCCTGACAACTATAAGGTGCTTTTCCTTCAGGGAGGTGCTTCACAGCAGTTCGCAGCGATTCCTATGAACCTGATGAAGAATCGCAAGGCGGGATATATTGTTACCGGTCAGTGGGCTAAGAAGGCCTTCCAGGAAGCAAAGATGTACGGTGAGGCTGTTGAATTGGCATCCTCTGCAGATGAGACCTTTTCCTACATACCGGATTGCTCCGATCTGGATATTCCGGATGATTTGGATTATGTTTATATTTGCGAGAATAACACTATTTACGGAACTAAGTTTAAGGAACTGCCTAATACCAAGGGACATCTTTTGGTGTCAGATGTTTCTTCCTGCTTCTTGTCAGAGCCTGTAGATGTAACCAAGTATGGTGTTATTTACGGTGGCGTGCAGAAGAATATCGGACCGGCAGGTGTTGTTATCGTGATTATTCGCGAGGATTTGATTTCCGATGATGTTCTTCCCGGTACACCAACCATGCTGAAATATAAGACCCAGGCAGATGCGGATTCTCTTTACAACACACCACCATGCTACGGTATCTATATCTGCGGCAAGGTGTTCAAGTGGATCAAGAACATGGGCGGTCTGGAAGCCATGAAGAAGCACAACGAAGAGAAGGCTAAGATTCTCTATGATTTTCTGGATGAGAGCAAGTTGTTTAAGGGTACTGTTCGCAAGGAGGATCGTTCTCTCATGAATGTTCCTTTTGTCACAGGAGATGCGGATTTGGATGCTAAGTTCGTGGCTGAGGCAAAGGCAGCAGGCTTTGAGAACCTGAAGGGACATCGTACCGTTGGCGGTATGCGTGCATCCATTTACAATGCAATGCCAAAGGAGGGCGTTGAGGCTCTGGTGGCATTTATGAAAAAATTTGAACAGGAAAATGCATAGGAGGAGAGACATGTTTTCATATCATTGCTTAAACCCAATCGCTGAGGTTGGTTTGGATTTGTTTTCAACAGATTACAAGAAGGTAGATAATCTTGAGGATGCGGAAGCTGTTTTGGTTCGAAGCGCTTCTATGCATGATTTGGATTTACCGGATAATCTCATGGCAGTAGCCAGAGCCGGTGCCGGTGTCAACAATATTCCTTTGGATAAGTGTGCTGAGAAAGGTATTGTTGTATTTAACACACCGGGGGCCAATGCCAACGGTGTTAAAGAATTGGTATTTGCAGGTATGCTTTTGGCATCCAGAGATATCATCGGTGGTATCGAATGGGTGAAGGAAAACAAGGATGAGGAAGACATCGCCAAGATGGCTGAGAAGGCCAAGAAGGCATTTGCAGGTACAGAGATTGCAGGTAAGAAGTTGGGTGTTATCGGCTTAGGTGCCATCGGTGTTAACGTGGCAAATGCAGCTACTCACTTAGGAATGGATGTCTATGGATACGATCCATATATCTCCGTACAGGCTGCGTGGAATTTGAGCCGCTCCGTGAAGCACATCAATTCTTTGGAAGAGATTTACAAGGAATGCGATTTGATTACCGTTCATGTTCCGCTTATGGATGCCACCAAGAAGATGATTAACAAGGAAGCAATCCAGTTGATGAAGAAGGATGTTATCATCTTAAACTTTGCCAGAGATGCTCTTGTAGATGAGCAGGCAGTTTTGGACGGTATTGCAGCGGGTAAGATTCGCAAGTATGTATCCGATTTCGCCAATCCTACCACAGCAGGTCAGGAAGGCGTGATTTTAATTCCCCATTTAGGTGCATCCACTGCTGAGGCAGAGGACAACTGCGCTAAGATGGCAGTGCAGGAGATTGCAGACTTTATGGAGAATGGTAACATTACCCACTCTGTGAACTACCCGGATTGTCAGGTTGGTGTATGTCGCACAGCAGGGCGTATCACTTTGATGCACAGAAACAACAAGGGTGTGATTGCTCAGTACACCACCATTTTAGGTGACGCTAATATTAATATTTCTGATATGTTTAACAAGACAAGAGGAGACTACGCATACGCTGTTCTTGACATCGATGCACCGGTAACAGAGGAAGTAGTGGCTAAGCTTAATGCTATCGAAGATGTGATTAGAGTACGTGTAGTAAAGTAGGATAAATTATGGCAAATATTATACCATTTAAAGGAATCAGACCAGCTAAGGAGAGAGCGGCAAAAATTGCTGCTCTCCCTTATGACGTTTATAACAGACAGGAAGCGAAGGCAGTGGTGGCTGCCAATCCGGAGAGTTTTTTGGCTATTGATCGAGCTGAGACCAATTTCTCGGATTCTGTGGATACCTATGATGAGGTGGTCTATCAGAAGGCTCATGACTTGCTTTGGCAGTGGGTGGAGGAAGGCAGATTTGTTCAGGATGAAAAGCCTTGCTATTACCTCTATGAATTGACCATGGATGGAAGAAGTCAGACGGGAATTGTGGCCTGTGCCTCCATTGATGATTATGAGAATGAAGTCATCAAAAAGCATGAAAACACCAGAGCGGAGAAAGAAGCAGACCGGATTCACCATGTGGATTCCTGCAATGCACAGACGGGACCAATCTTTCTGGCTTATCGCAGCAAGTCAGAAATCGATGAATTGGTGGAGAAAATCAAGCAGAGGGAAGCTCTGTACGATTTTGTGGCGGATGATGATGTTCGTCACAGAGTGTTTCTGGTAGATGATGAAGAAGAGATTGCGCTTCTAAGACAGGCTTTTGCCGCCATGTCGGAAATCTATATTGCCGATGGTCATCATAGAGCAGCCTCTGCTGTTCGAGTGGGACAGAAAAGAAGAAAGGCAAACCCCGGCTATACCGGCGATGAGGAATTTAACTACTTTCTGTCAGTGCTCTTCCCTGATAATCAGTTGATGATCATGGACTACAATCGTGTGGTGAAGGATTGCAATGGAATGTCTGACGAGGAATTGTTGGGAGAAGTTAAAAATAGATTTAATATAGTGCGGACGGGTTCGCAAGCCATTAAGCCGGAAAAGAAGGGCCAATTCTCTATGTATCTGGGCAAGCAGTGGATTCTCTGTGAGATACGACCGGAGGATACCAGCGAGGATCCGGTAGAGGGATTGGACGTTTCTCTGTTACAGAATCTTTTGTTGGACCCCGTCCTTGGAATTCAGAATCCTAAGACGGATGCACATATAGATTTTGTAGGCGGCATCCGGGGACTGCGGGAATTGGAGCGCAGATGTGCCACAGATTGTAAGGTGGCGTTTGCCATGTATCCTACGGATATTGCTGAGCTGTTCGCCGTGGCGGATGCGGGGCTGTTGATGCCGCCAAAGTCCACGTGGTTTGAACCGAAGCTTCGCAGTGGCTTATTTATTCATGAAATATAAGGGTATCAAATCTAGAATTTGTAGGAGAAGAATATGATAGTACTTTCACAGGTTTTGTCCAATGGAATGATTGAACATTTAGAAGACGGAGTGCTAAAGAGCTGGTTGGAAACGGTGCTCCCTTCGGTGCTAAGTTTCTTTTGGAGCGTATTGTTGGCTCTTTTGGTGGCTTATCTTGGAGGCAAGGTCATTAAGGTTCTCAGGAGAGGTTTGCTGAAATCCTTGGAGCGAAAGGACGCTGAAGAGGGCGTCAAGCAATTTGTGGATCAGGTTTTTAAAGTATTTCTATGGATTGTGGTAATCATTATCATCTTAGGGTTGTTTGGATTCACCGCATCTTCTTTGGCAGCAGCAGTGGCATCTCTTGGTGTGACAGCAGGTCTGGCTCTGCAGGGGAGTCTATCTAACTTTGCCGGTGGCGTGTTGATTCTTATGCTACATCCCTTTAGGGTTGGAGATTATATTATCGAGGATAACCATAAGAATGAGGGGACGGTTATTGAGATTTCCATCTTCTATACCAAACTCAAGACTATTGACAACAAGATTATTGTAGTTCCAAATGGAACTTTGGCCAACAATAGTCTGACCAATGCCACAAAAAGTGATCGCCGCCAGATGGACTTGGTGATTCCCATTGGTTATGACGCTGACATTAAAAAGGCAAAAGAGATCTTACATGGTTTGGTGATGGCAGAGGAGAGACGTCTCCCGGAGGCTGATACCAATATTTTTGTAAAAGAGTTAAATGGAAGCTCCGTGGATTTGGGAGTTCGTTTCTGGGTTTCCACAGAGGAATACTGGCAGGTTCGATGGGATATGCTAGAGAATATAAAACTCACTTTTGATGCAGAGGGAATCAGCATCCCATTTGCACAGATGGATGTACATGTGAAAAGTTAAATTCACAGTTAATTTATTTCTATAATGAGTTAGGAGACAAGAAGATGCATAGTGCATATGAGTTGATTCGCAAAGAACAACTGACAGATATTAATTCAGAAGGTTATGTGTTGCGCCACAAAAAAAGTGGCGCTCATATTAGTTTTATCAAAAATGATGATGACAACAAGGTGTTTTACATTGGGTTTCGCACACCCCCTCTGGATTCTACCGGAGTGCCCCATATCGTGGAGCATACAGTGCTCTGCGGCTCGGACAAGTACCCATTGAAGGATCCCTTTGTGGAACTGGTGAAAGGTTCTCTGAACACCTTTTTGAATGCCATCACCTATCCGGACAAGACGGTGTATCCCATCGCCAGTTGCAATGATAAGGATTTCAAAAATTTGATGGACGTGTATTTGGATGCTGTGTTGCATCCAAATATCTATCACGATCCGGAGATTTTTATGCAGGAGGGCTGGCACTACGAACTGGAGAGTGAGGAGGATGAACTCACCATCAACGGGGTGGTATACAATGAGATGAAAGGGGCATTTTCTTCCCCGGATGACGTGGTGAATCGCGAAATGCTCAATTCCCTATTCCCGGACAACGCCTATCACTATGAGTCCGGAGGGGACCCACAGGTCATACCGGAATTGACCTATGAGGATTTTATTGGATTTCATCAACGCTACTATCATCCATGCAATTCTTATATCTACCTGTATGGCAATATAGACATGGAAGAACGTTTGGACTATCTGGATAGAGAATATCTCTCTAAGTATGATGCCATTGACTTGGATTCCCATATTGAGAAGCAGGAGGCTTTTGATACTGTTCGTATGGTGGATGCCACCTATCCGATTTCTGCAGGTGAGGATGAGAAAGATGGCACCTATCTGGCATATTCTGTCGCTGTAGGGGATGCCTTGGATCAGGAATTATATCAGGCATTTGATGTGTTAGAGTATGCGCTGCTTAGCGCTCCCGGAGCTCCCGTGAAGACCGCTCTCTTGGAAAAGGGTATTGGCAAGGATATTATGGGATCCTATGATACGGGTATGCTGCAGCCTATGTTTTCCGTGGTGGCCAAGGGAGCGAACCCGGAGGACAAGCAGCGCTTTATGAATACGGTTCTTGCCGTGCTTAAGGAGCAGTCCACAAATGGTATCGACAAGAAGGCGTTGCTGGCCGGTATCAATGCTTCGCAGTTTTCCTTCCGGGAGGCTGACTTCGGCAGTTTCCCCAAGGGTCTTATCTTCGGATTGAACTGTCTGGATAGCTGGCTTTATGATGTGGATGAACCCTTTACCCACCTTTACGGTATTCGGGTGTTGGATGGCCTGAAGAAAAAGGTGGAGACAGATTACTTTGAAAAGTTGATTGACAAGTATCTGCTTCGCAATACTCATGCCTCTCTTTTGATGGTATCTCCGGAAAAAGGTTTGGCAAGTCGACAGGACGAGAAATTAAAAGAAGAATTAAGAAAAAAGAAAATGTCTATGTCTCAGCAGGAACGAGAGCAGTTGATTCAGCAGACAAAATTGTTAAAGCAGCATCAGCAGGAACCTTCCACCAAGGAACAGTTAGAGTGCCTTCCTATGCTTACAAGACAGGATTTGAAAAGAGAAGCCAGACCGCTGGATTTGGAAGAAAAGCAGATAGCTGATATTACGGTGCTTCATCACAATGTATTTACCAGCGGAATCCATTACTTGAATTTGGTGTTTGATGTGTCAGAGATTGCCCAAGAAGATTGGGGATATCTCTCCCTGATGACGCGTATGCTGGGCCTGGTGGACACAGAAGAATTTACCTATGGTCAGTTGGCCAATGAGATAAACATTCACACCGGCGGAATCAGTGCCTCTTTAGGCGTATATGCCAGAGAGAACAACGGATATCGGTTTACCTGTGAGGTTCGCGGTAAATTTTTGTACGAGAATGTGAAGCAGGCAACGCATCTTATGGAGGAGATGATGCTTCATTCCCACTTTGAGGATGAGAATCGTATTCGTGAGGTGATTGCGTTGCAAAAATCTCGCCTGGAGATGCGTATGAACAGTGCCGGAAATGCCATTGCAGCAAGTAGGGCTATGGCAGGATTTTCTGTACCGGCAAAGATTTCTGAGATGACTTCAGGCATTGCATATTACCGCTTCCTGAAGGATTTGGAGGACAATTACGAGGATAGAAAATCCTTGATTCAGGAGAAATGTCAAAGTCTTTTGCGCCAGGTGTTCCGCGTTCAGCATCTATTGGTGAGTACTACAGGAGATGAGGTGGCACTGCATCAGGTGGAAGAGTATTTGCCCCGGTTAAAGGATAAACTTTTTACCACAGCATTTACTCCGGTGGAAAATCATATTGTTCTGGAGCCAAAGAAGGAAGCCTTTGCAGATGCTTCTCAGGTGCAGTATGTATGTCGTGCGGGTAATTTTGCCAAGGCGGGCTACCAAAAGACCGGTATTCTCAACATTCTGAAAGTAATTTTGAGCTATGATTATTTTTGGATTAATATCCGTGTAAAGGGAGGAGCTTACGGTTGCCGCAGTGTATTTTCCCGAAATGGAGACACATACTTTGTGTCTTATCGCGATCCGAATTTGGAAAAGACCAATCAAGTATTTGCGGAGACAGCAGATTATCTGGAAGACTTTGCTGTTGACGAGCGGGATATGACCAAGTATATCATTGGCACCATAAGCGAGATGGATACGCCGTTGACTCCATCTCAGCGGGGAACGAGGGCTCTGTCTGCATATCTTCAGGGTATTACTTTTGAGGAGATTCAAAGAACCAGAGATCAGGTAATCGATGCCACCGTGGAGGACATACGCGCTATGGCTGATTTGGTGAGAGAAACCATGGATCAGGGATACTTTTGCGTTGTGGGCAACGAGGACGTGCTGAGGGAATCACCGGAATTGTTTGATTCTCTGGAGAATTTATTTTAAATACAAAGGGAGAACGATATGACGATTCAGTTTAAATCCGGCTTTGTCACCATTATTGGTCGGCCGAATGTAGGAAAATCCACATTGATGAATCAGTTGATTGGACAGAAAATTGCCATCACTTCCAATAAGCCGCAAACCACCAGAAATCGTATTCAGACGGTGTATACGGATCCGGAAGTGGGACAAATTGTGTTTCTTGATACTCCCGGCATCCATCAGGCCAAGAATAAGTTGGGGGAGTATATGGTCAATGTGGCTCACCATACTATGAGAGACGTGGATGTGATTCTCTGGCTGGTGGAACCTTCCGACTTCATCGGCGGCGGTGACCGCCATATTATAGAGCAGCTAAAAAAGACTACTACCCCGGTGATTCTTGTAATCAATAAGATTGATTCTGTGGACCGGGAGTCCATCTATGGGGTGATTGATGCCTTCAGCAAATTGTATGATTTTGCGGAAGTTGTTCCTCTTTCTGCACTTCGGGGACAGAATTGTGACGTGTTGTTGGAGCAGATTTTTAAATACCTGCCCTATGGACCGGCATACTACGATGAGGATGTGGTTACCGACCAGCCGCAGCGACAGATTGTGGCAGAGATTATCAGAGAAAAAGCGCTCCATGCATTAAATGACGAGGTTCCTCACGGAATTGCCGTCTCCATCGATCAGATGAAGTGGTGTGAAGGAAAACCGGGCATTTACAATATTGATGCAACCATCATCTGTGAGAGGGATTCTCATAAGGGGATTATCATCGGAAAGGGCGGGGCAATGTTGAAAAAAATCGGCTCCAATGCCCGTTTTGAGTGTGAGAAAATGCTGGAAGCCAGAGTGAATTTAAAACTTTGGGTGAAGGTAAAAAAGGACTGGAGAGACAGCGACTATCTCATTAAGAATTTCGGATATCGCAAGGATGACATGGAGTAATCTTTCCAATTTTTCTCTCGTATATCCCATGGGTGGCTGGCAATCCTAATACCAAGAAATGGTGTAGGGAGGAAGGCAAACATATGGGTGAGTTGTGGGACAGATTTCAGGCCACAGGCAGAGTGGAAGACTATTTGGCGTATTGCAGTAAGGAGGAGAAAACATCCCATGGGATTTCATATCGTTCTGACGGGCATGGTGCTCTCTGCAATTCCCATTGGAGAGTACGACAAGAGGGTGACGATTCTCACCCGGGAGCGGGGGAAGATTACGGCCTTTGTCAGGGGGGCCAGACGTTCCAATAACCAGATGCTGGCAGCGGCGAATCCTTTTGCCTTTGGGCAGTTTGAGGTGTACCAGGGCAAAAGTACATATACAGTGGCAAGGGCAGAGATTTCCAACTATTTCCGTGATTTGGCAGAGGATTTTGATATGGTCTGTTATGGCTATTATTTTCTGGAAGTGGCGGAATATTTTTCCCAGGAAAATGCGGATGAAAAAGAACGATTGCGTCTTCTCTATCAGACCCTTCGGGCCTTGGAAAGCCGTAAGTTTTCTTTTGATTTGATTCGGGGAATTTATGAGCTGCGCAATATGGCTATCAACGGAGAATATCCTAACATATATACCTGTGTAAAATGTGGAAAAGAGGAAACGTTGGATTTCTTCAATATGCGACTTCGGGGATGTCTCTGTCAGGATTGTGCCAAGGTGGAGGGTGGGAATCCTATGGATGGTGCCACCCGGTATGCCATGCAATTTGTGATTTCCACCCCGATTGAGAAACTGTACACCTTCCAGTTATCTCCAAAGGTGATGGAGGAATTTCTGCGGCTGATTAAAACCTATCGTCAGTGTGACTGGGGACATACCTTTAAGTCGGAGGAGTTTTTGGACATTGGGTAGTTTGTGGCCCCTATGGTCTTGAAAAACATAGGGTTACATAGTATAATAGTGCGGATTATTAGAGAAAACATGAGGTGAATAATATGAACGAAGGGAAGAATAAGAGGCCTTCATCCAAAGAGGCGAAAGCCAAGCGCAATCAGACGAAGCGAAATAAGGCGGTTCGCAATCGTGTCATTGCACTTTGCGTCATCGCTGTTGCATTGATTGCAGCCATTGCAGTGTTAGTGTGCAAATTGACCGGTGTATTTGATAAGGCTACGGAGATGAGCACATTGACCCTTACAGAAGATGGCAAGGTGATTTGTGAAGAGGTGACCTCCTTTGATGAGGACTTTTACGATAAAGGTGATCTGAAGAAGTTTGTTAAGAGTGAAATTGCCAAGTATAATGACAAGGCGGGATCCGGCAAGGTGAAGCTTGATTCTCTCAAGGTTTCCGGCAAAACGGCCTATGCCAAGACTACGTATGCATCCTATAAAGATTATAGAGATTTTACCGGTATTGAATTGTATGTGGGCAAAGTGCAGAATGCCAAAAAGACATACGATTTTGCCGATGCATTTGTTACCGTAAAGGAAGGTGTCAAGGGTACATCTGTGGAGACTCTGGATATTACGTCTCAGCCTAAGTTGAAGGTGCTGGTAGTGAAGGAGAATATTACCGTAGTTGTTCCGGGAGAGGTGATTTATGTCTCTGATGGAGCCACAACAATGGTGGATAAAAACACAGTTACCATCGCTCAACCGGATGGCAACGAGGACGCAACCCAGTTGACCTATATCTTGTATGAGTAGTGTGGTTTGATTTTATTATTTGAGTAAAGAAACGTAAGTTGTATCAAGTAATCCTTCTACCAGCGACCAGTAGCGAAAGCGTGCCCGGCTTGTAGAACGGATTGTCTTGGTACAACGTAGAATATATAGATAGAAAGAGGAAATAGTTATGGAAAAGACAATGGACAAAATCGTGGCTTTGTGTAAGTCAAGAGGATTTGTGTATCCCGGTTCTGAGATTTACGGAGGCCTGGCAAACAGCTGGGATTACGGTAATCTGGGCGTGGAGTTAAAGAATAATATCAAGAAGGCATGGTGGCAGAAGTTTGTTCAGGAGAATCCATACAATGTGGGGATTGACAGTGCCATCATTATGAATCCGCAGACTTGGGTGGCTTCCGGTCATCTTGGGGGATTCTCTGATCCGTTGATGGACTGTAGAGAGTGTCACGAGCGTTTCCGTGCGGACAAGATTATTGAGGATTTTGCAGCAGAAAATGATATTCCGTTGGAGACTTCTGTAGATGGCTGGTCCACAGACGAGATGATGGGATTCATTAAGGAGCACAGTGTTCCATGTCCTACCTGTGGCAAGCATGATTTTACAGATATTCGTCAGTTTAACCTGATGTTCAAGAGTTTTATGGGCGTAACCGAGGACGCTAAGAATACTGTTTATCTTCGTCCGGAGACAGCTCAGGGTATTTTTGTGAACTTTAAGAATGTACAACGTACTTCCAGAAAGAAGCTTCCGTTTGGGATTGGCCAGATTGGTAAGTCTTTCCGTAACGAGATTACACCTGGTAACTTCATTTTCCGTACCAGAGAGTTCGAGCAGATGGAACTTGAGTTCTTCTGTGAGCCGGGAACTGACCTTGAGTGGTTCCAGTATTGGAGAGGTTTCTGCCGCGATTGGCTGTTGTCTCTTGGTATGAAGGAGGAGGAACTTCGCCTCCGTGACCACGATCCGGCAGAGTTGGCATTCTATTCTAAGGGAACCACAGATATCGAGTTCTTATTCCCATTTGGATGGGGTGAACTCTGGGGTATCGCAGACCGTACAGATTACGATTTGACACAGCACCAGAACACATCCGGTCAGGACTTGACATACTTCGATGATGCCAAGGGTGAGAGATATGTGCCATACGTTATCGAGCCATCTCTGGGAGCTGATCGTATCCTGTTGGCATTCCTTTGCGCAGCTTATGATGAGGAGAATATCGGTACGGAAGAGAAGCCGGATATGAGAACCGTTCTTCATCTTCATCCGGTATTGGCACCGGTTAAGATTGGTGTTCTGCCACTTTCCAAGAAGTTAAATGAGGGTGCTGAAAAAGTATTTGCCCAGTTGTCTAAGAAATATAATTGCGAGTTCGATGACAGAGGTAACATCGGCAAGCGCTATCGTCGTCAGGATGAGATTGGTACACCATTCTGCGTAACCTATGATTTCGAGTCAGAAGAGGATGGTGCAGTGACTGTCCGTGACCGTGATACTATGGAGCAGGAGCGTATTAAGATCGAGGATTTGGATGCATATTTTGCTGAGAAATTTGAGTGGTAATAGCATAGATCAACAAAACTGCCATTTCGTTGGAAAGAAGTGGCAGTTTTTTTATGGGAAAACCACAAAAAAATGTTGATAAATTGCCAAATTATGATAAAATTGATAAGGACGCTTGACGTCAGATAAGAAGTATACAGTAGGATGAAAATTCAAGGCTGTTACGAATTATATGTTTTAGGAGGAAAAAAAGATGGCAAACAAATGGGTCTACACCTTCAAAGAAGGTAACATGTCCATGAGAAACCTGCTTGGTGGTAAGGGTGCTAACCTTGCTGAGATGACTGAGATTGGTCTTCCGGTACCACAGGGTTTCACAATCACAACAGAGGCTTGTACTCAGTATTATGAGGACGGTCGCAAGATTAATGACGAGATTATGTCACAGGCTATGGAAGGTGTAGCTTGGATGGAAGAAGTAAACGGTAAGAAGTTTGGTGATCTTAAGAACCCACTTCTTGTTTCTGTTCGTTCCGGTGCTCGTGCTTCAATGCCAGGTATGATGGATACCATCCTTAACCTTGGTTTGAATGACGAAGTAGTAGAGGCTATGATTGCTGGTAACCCAGATCCTGCTTTCGAGCGTTTCGTTTACGACTCATATAGAAGATTTATTCAGATGTTCTCTGACGTTGTTATGGAAGTTGGTAAGAAGTACTTCGAGCAGCTTATCGACGAGATGAAGGAGAAGAAGGGTGTTCAGTTCGACGTAGAACTTACAGCTGCTGATCTTAAGGAATTGGCACAGCAGTTCAAGGCTGAATACAAGAAGCAGATTGGTGAGGACTTCCCTTCAGATCCTGTAGAGCAGTTGAAGCTTGCTATTGAGGCTGTATTTAAGTCATGGGATAACCCACGTGCTAACGTTTACCGTCGTGACAACGATATCCCTTACTCTTGGGGAACTGCTGTTAACGTAATGCCAATGGTATTCGGTAACTTGAATGATAAGTCTGGTACAGGTGTTGCATTTACTCGTGACCCAGCTACCGGTGAGAATAAGTTGATGGGTGAGTTCCTTATCAACGCACAGGGCGAGGACGTAGTTGCCGGTGTTCGTACACCAATGCCAATCGCAGAGATGGAAGAGAAGTTCCCAGAGGCATATGCTCAGTTCATCCAGGTATGTGAGACCCTTGAGAACCACTACCATGATATGCAGGATATGGAGTTCACAATCGAGAACGAGAAGTTGTACATGCTTCAGTGCCGTAACGGTAAGAGAACAGCTCCTGCTGCTCTTAAGATTGCATGTGATCTTGTTGATGAAGGACATAAGACAGAGGAAGAAGCAGTTGCTATGATCGATCCTCGTAACTTAGATACACTTCTTCACCCACAGTTCGACGCAGCATCTTTGAAGGCTGCCACACCTATCGGAAAGGGTCTTGGAGCTTCTCCGGGAGCTGC
>JAQXIY010000036.1 GCA_029008035.1 Lachnospiraceae bacterium
TCCCCTACCGGAAGAGGACACCAGTATTTACAATATCTGTGTTACCCAGGATGAGGATAATGATTACTACAATAACATCTCCCGGGGTTTTCGGGACTCTATGTCAGATCTGTTCGGGGAAGACCATGTGATCATTTCAGATTCTGTGCAATCTGACACACAACTAATATTTGCCGTGGGGCCGGACAGTGTCACCTCAGCAGCCGACTCCACTCAGGAGACACCGATTGTGGGGGCAGGTGTGATGGACTATCAGCACCTGTTACATTTAACTGCAGGTGTGGGAGATAAATGGAACAAAAAAACAGGAAGCAATCTCACAGGAATCTCTTCCCAGCCCGACATTGCAGCTCAGCTCTCACTCATTATTGAAAGCACTCCCAACCTTCAGTCTGTAGGACTGTTGTACACACCGGATGACAGCGATGCTTTGTACCAATTGGCTATTTTGGAGAAGTACCTGAATCAGGCAGGGATTCCCTGGAAGGAATATGCTCTCCCTGTTGTACATGAGACCACAAATGTCACAGATTCTGTATCAGAGAATGATACAGAAGAAAGTAAGGCGGCCGGCGCTTCCCAGCCTTCTCCCTCTATTATTCAGAAATCCAAGTATGTTGCTCCGTCCATTACTGAGGGTGCCAACAATGTTGTTGAAATCTTTGGAGAAACCAATCTGATTGACGGAATCATCGCTCCTAACAGCGCTCACTCTCCTATGGTTTCCAGCTTCTGGACAGAGGACTTGTCAGCATCGAACACGGAACCCCTCCCGGAAGATGCCACATTAGATGAGATTATCGCCTATGCATCTAACGAGTGCAGTGCTCTCTTTATACCTACGGGAAGTTATCTTGGGGAACGATTGGATGACATAGTCTCCATCGCCACAGACGCAGGAGTATCTACTGTCAGCGGCGACGGTTCTCTGGGCGAGAAAACTCTCACCAGCACCTTTATGGATTCTTATGCATTGGGATATTCTGCCGGAAAAAAGGCCTATCGCATTCTGGTTAATGGGGATGATCCCGGTCAATTAAAGATTACCACACCGAATGTGGAAGTGGTTAAGTTATACAACAAAGATATTGCCCATAAGCTTGGCATCACATTTCCCAAGTCTTTCCAAGAGGTTTCGGAATTCAAGCAAAATTATATCATCGGCTCCTCAACCAATAGAATAACAGAGAAGGAGTAGATGTATTTACACTGTTATATATCCCTCTGCTCCACCAAGCGATCTTTCAACCCGGAGTATCGCTTTTGCTGTTCTGTATTATCTATCATCTGATAAAAGGTGTTTTCATCTCCCACAATGGTCATACACTGTCGGGCTCGGGTGATGGCCGTATATAACAAATTGCGGTTCATCAGCATCCTTGGCCCCGGCAGTAACGGAATCACCACCGCAGGGTACTCACTTCCCTGTGACTTGTGGATGGTGATGGCATACGCCAATTCCAGCTCATTAAGTCCCTCAAAAGGATATTCTACCGTTTTATTTTCATCGTACAGCACAGTAACACGCTTGGTATATGCATTAATTTCCTGAATCACTCCCACATCACCGTTAAACACTCCCAAACCCTTGTCAATGGGAATTCCATACTTACTGCGCACCTCCCACTCTAACTGGTAGTTATTGTGGATGTGCATCACCTTATCTCCCTCTCTGAACAACCTGTCTCCGGCCTGATATTCCCTTTTGCTGTCACTCTCAGGATTCAAGTATTGCTGTAAAATCACATTGAGCCGTTCCACCCCAAGCAGCCCTTTTCTGGTAGGAGTCAACACCTGAATGTCATAGCTGCTGGCCCCCACATACTTTGGCAGTTTCTGTTGCACCAACTGCAGCACCACACTGATAATCACATCAGCCTGATATCGTTTCAACAAAAAGAAATCCTTACTCTTATTGTCGATGGACACATGCTCTCCCCTGTGAATCTTATGTGCATTTACCACAATGTCGCTCTGACCCGACTGGCGAAAAATCTTTTGCAAAGTCACTGTGGGAAAACAATTGGAGGAAAGTAAATCCCGCAACACATTTCCCGGGCCCACGCTGGGCAACTGGTTCTCATCTCCCACAAGAATCAATCTGGTACCGTCAGGTATTCCCTTCAGCAAAGCATAAAACAGTGTGATATCCACCATAGACATCTCATCGATAATCACCACATCCGCCTCAAGAGGATTCATCTCATTGCGCTCAAACATACCGTTCCCCCGGTCGTCCCCTTCTGTCATTGCTCCTCGAACCTCAAGCAGCCGATGAATGGTCTTGGCCTCATAACCGGTAGCTTCACTCATACGCTTTGCAGCTCGACCTGTAGGCGCCGCCAGGAGCACATCAAACCCTTCCGAAATAAAGTAGTTTATAATGCCTCGAATGGTTGTTGTCTTCCCTGTACCGGGTCCTCCTGTCAGGAGAAACAACCCATGGGTTGCAGCCATGCGGATGGCTTCTGTCTGCCACTCATCCAGCTCCACCTGTTCTTCCTTTTCAATGCGTGCAATGCCCTGGGTGATGTGGGCAGGAAGCTCCTCGTATACCACATTTAATTCATGCAGCATCCCCGCCACATTCTGCTCCATACGATAAAAACTCTTGGAGTAAACCTGATCCCCCTTGATAACCACCTTCTTGTCCATGGCAAGGTTTGTAATATGAAGATCAATAGCATTCTCAGGTACCTGAAGAAGGTCCTGAGCTACACGAATCAGCTCTGTTCTAGGCAGATAAGTGTGTCCCCATGCAACACCTTGTGTTAGGGTATAAAGAATTCCGCTCTGAATGCGAAAGTCAGAATCCGTGCGAATGCCTACCTTGCCGGCAATCTCATCTGCAATCTTAAATCCCACCCCAGTCACTTCCTCAGCCATGCGGTAAGGATTCTGCTGAATGATCTGATAAATCTGACTCTGATAGGTATTGTAAATACGCACCGCCAGGTTGGTGGAGAGACCGTATTTTCCAAGAAACATAATGGCATCTCGTAGGTCCTTTTTCTCTGTCATCTGGTTGGAAATCTCCATAGCCATACGCTCGCTGATACCCTTTACCTCTGCCAGCCTCTCCGGCTCCTGCTCCATAATGCGAAAGGTATCTGCTTGAAAGCGGCGAACAATCCGGGCTGCTAAGGTCGGGCCTACGCCCTTTACCGCATCAGAAGACAAATAACGTTCTATGGCAACCACATCCTCCGGAGGCTTCACCTCGTAGGAATGAGCCTTAAACTGCTCTCCGTAAGTAGGGTGTGAAATATATTCCCCTCTAAGCAAAAGAATCTCCCCCTCATCGATTACAGGGAAGATTCCTACACATGTGATTTCGTCCTCATCACTTATGAAATTAAAAACAGTATAACCGTTATCTGCATTGCGGAATATCACATGTTCCACATAACCTTGTATCTCTTCCATTATTCAATCCCGTAGTTCCGCTTCATCTGTGCCACCAAATCCTCTGTCATACTGCCTCCATACTGGGAAACCATATCGCTGGCCAACTGCTGGATAGTGGCATCCATATACAAATCCTTGTACTGACTCATAGTTGCATCTTCATCCTCGTCATCCGAGGTCATAGATTCCTTCATCTGCTTTATTACCTGTTCCACCATATAGGACTCAAAAGACTCCACAGCCTCAACAATCTCTTCTTCTGAAGATTCCGATGATAATCCGCTCAGGGCTCCTGTGGCGCTGTCCGCTCTTGAGGAATTCCTGGCATTGGTGGTCATGGTATCATAATAGGCATTCAATCCATCCACTGAGAAACTCATAGACTACCTCCTATCGCTTCAGGTTATTAGCCTGCTCTAACATAGTGTCTGATGTGGTAATAGCCTTGGAGTTCAATTCGTATGCTCTCTGGGCAACAATCAGATTTACCATCTCGTCAGCCACATTAACATTAGAAGCCTCCAAATATCCCTGTGCAATCACACTTCGCTTCAATCCGGGGGTGTTGGCTTCATTCATAGCCGGACCTGATGCGTCCGTCTGCCGAAACAAACTGTCTCCCGTCTTCTCCAAGCCCTTGGAATTGCTAAACTGATAGAGTGCAACAGACTGTCCTGTCAGTACATATGTACCATCCTGAGCCTTGTATGCCACGGCGCCATCCGATCCAAATGCCACCGTATCCCCGGATGCTCCTTCCGGAAGAATAATGGGATTGCCATTATAGTCCAAGACTTCCTGACCCTTGGATGTGGCAAGAACGCGATTGTTATTCATATCAATGGCCCAAGTGAAATCACCATTTCTGGTATAGTAGTCCTCTCCATCTTCACCGCGAACGCGGAAAAACCCTTCCCCTGTAATACAGAGTGCAGTGGGGCTCTCATTCGCTTGCATTGTTCCCTGGGTAAAATCCGTGTTGGTAGAAGCCACTCTTGTACCCAGACCAACCTGTGCCGTGGTGGGCTTAGGCTCGCCATTGGCGGTTGTGGTCTCTGTACGAAGTGTTTGATAAAGTAAAGATTTAAACTGTGTTGATTGGGACTTGTATCCCACAGTATTGACATTAGCTATATTATTAGCAATAGTATCTACATTTGTCTGCTGTGCTTTCATGCCGGAAGCACCGGTCCATAATGCTCTCATCATAACGGATGCATCTCCTTCCTATGGCTTATTATACCTTTCCAACGCTGTTAACTGCCTTGTCCAGTGTAGAATCCTCGGTCTGAATCACCTTCTGCCCCGCCTCATAGGCACGGGCAACCGTAATCATCTGTACCATCTCATCTATCACGTTGACATTAGAAGCTTCGAGGCATCCTTGCTCTATAGAAGCATCAGCGGCGACAATCTGTCCTCCCTCAACAAGGTCATACAGATTCTCACCGTATTTTGAAATATAGTTGTAATCTGCCACATCCACGACGCCAATCCGTCCCACTACCTGTTCATTCTGGAAAATATATCCCTGCTGGTCTATTGAGAAATCCCGGTTGGGGTCGATGCGGACAAAGTTAGCCAAGTCATCATCGGAATTCAGGGCTCCGTTTTGATTCAACAGATAATCCCCATCACTGGTCCGAAAATATCCCTGGTTGTCCACTGTGAATGCTCCATCCCTGGTGTACTTAATAGAAGTTGTTCCATCTTTAGCTGTAAAGGAGATAGCAAAGAAACCATTGCCGGAGATTGCCAAATCCGTATCATTATCCGTCAGTTGATAACTACCCTGATCCCAATTGGTGTATGTCTCACCTACCTTGGCACCTAAACTGATGGCTCCGATACGCTGTGGCATGCGCCCTGACGAAGTGTCCTTGATCTTAATGGCCAGCTCATGGTCAAAGGATTGGTTCACCATACCTTCTTTCTTATAGCCGGTAGTCGCAGCGTTGGCAAGGTTGTTGGCAACAACATCCATGCGCTTCTGTTCATTCACCATACCGGTATAACCTGTGTATAATCCTTTAACCATTGCGTGTCTCCTTCAATCGATGTACTTCTAACACTGTATATATCGGCTGAACCGTATCTGTTCTTTAGTCTTCTGTAGCCTCTCCTGAAAGGAATTCTACAAACTTACCTGTACCGATGGCAACGCAAGTGGTTGCCTCCTCAGCGGTCATAGTATTGATGCCTGTGCGATCCTCAATCAGCTCTTCCAAGCCTCTCAACAATGCTCCGCCACCAGTCAAGACAATACCTCTGTCGGCCACGTCGGCAGCCAACTCCGGTGGAGTCTTCTCCAATACAGAATGGATTGCTTCCACAATCTGTAAGGTAGGCTCACGCAAAGCCTCCTCCGTCTCCTCCGAGGTGACCTGAATGGTCTTGGGCAAACCGGTTACCAGGTTACGTCCGCGGACGTCCATAGTCTCCGGAGATGCCAATGGATAACAAGTACCAATCTTAATCTTGATATCTTCTGCTGTGCGCTCACCAATCAGTAGATTATGCTTCTTACGCATATAGCGAACGATAGCCTCATCGAAATCATCTCCTGCAATCTTAATGGAAGTGCTCACAACAGAACCTCCCAGAGAGATGACAGCGATATCTGCTGTACCGCCTCCGATATCCACAATCATATTACCGCAAGGTCTGGAAATATCGATGCCTGCACCAATCGCAGCCGCAATAGGCTCCTCAATAATTGAAACTTCTCTTGCACCGGCTGCATAGGTTGCATCTTCTACTGCACGCTTCTCCACCTCGGTGGCACCACTGGGGATACACACACTGATGCGAGGCTTGCGGTAGCTCTTCTTACCCATAGCCTTCTGAATGAAATATTTAATCATCTTCTCTGTCACTGTATAATCAGAAATTACACCCTGACGCAGAGGACGAACTGCAACAATATTACCAGGTGTACGTCCCAGCATCAGACGAGCCTCCTCGCCGATAGCCTTGATACGATTGGTGTCTCTGTCAAAGGCTACAACAGATGGCTCCTTGAGGACAACACCCTTTCCTCTCACATACACCAAAATGCTGGCTGTACCCAAATCAATTCCGATATCACTTGAAACCATTACGTTTCTCCTTTCCGTCTTGCTTTTATGCCAAGTGGACATAGTCCACCTAATGATAGTTTTGCATTCTAATTTCAATTATATACAAAAGTTACCATTTTTCAATAAAATTTTGTGACGGAATACTATCCTATCGCTCCAGTTCCCGCTTGATGTATTGACCTGTATAGGAAGACGGATGCTTGGCAACTTCCTCGGGAGTGCCACAGGCCACAACCGTGCCTCCCCGGTCGCCTCCCTCCGGCCCCATATCGATAATATAATCTGCCGTCTTAATCACGTCCAGGTTGTGCTCGATAACCACCACGGTGTTTCCACCTTCCGAAAGTTTTCGCAGAATCTCCACCAGTTTCCTCACGTCATCAAAATGTAGACCGGTGGTTGGTTCGTCCAAAACGTAGATGGTGCGTCCCGTGCTTCGTCGGCTCAATTCCGTAGCCAACTTAATACGCTGAGCCTCTCCACCGGAAAGTGTGGTGGATGGCTGCCCCAGCTTCACGTAGGATAGGCCCACATCATAGAGCGTCTGTATCTTCCTGTGGATAGAGGGCACATTTTCAAAAAAGTGCAGCGCCTCCTCCACTGTCATATCCAGCACGTCATAAATAGACTTACCCTTATACTTCACTTCCAGGGTCTCCCTGTTATATCGCTTGCCACCGCACACCTCACAAGGCACATAGACGTCCGGCAAAAAGTGCATCTCAATCTTGATAATGCCGTCCCCGGAACAAGCTTCACAGCGACCACCCTTTACATTGAAACTAAATCGTCCCTTGTTATAGCCTCTGGCCTTGGCGTCTGCAGTTGATGCGAACAAGTCCCGAATCATGTCAAAAACGCCGGTATACGTAGCCGGATTAGAGCGGGGCGTCCGCCCTATGGGGGACTGATCGATGTCTATAATCTTATCCAACTGTTCTATGCCCAGAATATCATCGTGCTTCCCCGGTACCTTGTGAGCGCGGTTCAATTCCTTAGCCAGTCTCTTATACAGAATCTCATTGGTAAGAGAGCTCTTGCCGGATCCGGAAACACCGGTGATGCAAGTCATAATCCCCAGAGGAATCTGTACATCCACATTCTTGAGATTGTTCTCCCTGGCCCCCTTGATGGTGAGATATCCCGTAGGTTGTCTTCGCTCTGTCGGTACAGGAATCCGCATCTTACCGCTCAGATATGCGCCGGTGATGGAGTTAGGGTTCTCCATAATCTCTTGAGGTGTGCCGATGGCCACCACTTCTCCACCATGCTTGCCTGCTCTTGGGCCGATATCCACAAGGCAATCCGCCGCCAGCATAGTGTCCTCGTCATGTTCTACCACTATCAGGGTGTTGCCCAGATCTCGCAGTCCCTTCAGAGATGCCAGCAACTTATCGTTGTCCCTCTGGTGCAAACCGATACTTGGCTCATCTAGGATATAGGCTACCCCCACCAGACCGGAGCCAATCTGTGTTGCCAAACGAATGCGCTGAGCTTCTCCTCCGGACAAGGTTCCTGTGGCCCGGGAGAGGGAAAGATAATCCAATCCCACATCCACAAGGAACTTCACTCTGGCACGAATCTCTTTTAAGATCTGGTTTCCAATCTTCTCCTGTTGCGGTGAAAGTTGCATATTGTTTAAGAACACCTGCAAATCGCAAATAGGCATCTCTGTCATCTCGAAAATATTCTTATCCGCCACTGTTACCGCCAGGGAAGTTCTCTTCAGACGTTGTCCCTTACAGATAGGGCACTGGGTGATATTCATATACTCTTCGTATTCTTTTTTCATGGTCTCGGAATGGGTCTCCCGATACCTGCGGTTCACATTGCTGATGAGGCCTTCAAAGCAAATGTCATACACTCCCTCACCCCGCTGTCCCTTGTAGTGAACCGGCACGGTGCGGTCAAAGCCATAGATAAACTGATGACGAATCTCCTCCGGCAATTCTCTGTAAGGAGTGTCAAGGGAGAAATCATATTCCTTGGCCAAGGCCTCCAAAATGGCGTGGGTAAAGCTCTTGGTATCTGAGGCAGACTGCCATCCGTTGACACAGACGCAGCCCTCGTTAAAACTTAATCTCTTATCGGGAATCATCAATTCCTCATCAAATTCCATCTTAAAGCCCAAGCCAAAGCATTCCGGGCACGCGCCAAAAGGATTGTTGAAGGAGAAACTTCGAGGCTCCACCTCATCGATGCTGATGCCGCAATCCGGGCAAGAAAACCCCTCAGACATAGTGATAGATTCCCCGTCAATCACATCCACAATCACCAAACCGGAGGTGAGCTGCAGGATGGTCTCAATGGAATCTGTCAGACGCTTCTCAATGCCATCTTTAATTACCAGACGGTCCACTACAATCTCGATGTTATGCTTGATATTCTTCTCCAGGGCAATCTCCTCGGAAAGGTCATAGAGATTACCATCTACGATCACACGGACATATCCGCTCTTCTTGGCCTTTGCAAACAACTTTTCGTGAGTACCCTTGCGGCCCCTCACCATAGGTGCTAATAATTGAATCTTGGTGCGCTCTGGAAGAGCCATGATGCGATCCACCATCTGGTCAACGGTCTGCTTCTTAATCTCCTTGCCACATTGAGGACAATGTGGGATACCGATACGTGCATAGAGAAGTCGGAAGTAATCATATATCTCCGTCACCGTTCCTACAGTAGAACG
The DNA here is from genome assembly GCA_029008035.1 of Lachnospiraceae bacterium. GTDB lineage: Bacteria > Bacillota > Clostridia > Lachnospirales > Lachnospiraceae > Pararoseburia. The sequence goes on from JAQXIY010000036.1 coordinate 9,175, forward strand.
GGGATTGTGATTGGTTGACTTCTGATCGATGGAAATAGCCGGTGGCAGTCCTTCGATCTTCTCCACATCCGGCTTGTCCATCTGCCCCAAAAATTGTCTGGAATAGGAAGACAGGGACTCCATATACCGCCTCTGTCCTTCTGCAAAAATGGTGTCAAAAGCCAACGACGACTTACCGGAGCCACTGAGTCCTGTCAGCACCGTGAAGGAATCTCTCGGGATATCCAGGCTGATATTCTTGAGATTATGCACGTTGGCTCCTTTGATTTTGATGTATTTTCTGTCCTTTTGTTCTGCCATATTCTGTCCTTTCTTACATATCACGCAGCATTTCTTTCAGCTGAATCAATCGGTCTCGGTATTCGGCTGCCGCCTCGAAGTTCAAATCTCCTGCCGCCTTCTCCATCTTCTTGCGAATGTCTGCGATATGCTTCTCCAATTCTTCCTTGGTCATTTCCTCGGCACCCCGCTCTAACTGCATCTCCTCCTTGGCAATCTCCTTGGAAATGCTGATGAGTTCCCGAACAGACTTCTTAATGGTAGTAGGGGTGATACCGTGTTCCTCGTTATACGCCTGTTGAATCTCGCGACGGCGGGCCGTCTCTGTAATAGCAAGACGCATGGAATCCGTCATATTATCAGCATACATAATTACATGCCCCTCAGAATTCCGGGCCGCACGACCAATGGTCTGTATCAGAGAGCGCTCAGATCTGAGGAATCCCTCCTTGTCCGCATCCAGAATAGCCACCAGCGTGATCTCCGGGATATCCAGTCCCTCTCGCAATAGATTAATGCCCACCAGAACATCAAATACATCCAGTCGCAAATCCCTGATAATTTCTGCCCGCTCCATGGTATCGATGTCAGAATGCATATACTTCACCCGGATGCCAAGCTCTGCCATATAATCTGTCAAATCCTCAGCCATACGCTTGGTGAGGGTGGTAATTAAAACTTTGTTGTGGTTCTTGGTCTCCTTGCGGATCTCGCCAATCAGGTCATCAATCTGTCCCTCTGTAGGTCGCACCACCACCTCCGGGTCCAAAAGACCTGTGGGACGAATCACCTGCTGTGCCCGGAGCATCTCATGCTCCTCCTCATACTCTGCCGGTGTGGCAGACACAAAGAGCACCTGATCCAGCTTGGTCTCAAACTCCGAAAAATTCAATGGGCGGTTATCCATAGCGGAGGGCAGGCGGAAACCGTATTCCACAAGAGTGGTCTTTCTCGCCCTGTCACCAGCATACATGCCTCTCACCTGGGGCAAAGTAATATGTGACTCATCCACAATCAATAAAAAGTCATCCTTAAAATAATCCAGCAGGCACTTGGGAGGTTCCCCCGGCTTCTGGTTCGTAAGATGGCGGGAATAATTCTCAATCCCACTGCAAAATCCCGTCTCCCGGAGCATCTCCACGTCAAAGTTGGTACGTTCAGCAATGCGCTGGGCCTCAATCAGCTTGTCCTCTCCCTTGAAAAAACGCACCTGTTGTTCCAGTTCTTCCTCTATCTCCACACATGCCTTCTGAATCTTTTCCTGTGGCACCACATAGTGAGATGCAGGAAATATGGCAACATGCTTCAGTTCATGACGCACTTCCTTAGTAAGGGCATCAATCTCTGTAATGCGGTCAATCTCGTCTCCAAAGAACTCTATGCGGTAGGCAAAGTCTGTGGTATTGGCCGGGATTACCTCCAGCACATCTCCTCTCACCCGAAAGGTTCCTCGTGTGCAATCCATATCATTGCGCATATACTGCATGTCCACCAACTGGCGAATCACCTCGTCCCGGTCCTTCAAATCTCCCGGGCGCAGAGACACCATCATATTCTGATAATCATCCGGACTACCGATACCGTAGATGCATGACACAGAGGAGATGATAATTACGTCCTTCCTCTCCGCCAAAGCAGCTGTCGCCGACAACCGCAGCTTATCAATCTCGTCGTTGATGGAAGAGTCCTTGGCAATATAGGTGTCCGTGGAAGGCACATAAGCCTCCGGCTGATAGTAATCATAGTATGACACAAAGTACTCCACCGCATTCTCAGGGAAAAACTCCTTAAACTCCCCGTACAGCTGAGTGGCAAGAGTCTTATTATGAGCCAAAATCAATGTGGGCTTGTTCAACTTAGCAATCACATTGGCCATGGTAAAGGTCTTGCCTGATCCGGTAACACCCAACAGTGTCTGACACTGATTGCCCTCTTGAAAGCCCTCCACTAATTGTTCAATTGCCTGTGGCTGATCCCCGGTGGGTTCATAAGGGGAATGTAACTTAAATGTATCCACCTGCACCTCCAAAAGCTATCATAAATTATTACTTACTGTATCCAATGGTATGGCTTATTATAGCAGAAGCCCGACAAAATGTACAGATATTTTCGAATATATGTTCGATTTGTTATGTAGAAATAAAACAAAGCAGACCCACCACTAGTGAGCCTGCTTATATTCTGTCCCTACTCAACATAATTCTCATACCATTTTGGTGGTTGCTCTGATATAGTCGCCAATATACCTCTCTCATATACTGCAAATCGTCTAAACGCTTTCGTATTGTCGTATAAAACTACTATATCAGATAATTTCACAGCTTGCTTTAATGCTTGAAAGCTTTCATAATATCTTCGTTCCACATCAGCATCTGGTATGCCATGTCCGCCACATCTCACTCGAGATGCAATACGTTCTTTTGCAATATCCGGTGATTCTAACCCCACATAATGAATTTCTATTTTATACCCTAACTGCTTTGCCCTTTGCATATTTTTGATAATGCTCTTTCCACAAAGTGTCGTTTCTTGATTGAAAGAAATCCCTGTTTCAAAATACTCATTGACTTTCTTTACCGCTATCATCCCTGCTTTCATTACATCCTTTGGATAATCCCATCTGCCAAACGACCTTACTATTTCATCTGTATTGATCCTTTGCATATTTTTCAGAGAATCAATCGTCTGAAATAAAGTAGATTTGCCGGCGCCATTGACGCCGGCAATTAGTATATATTTCTTCATTTAAAACAACTTCCTTTCCACAACCTCTTTCTGTTTTTGTTGCAACAAAAAGTTTCCCACCATTTCAAAGAAAGCTTTCTCATCTTTATTCTCTGACTCCATCACCAGCTGCAATGTATCTTCTGGTTGTAGATTCTTTATTTCTTTATACATATCCATATACTTCTGTACATCACACATGTATAATCCCTCCACTTCATTGCTAGATATACTTTCTCGTATTATATCACAAATACTATGTTACTAAAATAGATTT
>JAQXIY010000037.1 GCA_029008035.1 Lachnospiraceae bacterium
TTGTACAAAGATAAACCGACCACTCACAAGTACCCTTTATATAAATAATTATCTTTGTACAATTTATATTAATTAAGATATATAATAGAATCTGATTCTGTTATCTTTATTATAATAATAATTATATTATATAGCAATTACATAATTTCTAATCGTGTTGCAATCTATGAAGTAATTATTATAAAATGGAGATAACAAGAATATATGTGTGGGGTGTTGATTATGGTGATGGATTTTCTTAAAAAATATCAGGAAGAATTGATAGCCGAGAAGATTGAAATTAAGGAAGAATATGATTTGCTTTTGAGTAAGATAAAGGAAAATGAAAAGTTTCTCAATCTCTTAGAAGAAGAGAATCAAGCACTTTTTTCTGATTTTACACCGAGAGAAGTAAGCTATAAACATAAAGATAAGATTATAGAAGTACAGAGTACACTGGATAAATTACAAAACGACAAATCTTCTATGGAAGATAAGTTACATCATATGGATGGACGGTTGTCTGAACTTACAACTATTATTGATTCTATGATGGAAACGGAACATTCTTCTTTACAATCTGCAACAGATGATAACGATAATACAAAACTAAAACGCCAATTACAGAATATCTCCGGTTATATTTTCAGTGATCCAACCAGAGCAAGTATAGAATTACAACACATAATATCTGAATTGTAATTTTTTGTTGTGCACATTTTATATTTATATTTATATCTTTCTATTTTTTTTCTATATATCCAGATTCAATACCATATATAGTTTATCAATATAACAATGTTTCACGTGAAACATTGTTTTTTATATATAGTAATATAATGAATAAGGTACAAGATTTAGTATCAGAAAAAAATTACAACAACTAAATAATCGAAATATTAATACATATGTTTCACGTGAAACATTTTAAAAACACATATATTTTATAACTAGATGTAGTGGTCAAGTCTTATATTTACGGGGTTTTGCCGGAGAAAAACAAGTAGAAAAGGATATTTCAAAGTGATATAATAACAAAAGCGAAAAGAGAAAGGGAATGAAAATGGGAAGAATAATAGCAATAGCAAACCAAAAGGGAGGAGTAGGAAAAACAACTACTTCTATTAATTTATCTGCATGTTTGGCAGAGATGGGAAAGAATGTACTGGTTATTGATTTAGATCCACAGGGAAATACTACAAGTGGATTTGGTATCGATAAGAGCGAGGTGGAAAACACAGTATACGAATTAATGCTGGATGAGTGCAGTATTAAAGAGAGTATGACTAAGGTGGACAATATTGATCATTTATCATTAATACCATCTAATGTTAATCTTGCCGGTGCGGAAATTGAATTATTAGGAATTAATGAGAAAGAATACATTCTAAAAAATGCAGTAGATTATATCAGAGATGATTATGATTTTATCATCATTGATTGTCCTCCTTCATTAAATATGTTGACAGTTAATGCCATGACAACAGCAGATTCTATTCTTGTACCAATTCAGTGTGAGTACTATGCACTTGAAGGAATCAGTCAGTTAATACATACCATCGACCTGGTTCAGGAGCGATTAAATGCAAATCTTAAGATTGAAGGTGTTGTATTTACTATGTATGATGCAAGAACGAATTTATCTTCAGATGTTGTAGATACTGTTAAGGAGAATCTTAACGCTACCGTATACCAGACGATTATTCCAAGAAATGTTCGTTTGGCTGAGGCACCATCACATGGTTTGCCAATTAATCTTTATGATCCAAAATCAGCAGGTGCGGAGAGTTATCGTAATTTAGCAAAAGAAATAATAGGTAGAAAGGATATCTAAGATGGCAGCAAAAAAGAATGGATTGGGTAAAGGTTTAGATTCTTTGATTCCAAGCAAGCCGGTGGAAGATAAGAAGGGAAAAGAAGAACAGGTTGCATCAGAAGACAGCAAGGTAATGGTCAGTATTGATAAGGTAGAACCAAATGCGGATCAGCCAAGAAAAGCCTTTGACGAAGATGCTTTGATGGAGTTATCTGATTCTATTAAGCAGCATGGTGTGTTATCTCCACTTTGGGTTCATGAAGTGAAGAATGGAAAAGATTCTTTCTATGAGATTATTGCCGGTGAGCGTAGATGGCGTGCAGCAAAAAAGGCCGGACTAAAAGAAGTTCCTGTTATCATTATGGATTTAACAGAGCAGGAAATTGTAGAAATTTCTCTTATTGAGAATATTCAGCGCGAGGACTTAAATCCTATTGAAGAGGCATTGGCTTATAAGAAGCTATTGGATGAGTTTAATCTGAAACAGGACGAAGTGGCTGAAAGAGTTTCAAAGAGTAGAACTGCAGTTACCAACTCTATGAGATTGTTGAAGTTGGATGACCGAGTTCAGCAGATGGTAATTGATGAAATGATTTCCACCGGTCATGCCAGAGCAATTCTTGGTATTACCGATAAGGATAAACAGTATGAGTTTGCCCAGAGAGTATTCGATGAGAAACTTAGTGTTCGTGATGTGGAGAAGGAAGTAAAAAAACTTTCCAGCGAGAAGCCGGAAGACAAGAAGCCGGAGTCTAAGATTGATCCAAAATTATTGACCATTTACAATGATTTACAGGAACAGATGAAGAAGACTCTTGGTACAAAGGTATCCATTGTTCCAAAGGACAATAAAAAAGGTAAGATTGAAATTGAGTATTACACACAGGATGAATTAGATCGACTTGTTATGATGATTCAATCTGCAAAAGAATAACAGAACATATGTTTGGTAAGAGGTATAGACATGTTTGAACAATATCTAGGAATTAGTACGGATTATATTATTATTGGCTTGGCAGCACTTATTGTCATCCTGATCATTTTGATGATTATTAATGTGGTACAGATGAGCAAGCTAAAGAAGAGATATGCAATTTTTATGAAGGGTAAGAATGCAAAGTCTCTGGAGGAGACATTAATTTATCGATTGGAGCAGGTGGATGAGTTAATCGAGAACAATGCTGCCAATGAGAGAAATATTGACACTATCTTTAAGAAGATGAAATTTGATTTTCAGAAATATGGTTTGGTTAAGTATGATGCCTTTCAGGAGATGGGTGGAAAATTGAGTTTTTCCCTTGCCCTGTTAAACGAAAAGGATGATGGCTTTGTCTTAAACGCGGTTCATAGCAGAGACGGCTGTTATACTTATGTAAAGGAAATCATTGACGGCCATTCTATTATTTCTTTGGCGGAAGAGGAGCAACAGGCATTGGAGCAGGCCCTCTCAAGTACAAATGGAAAGTAGGACTTTATGCATAGTTATTTACCAGCCATTGGATTTTCAAATATCACAAAAGAAGAACTGGATCGTATGATATATGAAGCCATTCGTCGGCCGGATGGCCATGAAGTGGCATTTGATTCAGAGGGAAATGAGTATGTGGAATTAGCGTTTGAAGTTTGCAAGAATGTGGGAATAGCCATTCGTGGTGTATATGACATGGATGACAATTTCAAGGTGGATTATTATTATCCTTATTGTGTGGGCCACACTTTGTCTTCTTCTGCTAATTTGGACATTATCAAGCAATCGGATAAGGAGAGCTACCAGGGTCTTTGCGATGAGATGCGACTGGGTGTGAATATGATTTTTTATCTCCAGAATATGATGGAGTATCTGCAAAAGGGTGAAGGGAGAACCTTCTTCGGAGACGAGCACTATCGCAATACCTATTTGACAGGATTATCTCTGGGAGGAAAGGTTCTTCTTCCTGTGAGAAAAACTGACAACAGCACAAAACAACAAAGAGAAGTGGATCGACCTACCTTAATGGCAGCAGCCAGAGAAGGAGATGAGGAGGCTATCGAGAGTCTCACCATCGATGACATGGACACTTACTCTATGATTTCCAAGCGGGTTACCAAGGAAGATATTTATAGTATTGTCACCACGACGTTTATGCCCTATGGTATAGAGAGTGACAAATATACCATCATTGCAGATATTCTGGATATGGAAAAGATGGTGAATCAGGTAACGCAGGAGCAGATGTATCTGTTGCATTTGGAAAGTAATGATATTGCATTTGATGTGTGCATTAATCAAAAAGATTTGTTGGGGGAACCCGCTGTGGGACGCAGATTTAAGGGTAATGTCTGGTTGCAGGGCCGGGTAGAATTCTAAGAAGTCATTGACAATCTATTCTGTTGTCAGTAGAATTGAATAGGTTGTTTTTGTTCTCATAGTTAAATGGATATAACAAGTGCCTCCTAAGCACTAGTTGAGGGTTCGATTCCCCCTGGGAACATTCTTTTTTGCAGTAATGATTGAATACAATTATTACTGCAATTTTACTTTTCGGCAAAGCATACCGGAGAGTTCAACTAAAATTAATATAGTGCATTGGTTCTTGCTGATGTATTTCTGAATCATTTCTTAGATATTCAGAAAATCGCAGATAGGTGCGATTTGGTTTGAAATGAGCGGAGGAGAAGTAAAGTATGAGTAAGGAAACTACAAAGATTGCTATTGCTTTTGCATTTAAGGAATTATTATTAGAAAAACCACTGGATAAGATAACGGTAAATGATATCACAGAAAAGTGTGAAATGAATCGTCAGACTTTTTATTATCATTTCCATGATATTTTGGAACTTACCGAATGGATCTGTGAGGAGGATGCAGAAAGGGCATTAAAGGAAAATAGAACTTATGATACCTGGCAAGAGGGATTTCTGGCTATTTTCAATATGATAAAGAAAGACAAGGCATTTATTACTAATATTTATTATCATGTTCCAAAAGATTATTTATATCGCTATTTGTACAGGGTTACCTATCAGCTTCTATATAATGTGTTAGAAGAAAAAGCAGAAGGAATGATTGTTAGGGAAGAAGACAAGTCATTTATTGCAAACTTTTATAAGTATGGATTTGTAGGTCTTGTACTAGAATGGATTAATGAAGGAATGAAAGAAGATCCTAAACAAATCATTGAACGCTTAAATTCACTGATTGAGGGAACATTTAACCATGCACTTAATAATGCAAAATTAAATAAGAAATAATATTTCTGTTAGACAGGAATACTATAAAATGACAAATTATGTTGTTTGTCGTATTATAATTCAATATGAGGGGATTGTCGTTATTTATGACAATCCCCTGTTTTTATATATTTTAATTTTGATGCTTTGTGAATACACTAAAGGACATAGAAACAACAGACAACCTAAATATTGAATTTAGGTTAGAAAAGAAAAAGAAAAGGAGTGTGTTTTTATGTACTATTCTTCAGGAACTTATGAAGCATTTGCAAAACCGGAGAAACCAGAGAGAGTTGATAGAAAATCAGCGTATATTATCGGAACAGGACTTGCAGGACTTTCCGCAGCATTTTATCTTGTAAGAGATGGGCAGGTAAAGGGTGATAGAATTCATCTTTTAGAGAAACTTGATCTTGCAGGTGGTAGCTGTGATGGTAGAAAAGATATTAGAAAGGGCTTCTACATGAGAGGTGGTAGAGAGATGGATAACCACTTTGAATGTATGTGGGATATGTTTCGAGATGTTCCGTCCATTGAGACTCCGGGAATTTCCGTACTTGACGAGTATTATTGGCTAAATAAGCATGATCCAAACTATTCTCTCTGTCGAGCATCAGAAAAGTGTGGGCAGGATGCTCATACAGATAAAAAATTCACACTTGATAAGGAATCTGCAATGGCACTTTCCAAGTTATTCATGACACCGGAAAAGGATCTCGAAGATAAGAAAATCAGTGAAGTTCTTCCTGATTCCTTTTGGAATACAAACTTCTGGCTTTATTGGCAGACAATGTTTGCATTTCAGAAATGGTCATCAGCTCTCGAGATGAAGAGATATTTATGCAGGTATTGTCATCATATTGATGGACTACCTGATTTTACAGCTCTTCGGTTTACAAAATACAATCAGTATGAGAGCATGATTTTACCTCTTGTAAGATATCTCGAAAGTCACGGTGTAACGGTAGACTACGGAATAGATGTAAAAAATGTTGTTATCAAAGATGAAAATGGGAAGAAGGTTGCCACTCAGATTGTGTATGAGAAGGATGGAAAGACAGATACCATCGATCTCGTAGAGGATGATTTAGTATTCATCACGAATGGTTGCTGTACAGATACCTCTTGTTATGGCGATCAGAATACTGCGCCAGACTTAAGCAATGTAAAAAACGGCACAGGTGAGTCATGGGATTTGTGGAAAAATATCGCTGCACAGGCTAAAAATGGAGAGTATGGTAATCCAGAAAAATTCTGTAGCGATTTCGAAGCGACTAACTGGATGAGTGCAACGGTTGAAACCAATGACGAAGAAATTATTCAGAAGATTATTGGTGTATGTAAGAGAGATCCAAGAGAAGGAAAGGTAACAACCGGTGGTATTGTTACAGTTAAGGACAGCACAGATAATTGGTATCTTTCATGGACAATTAACCGTCAGCCACAGTTCAAAGCACAGGATAAAAATACAGTTCTCATTTGGATTTATGCACTTACTACCAATAAGGAAGGTAATTATGTAAAAAAAGCTATACGTGACTGTACCGGTGAAGAGGTATGCCGCGAGTGGCTGTATCATATTGGAGTACCAACAGACAAGATTGATGATTGGGCAAAGAATCGTTGTAATACAACAACTTGTTTTATGCCTTATATTAATGCATTCTTCCAGCCTAGAAAGGAAGAAGACAGACCACTTGTTGTTCCCAAGGGAGCAGTCAACTTTGCATTTCTTGGCCAGTTTGCTGAGACACCAAGAGATACAATTTTTACTACAGAGTATTCTATCCGTACCGGAATGGAAGCAGTATATACACTTCTTAACGTTGACAGAGGTGTTCCGGAGGTTTGGGGCTCTAAGTATGATGTAAGAGAATTGCTTCGCGCTGCATATTATGCAATTGATAAGAAAACCCTTGATGAACTTCCGTTATCATTCAAGGAAAAGATACTTTTAAAGAAAGTACTTGAAGCTGTGAAAGGAACTGATGTAGAAATTCTGCTTAGGGAAAGTGGATTAATTAAATAAAGACATCTATCGGTAATTATACAATGCTGCCGTATCACGTGAAGTTGATGCGGCAGCTAAAAGTATATATGCCACACAAAAAATTGTTACAGTAAATACGTTCTCAAAATTTGCTCCAAAGAATCCACATCGATAGGTTTTTCCAAAAGATCTCTGAATCCTGCCTCTTTGTATCTTGATTTGGCATCGGATGTGATATTTGCAGTCAAAGCAATGATTGGTATGTCAGAAAAGGATGGGCCTAACTTCCCTATTTCTCTTAGGGTATCTACACCACTCATCTCCGGCATGAGATCATCTAAGAGTATAAGATCATAACGGGATGCAGAAATCATAGAAAGACCTTCCTGCCCATCGGACGCAATATCAACTAAGGCACCGGTGTCCTTTAACAATTCCTTTACAATGATAAGATTTGTTCTCATATCATCAATAACCAAGATACGATTGCCGGATAAGGAAAGAGATGAAGGAGTTTTCGATTCTGTCTTATCATCCTCATTTTCTGAAATGGTTGCCGGTATTTCTAAATCAGGAAGGGACTGTATGATGCCAAAGGAGAAGGTGGAACCCTCACCTTTGATACTTTCCACTTCCAGCTTACTGTCCATCAATTCCAACAGGGATATTACAATACTCATGCCCAGACCGGAACCCGGGATGTCTGTATGTTTTTCCTCGTCAATACGCTCATAGGAGGCAAACAGCTTGTCCATATTTTCCGGGGCAATTCCAACTCCGGTATCCTTAACTTTTACAGATAATGTACCGGAGAGATTATCGGAGGAACTGTATTCCATGCTCAGGGTGACGGTTCCTTTCTTTGTATACTTGATGGCATTGGAAAGCAGGTTAATGATAATCTGCTTAATGCGCATACTGTCACCATAAAGCTGTTTTGGCATAGAAGAATCAATGTCAAACTCCAGTGACAAATCTTTTTCTCTTGCCAAAACGGACGTGATGGCAAAGACATCATTTACCATAGATGAAACGGAATATGCTTCCGGGAAAATCTCTATTTTTCCTGCTGTCAGTCGATTATAATCTAAAACGTCATTTACAATATGCAAAAGATGTTTTCCGGCATTTTGGATGTCTTTGGCATAGGAGATAATGGAAGGATCTTTGGCCTCCCTTAAAATAATTTCGTCCATCCCCAAGATAGCATTCAAAGGCGTCCTTATCTCGTGGGAAATAGATGAAATCATTCCGGACTGATCCGAATGTGCGCATTGCAATTCTTTGTTTTGTTGTTCAACGGCTGAAATAATATTTTGCTGTTGAAGAAGGCGCATCATATCCTTATGGATGTCTTCAACCGTGTAGACAAAGACGGGATTCTTACGGGAAAAATCAGATACCCGGGTGAAGGATAGACGAACCCAGATGTATTCTCCCTGTAAGTTTCTCATTTGAATCTCATAAGAAAAGCAGGGAGCCTTTTCTAACATATCAATGATGTGATCCGGTTCTGAAACAGACAAAAAAGTAACCTTGTCTGAAGGAAGAAACATATCCGTAATCATAAAACGCCACTGAGAGTATGTAATGTCCAGATAATCGTGATGTTTTCCGGCCAGTTCGGAAATGTTGGTATTCTTACAAATATCATTTTTCAAATCCACCATCATAGAAAAGAGATATTTTTCTGAAAGAATGTCCAACTTTTGTTGTCCGCTGATTTGCATTTCAAGATTTTCGCTGTTATCTAAAAAATATAGAGAAAAAATATTTTTGTTTATCTGAAGGATACGGTATTCCAGAGTGATTTTATCCTTTTCACCGGGAAGAATAATGTAATCGTGATAATTCCCCTGCTTAAACAGACTGATATCGATAAAACTGTTGTATTTGTCGTCTACGGAAGAATCATCCTCCATGGTTTGAAGGAAAATAGATTTATACAGGGTGGTAAGAGAGCCGGATTTTGGTATCTTGCCTGCAAAGAGTTCATCGGCCTTTGCAATTTCATATGTATTGTCATCTCCGTAAATCAATATAATAGCGTGACATTTGTTTATAAAAGAAGTATAGGATTGTCTGAGAAGCTTTCTTCGAACAATTTCTTTCATTATTTCATCCTTTCTTTTATTTGTGCAGCGGTTGTTTTGCAATGGCTGACAAAGTCTTTTGTATGGTTCTTAATATATTCTTTGTTGTCCAGTTTGGCAGCCATTTCAAGAATCTCAGCCTCTTCCCCGATTTGCATGTATCCCAATTGCTTAGAGGAACTTTTTATTCCATGGACTGTGGTACGATAGAGGGACAAATCAGTGTCAATCAGGGTAACTAACTTTTCCGATAGAGAAGAGAGCTCATTACAGTATAATTCCAAAACGGCATTTTGGTCATCCTCCGGAATAAAGATACCATCCTCATCATCAGAGGAAAATTCTTGAAATTCCACAGGCATAAGTGTTTCTATGATTCGCTTTAATGATGCCAAAGACAAGGGCTTGGACAGATAAGCGGAAAAGCCAAAATCAAGATAATCCGTCTGTAAATGATCTGTGCTGTCAGCGGTGACCAAAACAAGAGGTGTATCACATATCTGGCGAATAATGTGTGCTGCATCTATTCCTCCCAATACCGGCATCATTTTATCCAAAAATATCAGCTGGTATGATTGATTGTTTACCGCAGCAATGGCTTGTTCTCCATTTTCCACAAAATCGATGGTAAATTGCCAGGGCTTCACTATGTTCTTAAATACTTCCTGATTCAAAAGTATATCTTCCGCTACCAATACTCTGGCCTTCGGAAACAAAATGGATGGTTCTACATGTTCTTCTTGCAAAAGAGATGTGCCGATTTGCATAGATTGGTCATTGGCAAGAACAGAGGCATCTGCACCGGAGGAAATCAGTATTTCGTCTACATAGGATAAAAGTTCTTTTCCGGATGCTTTGATACTTTCTATCGAATCGTCTATGTTAAGGTTGGATGTGTGATTGTGCAGAAGACTGTCACACATGCCAATAATCACATTGAGAGGAGAGCGCATTTTGTGACTGATGAGAGACAAAAGGTTGTCTTTTTTTCGTGCCACTTCTTCCACAGATGTTTTCTCCTGGGACAGGGAAAGAATGGTTTGCTGTTCTTCTGTTACATCAGCCAGAGTAATGATATAGCCAAAAACTTTATCTCGGGAGACAATAGGCTTTTTGTAGCATCGGTAAAAATGATTCCCGTATTTTAATAATTCATCTTCAGGGGTAAAGTTCTGGAAATTCTGAAGATAAGATTCCGTGAAATGCTTCCTTGCCATGTTATTACCCTGTAAATATTGTTGTTCGCCGTCAAACAATATAGTAGGAACATTGTTGTTATGAAACAGATTTTCCTGAAGTTCCTGGGATAAATCCATGAGATATCCCTTTCTTAACAAATAGAGAACAATGATGCAGGCAAAGATAAGACACATTGACATCACAGGCACACCGTAGGTGTGAAATTTGCGAAACGGAATACCAATCACAGAAAACAAGAATGCCAAATAAACCATACCGGCTACGTATCGCTCTCGCTTGCTTTTGATGCGCCGGGTTAAGGAAAACAGAGTTGTGATAATAAGGATAATGGTACCGTATACATACACAAACAATAAGTACAGATAATGAAACATTGGATTGTCAGAAATGTGCTGCAATAAAATAAAAATATTGCTGCAAATCAGAGTGACAAAACCAATGATTTCAATATAAAGAGGAATCTTTGCATGTGAAAAGTCAAAGATGTAATGTAATGCCAGATAAATCATCTGAACAAAGAGTAACTGTTCCAATATGATAAATACATGATTTTCATGGGTAAAGGCCAAAACAATCTCATAGAAGTCATAAATACAGATACCTGTCAACAGCACGGGTAACAGGCGATGTGATTTAGAATACGCACCGGAATAAGCGTAGCACTGCATTGTAAAAAGCGCTACCACCAGACTGATAAATCGAATTGTTAAAAAGTCCATAAAGTTTCTCCCAAAAAGTGCCAAAAAATGGCAAAATAACTAACAACAGTTTAGCATGATAAATGACCTTGTGCAAACAAATTGTAAATACAAAAGAAAGGCTTGAGACAAGTTATATGACAGGTGTATAATACAAGTAATATTATGTCATAACTATGGGGGATATCTATGGATAATTTACAAGAGACAGGCAAAGAAAACGCAACATCCAAAGATTCTATTACCAGAGAAAAATTAGTAATAGGATTTGCCAGTGTATTTGAAGCATTGTTCTTATTGCTGGAACTGTATTTTATGATACATGCAGATGGTAATTTCACCATATTGATTGTCATTGCAATATGTATGGTTCTGGTGCTGTTTTTCCTTGTCATGGCAATTATTGATTTGACTCAGAAAATAAAAAACAGAGAGCGGCAGGAGTATGAGGACATCTACAAAGCTCAGAAGGCATCCTATCTTGCCACCAGAAAATATTTTGATGAGATAGGGGAACGGTTAAGTATCCTGGAACAGAACACCAATTTTCCCGCAGAGGATATCATCTCTGCTCAGAAAGCTATGGCCAAGGTTACTATCAGCAGAAGCAAAGAAAATGCAGAGGCGTTGATGAATGCCAATGATGAGTTGATACAGCGTGTGTTTGGTTTTGAGGAAAAGCTTTCAGACAGCAATCAGGAATTGTTACGTCAGCAGCAGGATTTTATCAAGCAGACCAAAGAAGATATGGAAGAGAATCAGAGACGTTTGCAAGACCAGTTCGATGCTCTTCAGAATACATTGCAGCAAATCCAGCAAGATAGAACTTTTGCAGAGCCGGTTTACCGGGAGAAGGCAATGGAGGATACCATGCCGGTTCAGGAGGAAGTATCCACGCTTGATGAGATGGAGGTTGAAGAAGAACTTCCTGTTTTAGAAGAGTTAGGAGTGGAAGAGGAACTTCCTGATGTAGATGAAATGCCGACGGAAGAAGAACTTCCTATTATAGATGACATGGATATTGAGGAAGAGCCGACGCCTTTGAATGAGGCAGAGGAAGAGTTGCCTGCCCTGGACGAGATAGATGTTGAGGGAGAGATACCTACTCTGGATGAGATTCCTGTAGAAGATGAATTACCTTCATTAGATGATATAAGCTTGGATGATCTTCCTAATTTAGATGATATGGAATTAGAAGAATTGCCGGTTATGGATGAAGTACCGACGGAAGAGATGCCTGAGATGGTGGAGATGCCGGACTTGTCAGATCCCAACAAACAATTGTCTGCTGACGAAATAGCAGCACTTTTTGCCAATACCGGAAGCATAGCTGAGCCGGAGCCCACGCCGGAACCTGAGCCGGAACCGGAAGAAGAGAATCCGCCAATGCCGGATTTGTCCGACCCGAATAAACAGTTATCCGCGGATGAGATAGCGGCTCTGTTTGCAAATGCAGGAGATATCGCCGAACCTGAGCCAGAACCGGAACCGGAGGAAGAGAAGCCACCGATGCCGGATTTGTCCGACCCGAACAAAACATTATCTCCGGATGAGATAGCAGCCTTGTTTGCAAACATGTAAAAATCTCCCAGATAATTCTTAAAAATTTTTAAAAAATTGCAAAAAAAATCGTAAAAAACACTTGCTTTTTACGGGAAGATGTTGTATTCTATTCCTTGTCGTGAAAAGCATATCCGCGACTAGCTCAGCTGGCAGAGCACCTGACTCTTAATCAGGGTGTCCAGGGTTCGAACCCCTGGTCGCGGACTTGGAAATAACTTGGACAGATTTCGCGCTGTCTGGGTTATTTTTTTGTCTATTTTTATTCTTCTTTCAAAACCCATGATATAATTGAACATAGATAGTTATATATAATGAAGGAGAAGGTATGTCTATGGAAGAAATTTTATATGGTGTGGCGTATTATGACGAATATATGCCCTATGACCGATTGGAAGAAGATATTCGTATGATGAAAAGGGCGGGAATTAACACGGTGAGGATTGCGGAATCCACATGGAGTACCTGCGAACCCCAGGAGGGAGTGTTCGATTTTTCTCATGTAATTCGGGTGTTGGATATCTGTGAGAGAGAACATATCAATGTCATTGTGGGAACGCCCACCTATGCGGTGCCCACATGGTTGGTGAAGGCCCATCCGGAAGTGCTGGCAACAACAAAACAGGGGAAGGGTATCTATGGGGCCAGACAGATAATGGACATTACTAACCCGGATTACTTGTTTTATGGAGAGCGGGTAATACGAGAATTGATGAAGGTGTCTGCCCATAGAGATTGTGTGATTGGTTTTCAGATTGACAATGAGACAAAATATTATGGCACTGCCGGTGAACATGTACAGCAGCGGTTTGTTACCTACTTGCGGGACAAGTTCTGTGATGATTTGGATTTGATGAATCAGGAATTTGGCTTGGATTACTGGAGCAATCGCATCAATTCCTGGGAGGATTTTCCGGATGTGAGGGGTACCATCAATGGAAGTCTTGGGGCAGAATTTGAGAAATTTCAGCGGACACTGGTGGACGACTTCTTGAGCTGGCAGGCGGATATTGTTGGGGAATACAAGAGGGAAGAGCAATTTATCACCCATAACTTTGATTTTGACTGGCGGGGATATTCCTATGGTGTGCAGCCGGATGTAAACCATTCTTTGGCGTCAAAGGCTGTGACTATTGCGGGATGCGATATCTATCACCCGAATCAGGATGATTTAACCGGAGCAGAAATTGCTTTTGGCGGGGATATGACCAGATCCTTAAAACAGGATAACTATCTGGTATTAGAGACGGAAGCCCAGGGATTTCCGTGTTGGACACCATACAAAGGTCAGCTAAGACTGTGTGCATACAGCCATTTAGCGTCCGGAGCCAACAGTGTGATGTACTGGCATTGGCATTCGATACATAATTCCTACGAAACATATTGGAAAGGTCTGCTCAGTCATGATTTTCAGGAAAATGAAACATATCGGGAAGCATGTATTGTGGGAAATGAGCTGAAATCCATAGGTTCTAAACTTATCAACTTGAAGAAAAAGAATCAGGTGGCTATTATGGTGAGCAATGAAGCTCTTACGGCTTTACGTTGGTTCGGCATTCAGGCTACCTCCGGAGATAATGGGAATGTATGTTATAACGATGTATTGCGATGGATATACGATGCACTATTTCGCATGAATGTGGAGTGTGACTTCGTATGGCCACAGTCAGAGAATTTGTCCCGGTATAAGGTGATTGTTGCTCCGGCGCTTTATGCCGTGCCTGATGCGACCTTGTATCGATTAAAGGACTTTGTGGCGGATGGTGGAACGCTCATTGCCACATTTAAGACAGGATTTGCCAATGATAATATTAAGGTTAGCACCTTGGAACAACCAAGAATCATAGGGGATGCCCTTGGTGTGTCATACAACCAATTTACATTTCCCAGAAATGTTGGTCTCGCTGGTAGGCTTTTCACAGATCATACAACCGGTGGAACAGCAGAAGTGTTTATGGAGCTTTTGGAGGTAAAGACAGCAGAAGTGTTAGCATCCTATAAACATACAAATTGGGGAACATATGCAGCAATTACCAAAAATGAATATGGCAGGGGATTTGGATACTATCTTGGCTGTATGACAGATGAGAAAACCCTTGAACTTTTGCTGCGAGAAGCACTTACACAGGCTGAGGTAGACATGATAGATGTGATGGCGCCTGTGATTGTCCGGTCCGGTGTTAACGAGATGGGCAATACACTTAGATATTTTTTAAACTATTCTCCTGAGACAAAATGTGTAGAAAATGTTTTTGGAAATGGTCAGGATGTGATTGCCGGAAAAGAGATAAAGAAGAAGGATGTCATAACCATTGCACCTTGGGATCTGGCGATTGTGGAGTTCCTGTAGAGAAAAAGAAAAATATGAAACAATCTCGTTGATATTTATATAGTAAAAATTTTTCCCAATGATAAAATGAAAGTAGTTTTATTATGGGAGGTTACTATGGAGAATATTGCGGAAATAATTAAAAACGGAAAAGCTCTTTTGGGAATTGAATTTGGTTCCACCAGAATCAAAGCGGTTCTTATTGACGAGAATCATAATCCAATTGCCAGCGGGGACTACACCTGGGAGAATCGTCTGGAGAATGGTTTTTGGACCTACCATCAGGATGAGATTTGGAAGGGCTTACAGGAAAGCTACCAAAATCTGAAAGAAGATGTACAAAAGAAGTACGGCGTGAAGCTGACCAAGATTGCAGCTATGGGATTTAGTGCCATGATGCACGGCTATCTTGCCTTTGGCAAGGAGGATGAGTTGCTGGTTCCTTTCCGCACCTGGCGCAATAGTACCACCGGGCAGGCGGCGAAGGAATTGAGTCGGTTGTTTGCATACAATATTCCTGAGAGATGGAGTATCTCTCATTTGTATCAGGCCATTTTGAATCAAGAAGAGCACGTGCCTGATATTACCTTCTTCACCACATTGGCAGGTTATATTCACTGGCAGTTGACAGGGGAGAAGGTTATCGGTGTTGGCGATGCATCGGGAATGTTCCCAATCGATCCCAAGACCAAGTCTTATGACCAATCTATGTTAGATAAATTTGCAGATTTGATTCAGGATAAGGGCTATGACTGGACGTTGCCGGAGATTTTACCTGAGATTCGTCTGGCAGGGGAGTCGGCAGGTGTTCTTACTAAGGAAGGTGCGTTGCTTTTGGATCCGTCAGGAGAACTGGAGCCGGGCACACCGATTGCTCCACCGGAAGGAGATGCGGGAACCGGCATGGTTGCCACCAACAGTGTAAAGCAGCGTACAGGCAATGTATCTGCCGGAACGTCTGTATTTGCAATGATTGTTCTGGAGAATGAATTGAAGAGCTACTATCCGGAAATCGATATGGTTACTACCCCGGACGGAAGTCTTGTAGCTATGGTTCATGCCAATAACTGCACCAGCGATTTGAATGCCTGGGTTGGCTTGTGCAAGGAAGTGCTTACAAGCTTTGGAGTAGATGTTTCCGGCGATGAGTTGTATGGCACGTTATATCACAAAGCATTGGAAGCGGACCCGGATTGCGGTGGGCTTCTCTCCTACGGATTTTTATCCGGCGAGAATATTATGAACTGCGAAGAGGGAAGGCCAATGTTTGTACGTTTGCCGGATAGCAAGTTTAATTTAGCTAATTTCATGCGCTCTCATCTCTATGCAAGCTTTGGGGCGCTTAAGGTTGGAATGGATTTACTCCTTCAGAAGGAGCAGGTAGGCATTGATACAATCTATGGACATGGAGGTATCTTTAAGACAAAAGGAGTTGCTCAGAATTTCTTGGCAGCAGCTATTGATACACCTGTTTCTGTCATGGCAACTGCAGGCGAGGGTGGCCCTTGGGGTATGGCTGTATTGGCAGCCTATCTTGTTCATAAGAATGAGGGTGAATCTTTAGAGGATTATTTGGCAGAAAAAGTATTTGCAGATGCTAAGGGAGATACTGTGGACCCAAATCCGGAAGACGTAAAAGGTTTTGCTGCCTATATTGATAGGTTTAAGAATTCTATCTCTGCAGAGCAGGCAGCTGTTGCAGATTTCAAGTAGTCTACAGATTCAGAAAGGACGTTAAGATGTTAGAGCAATTAAAACAAGAAGTATATGAGGCAAATATGCTTTTGCCAAAATATCATTTAGTTACATTCACATGGGGTAATGTCAGCGGCATTGACAGAGAGTCAGGCTTGTTTGTCATTAAGCCAAGCGGTGTGGAATATGATAAGCTGCAACCGGAAGATATGGTGGTAGTGGACTTAGATGGCAATAAGGTGGAGGGAAGATATAACCCTTCTTCCGATACAGAGACCCATCGGATTTTGTATCAGCGATTCCCGGAGGTGGGAGGCATTGTGCACACCCATTCCACATGGGCAACCAGTTGGGCTCAGGCGGGAAGAAATATCCCCTGCTATGGTACCACCCATGCAGATTACATCTATCAGGATGTTCCCTGTGTGAGAAATCTCACCAAGGAAGAAATCGACGAGGGGTATGAGGTGAACACGGGGGTGCTTATAGCGGACGAGTTCGATGCCAAGAAGATTGACTATATAGCGACACCTGCTGTTCTCTGTAAGAATCACGGCCCATTTACCTGGGGCAAGGATGCTCACGAGGCAGTTCACAATGCCGTGGTATTAGAGGAAGTCGCAAAAATGGCAGCAAATTGCGAGATGATCAATCCACAGGTTGCGCCTGCACCTCAAGTGCTTATGGATAAGCACTACTATCGCAAGCACGGTGCAAACGCATACTATGGTCAGAATAATTGATCCAGATCTTTTGCAACACATTTTAGAGATTTTGTGATGCAGCAGATACATTTCCTGTTTTTACAAAATCGATAGAAATATGGGAGAAAAAAACAACACTTCATAAAAATAAGAGAAGGCAGGTGTGCTTTCTCTTATTTTATGTAAATGATGCAATTGTGTTACAGGTTTCAGGAGCATTTGCCGGCAATCAGTTTGTAGATGGGATTGCCCTTGGAGGAAAATTTCTCCTCATACTCTGTCATAATATTGCCCTGATTCATTGTCTCATCCTGGTGCAAATCATAAGTAATTTCAAGAATCTCCCAGCTGGGGGAGTTCTTTATTTCCTCCACCGAAAAATCAAACAAGCCACGATTGTCTGTCTTAAATTCTATGTGGCCTTCAGGAGCCAAAATCTCATAATATTTTTCCAAGAAATTAGAAGAGGTAAGGCGTCGTTTGGCGTGACGGTCTTTTGGCCAGGGATCACTGAAATTCAGATAGATGCGATCCACTTCGCCGGTGGCAAAAATCTCATGAATATTTTCTGCGTTAAAGCAAAGAAATCGAAGATTATCTACAGGCTCTACTTCCATTTTTTGAACTGCTCTAAGAAGCACACTTGTATATTTTTCGATTCCCAAATAATTAATATTAGGATTTTGATTGGCCATGCCCATAATAAATTGGCCTTTTCCCATACCTATCTCAATATGAAGAGGTTGCTTAGTGGGGAAAATCTTCGCCCATCGGCCTTTATAACTATCCGATTTCTGAACACAGTATTCGCTATTTTCAATGGCCTCATCGGCTCCCGGTATATTACGTAATCTCATTTTATTCACCCTCTATATAGACTAAAATATAATTTCTTATCGTTCATAGGATTGTACAGGCTCATCCTTTCTCGTTCCGGGTACTTGTGAGCGTGCCCGGCATGGGATGGATGATGCTATACACTCCCTACTAATCCGTTACGGGGTATATTTTACAATAAAAAGGGGAGGAATAAAAGCCAAAAAAGAAAGAAATCTGTTGCATAGAAAAAACAGAGAGATTATACTAAAAATGTATGTTTTTTGGGAACATAAGGAAAAAATAGAAAGAGTTTATTATATGAAGAAAATAAAAAAATGGATTGCAATGACTATGGCGGGACTGATAACCACCATGGGAATTATGGGCACAGCAAGTATAGATGTCAAGGCTGAGGCCTATTGGCCCAGTAATGTAAGCGTAGATTCCGGTGCGGCTGTTGTCATGGAAGTAGAGACAGGGACTATTCTTTACGAGAAGAATATGAATCAGTCCTATTATCCCGCCAGCATCACAAAGGTGATGACGGCATTGTTGGCACTGGAAAACTGTGATTTGGATGAAATCATTACCTTTTCAGAGACGGCAGTATATGAGAACGAAGGGGATACATCCCACATTGCCAGAGAAGTGGGAGAAGAGATGACTATGGAATCCGCTCTATATGGTATGATGCTGGAATCTGCCAATGAATGTGCCTGGGCCATTGGGGAACATGTGGGTGGAACCATGGATGAATTCATCAATATGATGAATGCCAAAGCAAAAGAGCTGGGATGTACAGGTACTCATTTTAATAACCCCAACGGACTTCCTGACCCGGATCACTATGTGACAGCTCATGACATGGCTTTGATTGCCCAGGCTGCATATAAGATACCCAAGTTTCAGGAACTGTGTGGAACTCGCGCATATACCATTCCGGCGGACAACAAGAAAGAGGCTTATAATTGTAACAATACCCATGGAATGATTAGTAATCACCGAGGTTCTGAACATTTGTATGAATATGCGGTGGGAGGTAAGACGGGATATACGGATGAGGCGGGTAATACTCTCGTGACGTATGCCAAGAAGGACGGAATGACCCTTCTCTGCGTGGTGCTTAACAGCAAAAATCCGGCACACTATAATGACACGGAGAGATTGTTTGAGTATTGTTTCTGTAATTTCTCCGTAAAAAAGGTGGCAGATTATGTGAATCTTCCCGACTTAGAGGACGTCAAAGCGGTAGGATCTTTAAGTGATAAAATTGATTTGATTCGCATTGATCCATCCGGTGTGGTGGTTCTGCCGAACACGGCTTCTTTTACAGATGCGGAGGCAAAGGTATCACCGGCCAAAAAGGGAAGCAAGGCAGTGGCAAATGTGGAGTACACCTATGCTGGGAAAAATGTGGGCGGAGCAGATATAATTTATGAGAAGTCAAAGACATCCTCCTACCCATTCCACAACCTCTCGGAAGAAGAGGGGGGCACTAAGTTAAAATATTTCCGAATAGATTTTAAGACGATTTTGTTGGTGCTGTTCATAGCAGCATTGTTGCTGCTGGTGGGATATGTGATTCACTTGCAATCCGGAAAAATTCTTTTGTACATGCATCGCCATACCAGAAAAAAAGGTCCTGACAGTGGAAAGTACCGCAGAATTCATCGAAGAAAATCAACACCCGCTTCCAGAAAACAGGCAAGTCGAAGCCGTAATACACCGAGAAGCATGAGTGGAAATCAAAAGACAGGGAAACCCATTCAAAGGACAAGACGAAGTCGTACAAATCAGAGAAAACGACATTAAAGAACAAATTATCTTGGGATAAAACATAAAAAGGACAGTGTCTATAATAGATACTGTCCTTTTTTGATATATCCAGACGATGAAAAAATCCCATCAAATTGTCTGACAATTTAAGGGTTTAACGATGAGAAAGGCTCTCCAAAAGTACTTTTAGTTGTTGTTTCTTCTCTGTATAAAAGAGAAGACCTCGAGAAGTATTCACGATGGTAACATACTTATCAGAAAAGGTGATGGAGTCTTCAATCAGTTGTAAAAGATAATCCTTGCAGGAGGTATCCACTTGAAGAAACAAAGTCTCACAGGACTCTAGGGAAACGGGAGTAGCGTGAGTCTTTTTCAAGAGATAGGACAATTCTTTGTCCTGCTGTAATTGTTCCTCTGTCTTGTTGATAATGTAGTAGCCTCGATCGTCCTTGGGCATGTTCATGGCTTTTACCGCTCGTTGCACCTGTTTTGTCAAACTGTCTCCGGCCGGATATAGTGATTGAAAATATGCCAGGAAATCGGTGGCATTTTTAAAATGCTCATTGGTACCTTTCTCCAATACTTCTGTCATTAAAATCCGACGGATAATATCTTCGCATTCCTTACGAGAGGGATTGCGACGTACACTTTGATTCTCCATAAGACCTCCCAAATCATAATCAAAATAAAAGACAAAAATATATGTCTTTTTATATTATAAGACACGAATATATATAATACAAGACATAATAAGACAAATAACGACAAATTGACATTCCTCCCTGTTGCATCTATAATAATAGAAAGAATTACCACATTGCGGAGTGAGGAGTGGACAAAATGGATATTTCTAATCTTAGCAGAGAAGAGAAGAAAGCATACGACTTGGAGCGGATTGATGCCCTGGTAAATGAAAAGGAGGGGCTGGCTCAGACGGCAGACATTGTGGCTCTGGGAATTGATTATCGTAGGATACTCCAGTTTGTAAAAGAGGGATATCTTATTCGCGTGAAAAGCGGATACTATAAGACAAAGTATTATGAGTGCTCTGAGGAGGAGATGGTTGCGCGACTTTTTCCCGACGGAATCCTTACGATGGAGTCAGCACTTTTCTACTATGGATATTTGGACAAGCGCCCCTATCAGTGGAAGATTGCTGTGAGCAAGAATACGTCCAAGTCACGATTTAAGATAGATTATCCCAATGTGGTTCCTTTCTACTGTGAGGCCAATGTGCTGACCCAGGGTGTGACCACCATTTCTCTTGCGGGTAAGCAGATGCAGATATACACAAAGGAACGTTTGGTATGTGATTGCTTGAAATACCAGGAGAAGATGGACCGGGAAGATTTTAAGAAGGCAATTCTTTCTTATATACAGGATGAAGAAAAGGATGTGGCAGCACTGATGACATACGCCAAGGAACGAAAAGTCATGAAGAAGGTTCAGACTATGATTGGTGTCTGGCTGTAGGATAATACAATGATAAACAGTAAAGCGATTAAGATAAAAAGTGAAGAATTAGAAATTCCGTTTGCCAATATCTTATCCGGATATGCACTGGAGACAGCGGTTGCCATGGTGGCCACATCTTCCTATGGAAAGAATTTGTGGCTGTGTAATCATGGGGACTTGGGAATCGATGTGTACAAAAAAAGACCGTCCCTTGTTCTGGTTTATGCATATCAGGGAGAGAAAAGCCTGGAGGAATTTTGCAATGTGTTGTGTGACGACCTGTGGATGAAATATCAACAGGTGGGATTCTTGACGGAGAAGATAGAGCAACAGCAGACAGATAGGGGTATGCGTATTCGTCTGGAACTGAAGTTGGAGGAGATGTATGTACCGCTTGTTGTTGAAGTGGAGCAGATTCGGTCTACGCACCTTTTTCCGTGGGAAGAAAACTATCGGCTTCTTATGGAGAATAATAAGACGGTGGCTTTGAAGTTATATCCCATAGAGCAGATGGTTGCCCATCACCTGGCGGAGATTATCAGGCAGTTGGAACTTATCAATGATATGGAACATTACATAGAGCTTTACGATATCCTGAAACAATACCCATTGGAGGGACGAAAGGTAAAGGATGAATTGGCTCGTCTCTGTGAAAAGATGAGGATTTCTACTCAGGAGAAGGCCTTTCGACTTTGGTCAGGCTATGGGGATTACTCTTACATGAAAAAGAAATGGAAGGTGCTTCTTCGTCGGGAAAAGCGACAGGAGCCTACGTGGGAAGAAGCTTTTCGCTTGATTGAGAAGTTTTTTGGCCCTATATGGCAGGCTGTTTGCAGGGATGAGATTTTCTTTGCAGATTGGATGCCGGAGATAGAGAGATTTTTGGAGTAGAAGGGATAGCAAATGTTAGAACAGGAACTTTTGAACTATACTAAGTCAAATGCATACCCCTTTCATATGCCGGGACATAAGAGGCAAGACTCCTTTGGTGCCGATCCTTATCAGCTTGATATCACTGAGATTCACGGTTTCGACAATCTGCATCAACCGGAAGGCTTACTTCTGGAAATGATGGAGAAGGCGGCATGCCTTTATGGCAGCAGAAAGAGTTATCTTTTGGTGAATGGCTCCACAGTAGGAAATCTTGCGGCAATTTACAGCGCCACTACTCAGGGCGGATCCATTATTGTGGGGCGGAATTGTCACAAGAGTGTATACCATGGTGTGGAATTGCGCCAATTAAAGGTTTGTTACACCAATCCCACGGTGTCTTCCCGGGGAATCATTCTTGGGACACCCATTGAGGAATATAAACGGGCCATAGAGGAATGTCCTCACGCCCAGGCAGTTGTTGTCACTTCCCCTACCTATGAGGGAATGGTAGAACCATTGGATGAAATCGTGAAAATGGCACATGAACATCATATGGCAGTTATTGTGGATGCAGCCCATGGCGCCCATTTTCCATTTCACAAGGAATTTCCGGATTCCCCCTTAGAGAGTGGAGCGGACATTGTGGTGATGAGTCTACACAAGACATTGCCGGCGTTGACCCAGACGGCATTATTACATATTCACAAGGACTCTCAGATAAAGGAAGATGTGGTGCAGAGATATCTGTCCATGTTTGAGACAAGTTCACCTTCTTACGTGTTGCTTGTATCCGTGGGGAAATGTCTTGATTTTTTGGAACAAAGAGAAGAAGCCTTCTCTTCCTATGTGGATAAACTAAAGGAATTTTATGCGGGATGTGAACAGTTACAACACCTGTCTGTTGTGTGTCAGCCTCATCAGGATATGGGTAAAATCATAATAAATACCGGTGGTGCAGATATCAGCGGCTATGAATTGCAGAAGCGGTTGCGGGAGGAGGATGGGATTGAACTGGAGATGGCGTCCTTCTATTACGGTCTTGCCATGAGCAGTGTGATGGATACCCGGGAGGGCTTTCGCAGACTGCTGCAGGGATTAATTCGCATTGATGCTTCCTGCCAGACACGGCAACGGGACGGATTCATGATGGCAGATTTGTATCAGGCTCCAAGAAAAGAGATGGAGTTGCACGAGGCTGCCGCAATGGACAAGGAGATTTGTTCATGGGAGGAGGCTTTGGGAAAAGTGGCAGGGGATATGATTTCCCTTTACCCACCGGGAGTGCCGCTGCTGGTTCCGGGAGAAATCATCACAGAGAGAAGCCTGCAGATTTTAAAACAAGCGATGGAAGAAGGCCTGCAAGTGACAGGACTTCGGCCGGTTGCAACAGGGAAAAAGGGAATACTCGTCGTTGTCAATTAACATCGGGTATATTATACTTTATTAGATATGAAGGGCCGCAGTGACAGAGCCCAAAACATAGGAGAAGTATGGGAAAGATATTTTGCATTATTGGGAAGAGTTCCACAGGAAAAGACACGATTTTTCAGCGGTTGCTGGAAAGGACGGATTTGGCATTGTGCCAGATTGTATCTTACACCACCAGGCCTATTCGCGCCGGTGAGGTGGATGGAATTGAATATCATTTCTGTTCCAAAGAGGAGAGAGATGACCTGCAAAAAGCAGGAAAAGTGGTAGAGCTGCGGAGTTATCACACCTGTCACGGAGTGTGGGACTACTTTACCGTGGATGACGGACAGGTGGATTTGGAGCACAACAACTATCTCATCATCGGAACCATTGAATCCTTTGTAAAGATACGGGAATACTACAGCAATGACGCAGTGATACCGATATATATAGAGGTAGAAGACGGTGTGCGATTGCAGAGAGCTCTGCAGCGGGAGATGAGCCAGACCAATCCAAAATACGAGGAAATGTGTCGAAGATTTCTGGCAGACAGTCAGGATTTTTCTCGGGAGAAGCTTCAGGAGGCAGGTATATCACATATCTTTTACAACGTAGAGATTGGCAAGACAGAGGAAGAAATCGTAACATATATGAAATCTCTGATGTAGAGATGGAGGAGAGCGCTCATGGATATGAGAGTAAATGAGGTTTCCGGCGTTACACAGACAGGAGAGGTAAATGCCCCGAAACCTACCGATGAGAATTTCAAATTTACCTTGGCAAGTGCCATTGACGATGCCCAACTCAAGGAGAAACTTTCCGGTCTTATGGACGAAATCACGGAGCAGGGAAAGAGAATCAGCGAGCATATGGACATTCGAGATATGAAAAAGTATCGCTCCCTGGTAAAGGATTTTTTGAATGAAGTGGTAAATCGCTCCCACCAATTTTCCAGAGAGAATTTCCTGGATCGAAGGGGCCGCCACAGAGTGTACGGCATTGTGAAGCTGGTGGACAAGAATCTGGATGAATTGGCGGGGGAACTTGTAAAGGAAGAAAAGGACCACATTGCCATTTTGGGCAAGGTGGATGAAATCAGAGGATTGCTTCTGGATATTTCCACCTAGGGAGAGATAAATGAAATTTGCAGATATATGTGGACAACAGGATATTAAGGAGCATTTGCAAAATGCTATTGCCATGGGCAAAGTGTCCCACGCATACATTATCAGCGGCGAGAAGGATTCCGGTAAGAAGATGTTGGCTGAGGCATTTGCAGCAACTCTGCTCTGCGAAGCAGGAGGAAAGGATGCCTGTGGAGAATGCCGCTCGTGCAAACAGGCTATGGATTATAATCATCCGGATATTCGATATGTGATGCATGAAAAGCCGGCCACCATTTCTGTGGAGGATATTCGCCAACAGATTAACAATGATATTGTGATTAAGCCATATGCCAGTTCCCACAAAATTTACATTGTGGATGAGGCGGAAAAAATGAACAAGATGGCCCAGAATGCATTGCTAAAGACCATTGAGGAACCCCCGGAGTATGGGGTGATTCTTTTGTTGACTACCAATGCAGCAGGATTTTTGCCAACCATTTTATCCCGTTGTGTCACCTTGGAGATGCAGCCCATTGCGAAGGATGTGATTATCCGGGAGTTGATGCAGAAACATCGCGTCCCGGATTACCAGGCCGAAGTGTGTGCTTCCTTTGCACAGGGTAATCTAGGTAAAGCCATAAAGCTTGCCTCCTCGGAAGAGTTCAATGAGATGAAAAATGGCATGGTGTCTATGCTTCGTCGCATGGATAGTATGGACTTGTATGAGATTTCTCAGGTGATGAAGGAACTGGAAGAATACAAACCTCAGATACAAGATTATTTAGATTTGCTCACCATCTGGTTTCGAGATGTGTTATTATATAAGTCGATGGGGGATTCCAATGCCATTACCTTTCGGGATGAGGCGCTGATTATCAAGAAACAGGCGGAGAGTGCCGGATATGGCGGTCTGGAAAAGATATTGGAAGCCCTGGCTACAACAAAACGAAGAATAGCAGCCAATGGTAACTACAATCTTGCCATAGAATTGTTGCTGTTGACCATAAAGGAGAATATTTCATGACAAAAATAATTGGTGTGCGCTTTCGCACTGCAGGTAAAATCTACTATTTTGGCCCTAAGGACTTTGAGATAAAGGTTGGGGATAAGGTAGTGGTAGAGACGGCCAGAGGCGTAGAGTTGGGAATGGTGGCAGTGGGCCCCAAGGAAGTTCCTGACGAGGAAGTGGTACAACCTCTAAAAGAGGTACAACGTCTGGCAACCCAGGATGACCTGAAAAAGATTGAGAAGAATAAAGAAAAGGAAAAGGAAGCCTTCAAGATTTGCCAGGAGAAAATCAAAAAGCATAATTTGGAGATGAAGCTGGTAGATGCGGAGTACACCTTCGATAACAACAAGCTTTTGTTTTATTTCACGGCGGATGGACGTATTGACTTTAGAGAGCTGGTTAAGGATTTGGCCTCCGTCTTCCGCACCAGAATTGAGCTTCGACAGATTGGTGTGAGAGATGAGACAAAGACACTTGGTGGTATTGGTATCTGTGGTCGTGCCCTTTGCTGCACCACATATCTGACAGATTTTGTGCCGGTCTCCATTAAGATGGCAAAGGAGCAGAACCTGTCCTTGAATCCAACCAAGATTTCCGGCGTGTGTGGACGCCTTATGTGTTGCTTGAAAAACGAGCAGGAGACCTATGAATATCTCAATGCCCAGTTGCCCAATATTGGAGATACGGTAAAGACTCCGGAGGGTATTAAGGGTCAGGTAAAATCTGTCAATGTATTGCGTCAGTTGGTGAAGGTGGTCATTGAACAGAATGACACCAAGGAAGAGAGAGAGTATCCTGTAAAAGAGCTCCATTTCAAGGCAAAGCGCAAAAATGTGAAGGTTACCAAGGAAGAGTTAAAGGAACTGGCCAAGTTAGAGGATAATCAGTAATGGAGCAAACTATTTTGTTGCCGGGAGAACGACTGGATGATTTGCAGAGAAACGGTTACAAAATCATCCAAAATCCGGAAAAGTTCTGTTTTGGCATGGACGCGGTTTTGCTGTCGGGGTTTGCCAAGGTGAAACCGGGAGAAGAAGTGATTGACCTGGGTACGGGAACGGGTATCATTCCCATCTTGCTGGAGGCTAAGAGCAGGGGACATCATTTTACAGGCCTGGAAATCCAGCCGGAAAGTGCCGATATGGCAACCAGAAGTGTGGCCTACAATGGGTTACAGGATAAGATATCCATTGTGACCGGAGATTTGAAAGATGCAGCAAAGACCTTTGGTGCATCTTCTTTTGATGTGGTGACGAGCAATCCACCCTATATGACGAAGGATCACGGGCTTATCAACAGCGGTGATGCCAAAACCATTGCCCGCCATGAGATATATTGCAATCTGGAGGATTTGATTTCCACCACCGCCAAGTTGCTAAAGCCCGGGGGAAGATGCTACTTTGTACACCGGCCCTTTCGTCTGGTGGAAATTATGTCTTTGATGAGCCGGTACAAAATCGAGCCTAAGAGAATGCAGCTAGTGTATCCTTATGTAGATAAGGAGCCTAATATGGTACTCATTGAGGGATTGCGGGGAGGTAAGCCTCGCTTGACGGTGGAAAAACCTTTGATTGTGTACGAGAAGCCGGGAGTTTATATGCCGGAGATTTATGATATATATGGTTATTGATTGCCGGGAAAGAAAGGAAATGGTATGTCGGGAATATTGTATTTGTGTGCAACACCAATCGGAAACTTGGAGGATATGACGTTTCGGGCAGTGCGAATCCTGAAGGAAGTGGATTTGATTGCGGCGGAGGATACCAGAAATTCCATAAAGCTGTTGCAGCGTTTTGACATTGCCACTCCCATGACCAGCTATCACGAATTTAACAAGATAGAAAAAGCAAAAAAGCTGTTGGACATGCTTCTTGAGGGTAAAAATATTGCGGTGATTACCGATGCGGGGACCCCCGGTATTTCAGATCCGGGAGAAGAGTTGGTTGCTATGTGCTATGAGGAGGGTATCGAAGTGAATGCCCTGCCCGGGGCGGCTGCCTGCATTACCGCTGTGACCACTTCGGGACAGCCCTGCCGCAGATTCTGTTTTGAGGCTTTTTTGCCAAAGGACAAAAAAGAGCGGGCTCGGGTATTGGAGGAGATTTCCCGGGAGACTCGCACCATTATTATCTATGAAGCACCTCATCATCTCCGGGGAACTCTGGAAGAACTGAGAGAGGCTCTTGGAAATCGCAGCATTACGCTCTGCCGAGAGCTCACGAAGCGCTATGAGGAAAAGCGAAAAACCACCATAGAGGATGCCATTGCCTACTATCAGGATCAAGAGCCAAAGGGAGAGTATGTTTTAGTTGTTGCCGGCAAATCCAAGGAACAAGTGTTGCAGGAACAGCGAAGCCGGTGGGAGGATATGTCCATTGAGGAGCATATGGAGTTATATCTCTCTCAGGATATGCCCAAAAAGGACGCTATGAAAGCGGTAGCCAAGGATCGAGGGCTTAGCAAACGGGATGTCTATCAGGCTCTTTTGCCAAAATAATTCAACAGCTCCTTTCTTAAAATAGAAAAGGGAGAGGGCCCGGTCTGTAAAATACATTTGTGAAAATCCATTGGTGAGAAGGTTTCCGGGTACATTTTTTCACACTCCTCACGGAGATTTTCAAAATTCATATATCCCACATAATATTTCAAATAGTTTGCGGGGTCATTTCCTATCAACCGGTATATTTCTGATACCACATTCTTATCGGTGATACCGTAATCACCCAGAAAATCCAAAAGATACGTTTCATCCCAGCCATAATAATGAATACCGATATCTGCAGAGGCGTAGAGACTCAGCACAACGCTTTGATTCAGAGACAGGGTTTGAGCCACCTGTGAAGGGAGTCCGGCGTATTGGAAGGACTGCATCTCCACATAGGTTGCCCAGCCTTCCACATAACCGGGATAGGATAGGAGGCACCGAACGGGCTCATAGCCGTATGTGTAGGACATACAGGTTTGATAGAGATGACCGGGGAAGCCTTCATGTGCCATGGTAGTAAACAGATCCAGAGAATTAGAAAAACTCTTTGGATTATAGTACACAAGGTGATGGTCGTAGTCGTCTATAGGGGCAATGAGATAAAAAGCAGGTGCACTGTAGGAGGCAAGCTCAGGAGACACCCGGCGTATATCCACATTCGTATCGGGAAAGGCGGGATATTCTGCCCCGATAGATTGTCTCAAGATTTCCATCATTTCCTTCGGCTCCTCCAGGGGACACTGATAGTTTGCAATTGTGGTGGCAAGAGAGGGATGTGCGGCCAAAAGCTTTGCCATTTCCTTTAAATCCTTGTCGCGTTTCTGTGCAATCTGTTGAAATAACTGAAAAGGAGTGGAATTACTTCCAGTGGCAGATTTGACCAACAAGCTGTAATACTGATGTCCTCTAGGTTCCTGACAAAGACTTAAACCAACGTCCTCATCAATTGATAAAGACGATAATTTTTTTGATAAAGACAAATATGATGGCAAAACGACATCATGAATCAGAGCTTGATTTTTGGTAATATATTTTTGTTTTTCCTGTGTGGTGAGAAAATCACAGGCATTTACTCTCTCTTCAAAGGAAGTTAATAGCATATGATTAGACCCGTATTTGGAAAAGTCCTTGCAGAAGGAAATGGTGTCCCGGAGGCCGGCGGGATTTTGCAGCAGACCTTTTTCGCCCTTTTCTTTCCCAAAACAGTAGAGCTGTTCAAAGTAGATATCCATATCATCTAACAAATGAAAATAGAGGGAAATGTCATCTTTATTATAAAAGGAAAAGGCAGCCAGCAGGGTGGGCAGGGTGGCAGGCATGCCGCTGGTAGGAGACAGAGGATCGGCATAATAATAGAAATCATCAAAATCTGACTGCAAACCATAGTAATGCTGTAGCAAATCATAAACCAATTGGTTTCGGGGGGATAATTGATGGTAGGAAATCTGCTTCAATTCCTTTTGAAAGGCCTGATAGTCCTTTTGTTTGGCCAAATAGGCCCGGTAGGATAAATCAGAATAGGAGTCGTCCCCGAAAGAAATCCCGTAGGAGGAGGCATCGGCAACTGAAAAATGGCAGGATAGAGGGTCTTCTGACATTTGGGACACAAACCACCCATTGGATAAAGCTTCAAATGCTTCGTCAGCGCTATATGTGACAGATTCATCCAAATAGCCTTTACCCAAATCTTTCTTTTCGCAGCCTGAGAACAGGCAACATACAAGGGTGATAACAAGTAGAATGGAAGTGATTTGTTTTTTCATGAGCCCTCCTGCATATTTCATACAGGATAGTTTATGAAAAAATAGAAAATATATGATAGGGACTGGGTGCAATTTGCAGGAATAAACCCAAGAGTGGCGCATAGAATATACAAAAGGGGCAAAGGAAAACGTATGAATTATCTATGGGCGGGAATGCTCCTTATAGGGATCGTTTATGGCAGTTTTCGAGGTCGAATGCCGGCCATAACGGAGGCGGCGCTGTCATCATCCAAGGAGGCTATCTCATTGTGTATCACCCTGATGGGAGCTATGTGCTTCTGGGTCGGTATGATGAAAATCGCAGAAAAAAGCGGTTTGCTCCGCGGCTTAGCCAAAAAGCTGAATCCGGTGTTACATATTTTATTTCCGGCTATCGAGAAAGAGACAAAGGCGAAGGAATACATTGCCACCAATGTAATTGCCAACATCTTTGGTTTGGGCTGGGCCGCAACTCCGGCAGGATTAAAGGCGATGAAGGAATTGCAGAAGTGCAATCCCGAGCCAACGGGAGTGGCCAGTAAGGAAATGTGTACCTTTCTTATTATAAATATCTCTTCTTTGCAATTGATTCCTATTAATATGATAGCCTACCGCAGTCAGTACGGCTCCGCAAATCCATCTATGATTGTGGGACCGGGGATACTTGCCACACTGGTGAGCACCATGGCTGCTGTGATTTTTTGCCTTATTGCCATGAGAATAGGAGGACGAAAACCTTGAGGGTTCTTTTATATATCTCCGATGCCATCATTCCTATTCTTGTGTTTGTGATTCTTGCTCATGGGCTGATGAACCACTGTAAGGTATATGAGGATTTTCTTGAGGGTGCTAAGGATGGATTTCAGACGGTAATCTCCATTTTGCCCACCCTGGTGGGATTGATGTGTGGTGTGGGAGTGTTGCGAGCCTCGGGATTTCTTACGGATATGGCACAGCTTTTGGGAAAAGTCATACCGGAGGATATCTTCCCCTCAACGCTGATACCGGTGGCTATTGTGAAAATGTTTTCCTCATCGGCCGCCACGGGTCTGGTTTTGGATATATTTAAAGAATACGGCCCCGACAGTCTTTACGGCAAGATGGTGTCTCTGATGGGATGTTGTACGGAGACGATTTTCTACACGATGTCTGTGTACTTTATGAGTGTGAAAGTCAATAAAACCAGATGGACTCTGGCCGGCTCTCTGGTGGCCACAGTGGCGGGTTTAATCGCCAGCGTGGTTTTGGCAAAATGTCTATAACTTCATATTATATATCGCGGGATGGAGCAGTTTGGCAGCTCGCTGGGCTCATAACCCAGAGGTCATAGGTTCAAATCCTATTCCCGCAATGAAAAGACGCCCGGTGCATATATTGGCCGGGTGTTTTTCGTGAAATAAATTGCCTCCGGGGAAAAAATGGAATACAATAAAGGGCAGAAAGAGGCCAAGGAGGGAAGGATGGATATTCAAATTAGCGATATTGTCACCATGAAAAAGGAACACCCCTGTGGCAGTAACCAATGGGAGGTTCTTCGTGTAGGGGCTGATTTCAAAATCAAATGTATGGGCTGTGGTCATCTGGTGATGCTTCCCAGAAAGAAGCTGGAAAAAAATATAAAAGAAGTGACAAAAAGTCTTGAAAAATAAAAAGATGCGTGCTATCATTGTAACTCGTGATATATAAAATATCCTTGCTTTGCCCAATTTTAAGGGTGAGGCCAATAGACCAAAAGGAGGTAAATTCGCATGAACAAGTATGAATTAGCACTCGTTGTTAATGCAAAGATTGAGGATGATGCGAGAGCAGCAGTCGTTGAGAAGGCAAAGGGCTACATTACCCGTTTCGGCGGAACTGTTAGCGAAGTTGAGGAGTGGGGTAAGAAGAAGTTAGCTTACGAAATCCAGAAGATGGACGAAGGCTTCTACTACTTTATCCAGTTCGAAGCTGAAGCTGATGCACCTGCTCAGATCGAAGAGAATGTTCGCATCATGGAAAATGTTCTCCGTTTCTTATGCGTTAGAAAAGACGAGGCATAGATAGTAGACAAGGAGAAGGTATGAATAAGCTGATTATGATGGGTCGTCTTGTAGCTGACCCGGAAGTGAGATATGGTGGAGCAAATAACACAGCAGTTGCTAATTTTAGAATTGCTGTAGACAGAAGATTCAAGAGAGAGGGAGAGCCTGATGCAGATTTCTTCCGAATTACAGCTCTTGGAAAGCAGGGGGAATTTGCTGAGAAGTATCTCAGAAAAGGAACTAAGATTTTATTGGAAGGTGAAATTAGAAACAATAATTACACCAACAAAGATGGCAACATGGTATATCAGGATCAGATTATTGCCAATTCCATTGAGTTTGCTGAGAGCAAGAATGCTCAGGCCAACAATGCGGGATTTGTACCTGAGATGCCCGCACCTAACGCCAGCGCAGGAGATGGCTTTATGAACATTCCTGACGGTGTGGAAGAGGAATTGCCGTTTAACTAGTATTTATAGGAGGTAGCGTCATGGCTTACAATAAGACAGACAGAGCAGATGGTTCAAGAAGAAGACCTATGCACAGAAGAAAGAAAGTCTGTGTATTCTGCGGTAAGGACAACGTGATTGATTATAAGGATACAGCAAAGTTAAAGAGATATATCTCTGAGAGAGGAAAGATTCTTCCTCGTCGTATCACAGGTAACTGTGCAAAGCATCAGAGAGCTTTGACATCTGCAATCAAGAGAGCTCGTCACGTGGCACTTATGCCATATGTTTGTGAATAAGATTTGCAAGACAAATGATTTTTCAGAACACTTTCCCAATGTGGAAGGTGTTCTTTTTTTCTAAGAATAGACATAAGGTTAAGAAATCCCACAGAAATCCGATATATAAGGTACAAAGAAAAGAAGGGACAAAGCATCATGTTTCCACGGACGGAAAGTCTAAGAGGTGGGGATGTGGTGCTTTTTGTGGTGGAGGTTGTATATGGATAGTGGAATCAGTAGTGTTCAGTCAACACAATATGTGGAAAACGTGATTAAGAAAGCCAGAAAAAACGATGACAGCTTTTCAGAGCTGATTCAGCCACCGGGACGGGAGATGAATGCCCAAAGAGGCCCCTATGAAGACTTGGCAGTAGATGGTATAATTTCTTATAACGGAACCACCTTTATCTGTGATCGGGAAAAGAACCAATTGCGATTAGGGGATACATCCGATAAGAATAAATGCCTTAATATTCCTCTGTCCGGGGGAGGAAATCTCATTGTAAATAAGGACAATCTGGAGGAATTATCGGAAGCTATCGGTATGTTCAATCCCAAGGACCAATATTTGATCATGCGTGCTCTCATGGAATATAAGAAGATTCAGGAAATCAAAGGAGAGATAGAGGAGTCGGATTCCATTATGATTGGGGGAGAGTCCTATACCCAAAAAGAGTGGGATCTTGTGGTGGAGCAGTTTGACGAGGCAGAGGAAGAAATGCAAAAGCAGGCAGATGAGGCAGAGGAGGAAGCCATAGAAAAGGCGGTGAGGGAAAGCGACATCCATATTGCCTATGAGCGAATGACCAGTGCCAGAAGAGATAAGGAAGAGGAGAATTCTATATGGTAAAAAAGAAAAAGAAAATGGAGTACCGGTATTATGAAATGCCCACCGGCAGTTATGTGCTCCCCCTTTTGGGACCGGGTTGGGAGCAGGAGTATGGGGTGGAGTACCCGGACGATTTGCTTCATTTTCACAATTTCCTTGAGATAGGATACTGTTATCACGGTGACGGGAATCTGATCATTGAGGACAGGGTGTATGAATATACAGGGAATATGTTTTCCATTATTCCTGCAAACATTCCTCATACCACCAACAGTAAGCCGGGTCATATATGCAAGTGGGAGTTTCTCTTTATTGACATCGATAGTTTTGTCAACAATGAAATGCGACTGGACGCTATGCATAGAAGTTCCGTGCTTAATATTGTAAATAAGCGAGGCACCTTAAAATCCGAACAGAATCATTCCATCATGTCTCGATTGGTTTTAGATATTATCCGGGAGTGCAGGGAACAGTCTATGTACTATGAGGAGAGTATCAAAGGATATTTATATGCATTGGTGGTGGAGATCCTTCGCTTGGCGGATGAGCGAGACAAATCTCGTCATACCAAGAGAGTAAACGAATACATAAAGAAGTCATTGGATTATGTTGGCGATCATTATATGGAACAATTGCGAGTGGAAGATATTGCTCAGGCCAGTGGGTTGAGTGAGAGTCATTTTCGCCGTGTTTTTGAGGATGCCATGAATATGAAGCCTCTTGACTATGTGAATCTGGTTCGGGTTGATAAGGCATGCCTTATGATAGAAAAGGAAGACATTTCAATGGAAGAAATTGGATACCGGGTAGGATTTCAGACCCAGTCCACATTCAACAGAAACTTCAAGAGGCTTACAGGACTCAGTCCTTACCAATGGAAGTCAAAGGAGAAGACCCAGGAGGGGATTCTGAAGAATTATCAGATTAGTGCAATGAAAGGTTGGGAGGCGTAAGCCTCCTTTTTTTGTAAAAAATGATTTTGTGCAATGTGCCAAAATTAGGAAATTAAATTTTTCACAACCTGCTCAAACATGGAAACGGATTTGGCAATAACAGTTTTAGATTGATTGTTTTTGCAAAGAATTTGGCTGTTTTTAATCACAAATAATCATTTTGCTATGTATAATTATTTATATCAATCAGGTTGACGCTTCATGTTTTACATGAACTGATACCAAAAGAAATATGTGAGGAGGACAAAATGAAAAAGAAAATCGTTTCCTTGTTGTTAGTTGGGGTACTAACAATGTCCGCATTCGCTGGATGCGGAAAGAAAGAAGCTGCTAAGGATGATGCAGCAACAGACGCAACAGATGAAAGTGGAGCAAATGCAATGTATGTCTCAGATGATGAGAACACATTGACAGCAGCAGCTTGGGATGCTAACTTCAACATTCCTGCACTTAAGGCAGCAGAGAAGGCATTCCAGAAAGAGAATCCTGACTTTAAGTTAGAGCTTATTGAGCAGCCGGATTCTAAAGCAATTGAGAATGCTGTTACAACAGCAGCTCAGTCAGGTAACTATGAGAACTTGCCTGATATCGTACTGTTCCAGGATCACTACTTCCAGCAGTATGTAACAAACTATCCGGATGCTTGGCAGGATGCTTCTGACGCAGACGTTGATTGGTCTGATTTCGGTGAGGAGAAGTTATCCTTCTCTACTATCGATGGTAAGCATTATGGTTTCCCTGTAGATAACGGAACAGTTATCTTCGCTTACAGAACAGATATCCTTGAGCAGTGTGGATACACAATGGATGATGTAACAGGCATCACATGGGATAAGTTCATCGAGATTGGTGAGAAAGTTTACAACGAGACAGGAAAGTACTTACTTTCTATGGATGGTGACGGTAACGACCTTCCATACATGATGCTTCAGGCAGAAGGTGTTTCTCAGTTCAAGGATGGCAAGGCTAACATTGCTGACAACGATACAATGAAGCAGATCATTGAAGTTATCGAAGAGATGCAGCAGAAGAACGTATTGCTCTTGAACAACGACTGGAGCGGATACACCAACGACATCCAGAAGGATGCTGTTGCAGGTGTTATGAATGGTAACTGGATTATTCCTACCATCAAGCAGGTAGAAGAGAACTCCGGTAAGTGGGAGATCACATCAATGCCTACTTTGAGTGGTGAAGAGGGATATGCTTCAAACGGTGGTTCTTCTCTTTACATCACAGCTAACAGCAAGAAGGCAGACCTTGCTAAGAAGTTCTTAGCTTACACCTTCGGTGGTGGAGATGGTGCTGTCGATACATACGATGCAGCTCTTCGTGATGGTGGTGTTATCACAACATGTATCTCAGCTGGTAAGTCTGATGTATATCAGGAAGGTGTTGAGTACTTCAACGGTCAGGCTATCTACGCTAAGATCGTAGAGATGGGCTCTCATGTTAAGGTTGTAGAGCAGAGTGATTTCCACTACACAGCTCGTGAGAAGGTTGCAGCTGCAATCACAAATATTCACAATGGCCAGTCTGTAGACGAGGCATTGGCACAGGCTCAGGCAGACCTTGAGTTTGCAATGGAAGATTAATCTTCAAAAATAATGAATTGTTAGACGGGGAATCGGATGTTCCGACTCCCCGTTTTCTCTCAAAAGATATAGAAAAGGGGGAAAGGGCATTGAGTAAGACAAAGAAAGGGATGAACATTCAGGCGAAGCAACAGCGCTCAGGTTGGATTTTCCTGGCACCTGCCAGCATCATGATCGCAGTGTTCAGCTTCTATCCGATGGTTCAAGCCTTTATCACATCTTTCACCACCGGAACGGGCGTAAACACGAAGGTGGCGGATCCAATCTATTACAATTACATGAGAATGTTTGCGGACCGTACATTCCTTCGTTCCGTGGGAAATACATTCTTATATCTGGCTATTGAAGTGCCAATTATGCTGGTATTGGCAATTCTGTTGGCACAGCTTTTGAACAACAGAGACTTAAAATTCAGGGGATTGTTCAGAACAATGGTATTCTTGCCATGTGCAACATCTCTTGTATCTT
Source organism: Lachnospiraceae bacterium (assembly GCA_029008035.1). Classification (GTDB taxonomy): domain Bacteria; phylum Bacillota; class Clostridia; order Lachnospirales; family Lachnospiraceae; genus Pararoseburia. Next base: position 36,546 of record JAQXIY010000037.1, read on the forward strand.
ATGCTTTGATTTTTAAATCTCTGTTTGCCTTGGACGGATTGATTAACGAGATTTTTGTTAATTTGGGCATTTTGGAGAATAACTACAATTTCCTGGGTAATACAGGAAGTGCTAGAGCAGTCATTATTATCGCTTTGATTTGGCGTTGGACCGGATACAACATGGTATTCTATTTGGCAGGTCTGCAGAATATCGAATATTCTGTGTATGAGGCTGCTAAGATTGACGGCGCTAACGGCTGGAAGACATTCTGGAAGATTACCGTTCCGCTTTTGATGCCAACCATCGTTATGACCGTTATCATGTCTATCAACGGTACTTTGCAGTTGTTTGATGAATCTATGAACTTGACTATGGGTGGCCCTGCATTCTCAACCATCACCATGTCTCACTACATTTACAACAATGCATTTGGACTTGGTGTAGGTAAGTTTGGCTACGCATCAGCAATGTCATTCTTCATCTTTGTTCTGGTAGCAATTCTATCAGCAATCAGTATGAAAGTAGGTGATAATCGTGACTAATAAAAAGAATAGTTCCGCTATACAGCGAAGATTAATACCAACCTATATTTTCTTGATTATTGTGTCCTTTATTTCCGTCTTTCCATTGTATTGGATGATTGCGGCGGCAACCAACCGTTCCGTGGATATTGCCAGAGGAAAGATCACATTTGGAGCATATGCATTGGAAAACTTCCAGAAGTTAGCCACACAGAATGATTTGTGGGGGGCTTTGGGAAACTCTTTCCTGTATTCTATCGTGCAGACAGTGGTAGCCCTTTTGATTTGCTCTTTGGCGGGATATGGATTTGAGTTGTATCATGACAAGGCAAAGGATAAAGTGTTTTCTATCCTGCTTCTGGCTATGATGATTCCGCAGGTTGCAACCATGATTCCATTGTTTAAGATGGTTTCTGCTGCAGGATTGTTGAATACGGTTTGGGCATTTATCTTACCCAGCATTTCAACTCCGTTTTTGATTATGATGTTCCGTCAGAATTCCAGAAACTTCCCTGTTGATATTATGGAAGCGGCCAGATTGGACGGATTGTCAGAGTTTCAGATTTTCTTCCGGATGTATATGCCGGTTATGAAGTCAACCTATGCGGCAGCAGCGGTTATTACTTTCATGAATGCATGGAATGCATATTTGTGGCCAAAGGTAGTTATGGCAGATACCAGAGCACAGACCATGCCGATGTTGATTGCCAAGATTGCAGGTGGTTATACCACAGATTACGGTGTGTTGATGATGGGCGTTTTGTTCTGCTCATTGCCAACTATGATTATTTTCTTCGTTCTGCAGAAGCAGTTCGCTGAAGGTATTACCGGTTCAGTAAAATAATGATTTTATAAAAGGATAATAAGATGGAAAAATTTCAATATAGCATTGTAAAGGATCCTGAAATTTTCAAGATAAACCGTATGGCTGCTCATTCAGACCATGAGTTTTATCGCAGTGAAGAAAAGATCGCAACAGGTTTTTCTGATTTCAAGGTGTTGTTAAATGGTACTTGGAAATTTTCCTATGCGAAAAACATCTCGTCTGCAATTGAAGGTTTCTTTGAAGACGACTTTGATTGCAGAGACTGGGATGATATAAGAGTGCCAGCACACATTCAGATGGAGGGGTACGACATTCCCCAATATGCCAACACTCAGTATCCATGGGACGGAAAGGAACCGGTTTCTCCGGGAGAAATTCCTGTAGAATTCAATCCGGTGGCATCCTATGTAAAGTACTTTACGATTCCTGAGGAGATGAAAGGTGGACCTGTTTACATCTCCTTCCAGGGAGTGGAAAGTGGAATGGCACTTTGGCTAAATGGCCAGTTTGTTGGCTATAGCGAGGACAGTTTTACACCATCTGAATTTGACTTGACACCGTTTGTCAGAGACGGAGAGAATAAGATGGCAGTCCAGGTATACAAGTGGACGGCCGGCAGTTGGTGTGAGGACCAGGATTTCTTCCGATTTTCAGGAATTTTTAGGGATGTGTACCTGTATACCATCCCCCAGGTTCATGTGAGAGACATGAAGCTGATTACAGAGTTAGATGAGCGCTATGAGGATGGCGTTTTACAGATTGACTTGGATATGACCGGTGCAGGAAAAGCACAGATTTGTCTGTCAGATGATGATGTGGAGATGACCATGGAGGCCGGATTGACGCAAGGCATGAATCATATATCATTTCCGGTGAAGGCGCCAAAACTTTGGAGTGCAGAGCAACCCAATCTCTACGACTTACAGATTAATGTGTTGGATGAGGCTGGGGATTTCCAGGAAATTGTTGTGGAAAAGGTTGGATTTCGAGTATTTGAGATGATCAACCGCATGATGCACATCAATGGTAAGCGTATTGTGTTTAAGGGTGTGAATCGTCATGAGTTCTGTGCGGAGAGCGGACGATGTGTTAGTGATGAACTGACCTTGAAGGATATTATCACAATGAAGCAGAACAATATCAATGCTGTGCGAACCAGTCACTATCCTAATCGAACAGCCTTGTATCGTCTATGTGATATTTATGGATTGTATGTAATTGATGAGACAAACCTGGAGACTCACGGTACATGGGATGCTATCATCCGCGATTTGGAGCCCTTGGAATCGGCAGTACCGGGAGATCGGCCGGAGTATCTGGAGCTGATTATCGACAGAGCTCATAGTATGTATGAGAGGGATAAGAATCATGCCAGCATTTTGATCTGGTCTTGTGGCAATGAATCCTACGGCGGCAAGGACATTTTGGAGATGAGTAAATCCTTCCATTCATGGGATGCAACCAGATTCGTACATTACGAGGGTGTTGCGTGGGATAAGCGATATCCCGAGACCACAGACATGGTAAGTACCATGTACACCCCGGCAGCAGAGGTAGGAGAATATCTGAAGAAACACAGAGATAAGCCCTACATTTTATGTGAATACACACATGCTATGGGTAACTCCTGTGGCGCTATGCACAAATACATGGATCTAACCGAAGAGGAGCCATTGTTCCAGGGTGGATTTATTTGGGATTACATTGATCAGTCCCTGACCACATATGACAGATATGGCGTAGAATTCCAAGGTTATGGAGGAGATTTCGGAGAGCGTCCTTGTGATTATAACTTTAGCGGTAATGGTATTTGCTATGGTAAGGACAGAGATCCTTCTCCAAAGATGCAGGAAGTTAAGTTTAACTACCAGAATATCAGTGTGACATTTGATGGCACCACAGCCAATATCTACAACAAGAATTTGTTTACCAATACAAACAGTTTTGACGCGGTAATTACCTTGGAGAAGGAGGGGGTATTACTCTCCCGCCAAGTGGAATCTATTAATGTGGAGCCGCTGTCCAAGAAGAAGGTGGACTTGTCAGTAGATGTTCCCGGAAAGGGAGAGTATGTTCTCACCTTATCCTTTGTCTTGAAGGAGGATACTCTCTGGGCAAAGAAGGGACACGAGGTGGCATACGGCCAGGCTGTACTGGGTGAAATGGAGCAGACAAAACCTGCAAAGAAGCCTATGAGGGTTACCAAGGCATGGTGCAACGTGGGCATCAAGGGAGAAAACTTTGAGGTCCTCTTCTCAGGAATCCATGGTGGTTTGGTATCCTACAAATATGCGGGAGTAGAGTTGTTTAAGTCCATTCCAAAGCCGAATTTCTGGAGACCTATGACAGATAACGACGTGGCCAATCTTTTGCCGTTCCGCTCAGGCCAGTGGAAGCTTGCCAGCATGTATAACTCATACAAGTATGAAAACGGCAGGAAGATTTCTTTCTATGAGATAGAAGAGTCAGAGGATACTGTCACAGTAAGCTATGTATACCACTTGCCAACCAAACCGGTGATGGATTGTAGGGTAAGCTATCAGGTATATGGCGATGGAGAGATTAAGGTTACCATGACTATGGATCCATCTGCTGAAGTGGGAGAACTTCCGGAATTCAGCCTGCTTATGACAATGGATGCCGACTATGAGAATCTTACATGGTATGGCAAAGGCCCGGAGGAGACTTATGTGGACAAATGTCATGCAAAAGTAGGTGTATTCCATAATAAGGTTGCGGACAACATGGCTAAATATCTGGTACCGCAGGAATGTGGCAACAAGGTAGATGTCCGATATGCTAAGATTACAGATGAAAAGGGAAGAGGATTGCTTGTCTCAGGAGATAAACTGAGTCTATCTGTTTTGCCTTATTCACCTCACGAAATTGATAATGCAACGCATCCTACAGAGTTACCGCCTGTTCACTATACATTTATTCGTGTGGGGTTGGAGCAGATGGGAGTTGCCGGAGATGATACTTGGGGAGCACAGACACATCCGGAGTATCTGATTGACAATAGTAAGGAACTGACATTATCATTTAGCTTCCGAGGAATTTAAATATGAAATGCTCCCGCATTGAGTTGTGGGAGCATTTTTACAAACAAAATTATCGGGTTGAACTAGTTGCTTTCCCTTTGATATAATGTAGATGATAATTTTGTGGAAGATATCAAGGGGAAGGTGTTATGGGATTCAGACAAAAAAGAGTGGGCGCTCTTTTGCTGTGCGGGGCACTTTTAGCCTCTCTCTTTTCCGGATGTGCGGAAAAAGAAGAAAAGCAACAGGAGATGTCCCACAAGCTGACAGTATATGTCTGGGATAAGAACTTTAATGAGCCGGCGATGAAGGCGGCAGAGGCTGATTACAGAGAACATGTGGATCAGGAGTTTTCACTGGAAATCGAAACCTATCTACAATCTTCTGATGTGGAGGATGTGGTGACTATCGCCGGTTCTTGTGGTAATTATTCTACATTGCCGGACATTGTCTTGTTCCAGGATCACTACATACAGCGTTACATAGAGGACTATCCCGATGCATGGATCGATTTGGAGGATGCAGGAATTGACTGGTCAGATTTTGGCGAGGAAAAAATCTGCTATTCCACCATTGATGGCATTCATTATGGGGTTCCTGTGGATAACGGCACAGTGGTGGCAGCCTATCGTGTGGATATCCTAGAGCAGTGTGGCTACAGTATATCCGACTTGACCGGGGTTACCTGGCAGCGGTTTATAGAGATTGGAGAAGATATTTATAACAAGACAGGGAAGTACTTGCTATCGGCGGATGGCGAACTGAATGACTTGCCGAGTATTATGCTTCAGGCGGAAGGCAAATCACAGTTCCAAAGGGGAGAGGCCTACCTGTCAGATAATGAGACTATGGTGGAAGTTATAAATATCATTGATGAGATGTTATCTCATAAGGTTCTCTATCTGGCCGAGAATTGGAAGGAATACACGGAAGAGACCATTGGTGAAGATATGGTAGCCGGTGTAATTAACGGCAACTGGATACTTCCAACCATCCAACAGGTGGAAGAAAACAGCGGCAAATGGGCCATTACCTCACTACCCACCATAAAGGGTGAGGAGGGATATGCCTCCAACGGAGGTTCCTCCCTCTATATCACAGCCAACTGTGAGAATATCCAACTGGCTAAGGATTTTCTGGCCTACACCTTTGGGGGAAGCAGTGAGACGTATGACAATGCTCTGATAGATGGAGGTGTCATCACCACCTGCATTTCCGCAGGGAAGTCGGATGTGTATAAGAGAGGTGTTCCCTATTTTAACAATATACCCATATACGCTATTATTGTGGATATGAGTTCCCATGTCCCGGTGGTAGAACAGAACCAATACCACTATAAGTGCCGGGAGTATGTAAGCAAAGTAGTGTATGACACTTCAAAGAAGAATATAAGCGTCCAAAAGGCGCTACAAACCGCTCAGGAAAATTTACAGTACGATATGGAACAATAGGAGGCGACAGCTAAGTGTATCAAGATATGTATGTTGAACAATCCGTACATCGCTATGTACCAAGTGTAACCAAGGTGTTAAATATTTTGCTGATTGTGGCTACGGTGATTGTGGCATTTCAGTTTGTATTTGTGAATTATGCCATTTTTGGAATACCCCTTGTGGCTATGATTATTATTACTTACTTTGTGTCTCAGAACGCAAAGATGGATTTTGACTACACCTATACCAACGGACTCATTGAGATAACCAGAATCCTCAGAAAGAACAAGAGAAAAGATTTGGTAGTCTGTGATATGAAGGATGTTGTGGTGGTGGCAAAGTCTAAGACAGATCCGGTAAAGCCATACATCGGACGCAGAATGAAGACATATGACTGTACATCCCACGAAGAGGGGGTGCCATATTACACCATGATTGTACGGGATGATAAGACAGGGACAGAGATTAAGATTTTGTTTGAACCGGGGGAAGAAATGCTTTCCGTAATGCATTGCATTTCCCCTGATAAAGTATATATTTAAAGGAGTATCACTATGGACCAAAAAGAACTTAGAAAGAAATTCACGGAGATTTATGGCGACGGAGGAGAGATTCGAGAGTATTTCGCACCCGGTCGTGTAAATCTTATCGGTGAACATACAGATTATAACGGGGGTCATGTGTTCCCTTGTGCACTTACCATCGGTACATACGGCATTGCCAGAAAAAGAGAAGATAATAAAATCCGTTTTTACTCAGCAAATATTGAGAATATTGCACCGGTAGAGGTAAGTCTTGAGGATTTACGTTATCAGAAGAGTTACGGCTGGGCCAATTATCCCCTGGGTGTTGTCTGGGCTTTTGCAGAGAAGGGTAACCTTCTGGACAAGGGCTTTGACATGGCAATTTGGGGCAATATTCCAAACGGTTCCGGACTTTCATCTTCAGCATCTCTGGAGGTACTTACCGGGGTCATCTTAAAGGATTTATATGGATTTGATAACTTGTCCATGATTGATTTGGCACTGATTGGACAGTTTTCAGAGAACAATTTTAATGGCTGTAACTGCGGTATTATGGATCAGTTTGCCGTTGCCATGGGCAAAGAGAACTGCGCCATCTTCTTAGATTGCAACGATTTGTCTTACGAATATGCCAAGATTGTGTTGCCGGATGCCAAAATCGTTATCACAAACAGTAAGGTAAAGCACAGCTTAGTAGATGGACAGTACAATAAGCGCCGGGAAGAGTGTGCAACAGCATTGTCTCAGTTGCAACAGGTGGTGGATATTAAGTCTTTGGGAGATTTGGATGAAGCAACCTTCCAGAAGTATCAGGATGTGATTACCGATCCGGAATGCAAAAAACGCGCAAAGCACGCTGTGGCAGAGAATCAGCGTACGATAAAAGCGGTTGCCGCTTTGGAGAAAAATGATGTGGAGACTTTTGGCGAGTTGATGAATCAGTCTCATATCTCTCTCCGAGATGACTACAAAGTATCCTGCGAAGAGATTGATGTGCTTGTGGATTTGGCATGGAAGGTTGACGGTGTCATTGGATCCAGAATCACCGGAGGCGGATTCGGAGGCTGTACCGTCAGCATTGTCAAGAACGATGCCGTAGATCGCTTTATGAAAGAAGTAGGCGAGGGCTACAAGGAGAAAACAGGCATTGATGCAGAATTCTATGTAGTAGACATCGGACAGGGTGCCGGACGCACTGCCTAGTCACTTTGTAGCAGATAGTTAGACATCATCATAGCCACTTTACAGGTCATGGCATCGTCGAACTTGCGAATGTCAAGTCCTGTAAGTTTTTGGATTTTGTCAAGGCGATAGATGAGAGTGTTGCGATGAAGAAAGAGATTTCTGGCACACTCCGCAATATTAAGGCCACTTTCCAGGAAGATGTGAATGGTGTGGATGGTTTCTTCGTCCATATCGTCCACTCGGATTCCTTGAAAGTGGTCTTTTATATATTCCTCACAGACTTCTTTTGGCAAGTGATAAATCAACTTGCCCATGCCCAGATCATGGGCCCAGAAAATGTGCTGCGTGGGATAGAAGGTAGTTCCAATCTCCATAGCGGTGGAGATGTTGAGAAAATTGCCGGGCAACTCACCCAGAGAAGTGCAGGGGTGGTCATAGGCAATGTTAATGGAAATCATAGCCTCGGCCTCCATAGTGCTTTGCAGATTCTGCACCATCTGAAGCATATCTTCCGAAGATAGGGTATGCTTTAACTGGCGAAGAATTACTATATGGCAATCATCTATGGGAACAAGAAAATCAGCGCCGGACAAGAACAACTGGGAAAAGACGGACTGTTCCATGGCAGAGAAGGGCTGCTTTGCTTCTATGAAGAGGGGGAAATACAGAGAATCCTTGTCAATGTGAAAACGGTGACTGCCCTGTAAGATTTCTTCTTGGGTCAGAACACCCAACAGTAAACTACGCCAGAATCCCTCCTTGGAAGTGCTGCCGTACTGGGCGTGCAACATGTTCTTGAGAACAGAGATTGCGGTGTCATCATCCACGTCGGTCTCCTCAATGGAAAAGCATATGCCGGTCTGTGCCTGTAATTGTTCTAAAAGATCTGAAATTTGCTGATTTGTATCCATAGTATTCTCCAAAACCCTGTATTTCCTACTATTATAAAGAACAAAAAAGGGATATTCAAGGCGCAGGATTGGAAAAATGGGTTAATGTGACGAAGAAATAAAAAATTCTTTGGTTACTTTGACATTGTGGCAGAGAAGACAACTTTCTATAATGGAACTATCAGATGGGACATTGTGTTCCCGGTCATCAGAAAGGAGAATTCATTATGACTTCAGTTACCATTAACATCAACTCTATTGAGAAAGTAAAGAAATTTGTCAATGTGATTACAGTATACGACAATGATTTTGATTTGGTATGCGATCGCTATGTCATTGATGCAAAGTCTATCATGGGCATTTTCAGTTTGGATTTGTCACAGAATCTTAAGTTGAACATCCAGAAAGACACAGACGTGGATGCGATTTTGGCTGATATTGATGAGTTTATTGTTAAATAAATAAAGATTTTATATAAGAGAGGAAATGAATTATGGCAAGTATTTCAATGAAAGACATTAACAAGATTTATCCAAATGGATTCCATGCAGTAAAGGACTTCAATTTGGAGATTGAGGACAAGGAGTTTATCATCTTCGTAGGTCCTTCAGGTTGTGGTAAGTCTACAACACTTCGTATGGTTGCCGGCTTGGAAGACATCTCAAGCGGTGATTTGATTATCGATGGCAAGCGCATGAACGACGTTGAGCCAAAGGATCGTGATATCGCTATGGTATTCCAGAACTATGCGTTGTATCCACATATGACAGTATATGATAACATGGCATTCGGGTTGAAGCTTCGCAAGCTTCCAAAGGATGAGATTGACAAGAAGGTGCGCGAGGCAGCACAGATTCTTGATTTGGAGAAGTTGTTAGATCGTAAGCCTAAGGCTTTGTCCGGTGGACAGCGCCAGCGTGTTGCTATGGGTCGTGCTATCGTTCGTAATCCTAAGGTATTCCTTATGGATGAGCCTCTTTCCAACTTGGACGCAAAGCTTCGTGTTCAGATGAGAATTGAGATTTCTAAGCTTCATGAGAACTTAGGAGCTACTATCATCTACGTAACACACGACCAGACAGAGGCTATGACACTTGGTACCAGAATCGTTGTTATGAAGGATGGTGTGGTACAGCAGATTGATACACCACACAACCTGTACAACAAGCCACAGAATCTTTTCGTTGCAGGATTTATCGGTTCTCCTCAGATGAACTTTATGGATGCAGAGATTTCCGTTTCAGGAGATACTGTTACAGCTAAAGTCGGAGATGCTAATCTGGTAGTTCCTCCTGCAAAGGCAAAGGCATTGATTGATGGCGGATACAATGGAAAGACCGTTGTACTTGGTGTCCGTCCTGAGGATATTCATGACTCACAGATGTTTATTGAGGCTTCACCAAATACCGTTATCGAGTCTAAGATTCGTGTATATGAGCTTTTGGGTGCAGAAGTATTCTTGTACTTCGATTATGCAGGAACACAGGTTACTGCAAGAGTTGATCCTAGAACAAATGCTCAGGCAGGAGATACCGTTAAGTTTGCACTTGATATGGAGCGTGCACACTTCTTTGATAAAGAATCAGAGCAGGTTATTACAAACTAGTCTTTTTCTTATTTATCTTCCTATTTATATCCAGAAATACCTCTGGGGTTATGTACCCAGAGGTATTTTTGCGTAATGACACAGGAAAAGAGATGTATTCCCAAGAAGAATTTTAAGTGATATAATAGTCTAGCACGATTTTACATTCGGAAAGGGTGTACAGGGATGGTACACCAATCGTGCTAAGGGAGAGAGAGATGGAAGAAGTAAAATACGCCGGTAAATTAAAGAGATATCTACAGGCACCGATTTATATGATCAGTTTCTTTGTTATAGGAAATGCAGTGATGTACTTCTACAATGTGAAGTATGGAATCGTCACTTCCGTAGCTATCGCAGTGTATTTTTTAGTGGTCTTTGAGGGATATCGTTACTGCAGTGCAAAGATTAACGAAGAGATTCTGGAATTTGCAGCCCACTATGGGATGGTGCAGAAGAGACTTTTGGATGATATGTTGATTCCCTATGCTCTGATGGACGAAGGCGGTAAGATTATCTGGATGAACAAGGAATTCTCCAAGATAACAGGTAAGGAGCGTCACTATAGGAAATCTATCACATCCATCTTTAACGAGATTACCAGAGAGGTGATTCAGCGGGCTGAGGATGATGTGTTCCATATTCGGGTGTCATACAATGACAGAATTTATACCGCAGGGATGTGTCGTATGAAATTTGGTCAGGATTACAGTAGGGATGAGAACCAGATTGTGATGATGACAGACGAGATGAACACACTGGTTGCACTGTTTTTGTTTGATGACACGGAATTGGAATATTACAAAGAAGAAAACGAGAACCAGAAACTGGTTGCAGGACTTGTGTATATTGACAATTATGAAGAGGTCTTTGACTCTATTGAGGAGGTTAAGAAGTCTCTTCTGACAGCTATTATTGACCGCAAGATTAACAAGTATTTCCAACATGTAAATGCTATCGTACGAAAGCTGGATCGAGATAAATTCTTTGTGGTGATACAGCAACAGAATCTTAAGGAATTAGAGAAGGACAAGTTTTCCATTCTGGAGGAAATCAAATCTACCAAGGCGGGAAATGAATTAGAGATTACCCTGAGTATGGGCTTTGGTGCCAACGGTGAGAGCTATGCCCAGAATGCGGAATTTGCCCGGACGGCCATTGATTTGGCTCTTGGGCGAGGCGGTTCTCAGGCGGTCATCAAGGATGGAGAAGATGTATCTTACTATGGCATCCGGGGAAAGGAAATAGAGAAGAACACCCGAGTGAAAGCCAGAATGAAGGCTCAGGCGTTGCGGGAAATTATGGAGACCAGAGACGATATTATTATTATGGGACACTCCATCGCAGATGTAGATTCTCTTGGGGCAGCCATCGGTCTTTACTGTGCTGCCAGAGAGTTGGGGAAGAATGCCAGAATTGTCTTGAATACGGTGACCACTTCTCTGAAGCCTTTGGTGGAATCTTTTTCTGAGGAAAACGGGTATTCCACCGAGATGTTTATTGATTCAGAAAGAGCGTTGGAATCAGCAGATGCCAGAACACTGGTGATATTGGTGGATACCAATCGGCCCAGCTATGCCGACTGTCCGGAATTGTTGGAGCGGAGTGATTCCGTTGTGGTCTTTGATCATCACCGACATGGAAGTGAGCAGGTACAGGGCCCGCTCTTGTCCTACATTGAGCCATATGCTTCCTCAACCTGTGAGATGATTGCGGAAGTTTTGCAGTATTTTTCAGACAAGGTGGATTTGCGACCAAATGAAGCAGATAGTGTCTATGCAGGAATCCTCATTGATACCAACAACTTTATGACGAAGACCGGTGTCCGAACCTTTGAGGCTGCAGCATATCTTCGCCGATGTGGTGCTGAGGTTACCCGTGTGCGAAAGCTTCTCAGAGAGGACATGAGTGCTTATAAGGCTAGAGCGGAGGTGGTTCGTAATGCGGAAGTATATCGGGGGTTGTTTGCCATCTCCATCTTTGAGGCAGGAGAAATTGAGAGCCCTACTGTTGTAGGAGCAAAGGCGGCCAATGAGCTTTTGAACATCGTAGGAATCAAGGCATCTTTTGTTATTACAGAATACCAGAACAAGATATATATCAGTTCCCGATCCATTGATGAGATTGACGTACAGCTGATAATGGAGCGTTTGGGCGGCGGCGGACATTTGAATGTGGCAGGAGCCCAGATTGAAAACAGTTCTGTGGAAGAGGTGAAAGCCCGTATACAAGAGATTTTGGATACCATGGTTGAGGAAGGAGAGATTAAATTATGAAAGTAATTTTATTACAGGATGTGAAATCCCTTGGAAAGAAGGGTGATATTGTAGATGTGAGCGAAGGTTATGCAAGAAATATGATTCTTCCCAAAAAACTTGGTGTTGAGGCAAACAACAAGAATTTAAATGACCTGAAATTACAACACCGGCACGCAGACAAAGTGGCTCAGGAGAATCTGGAAGCAGCGCAGGCCATGGCTGAGACTATTTCTCAGTGGGTAGTGGAGACAAAGATTAAAACCGGCGAGGGAGGAAGAACCTTCGGTTCCGTGTCCTCCAAGGAGATTTGTGCTGCGGTAAAAGCGCAGTATAAGGAAACCATTGACAAGAAAAAAATTCAAATGGAGGAGCCAATCCGATCCCTTGGCACTTATGAGGTAAAGGTAAAGCTTCATCCAAAGGTGACAGCCACAATGCGTGTACACGTGGCAGAAGAGTAAAGCGAAAATACTAGGAGTACTTTATGGAAGAGGCACTTATTAAGCGAACAATGCCCAATAGTTTGGAATCGGAACAATCGGTGGTAGCATCTATGATTACCGACCGGGATGCAATTGTAGCCGCATCAGAGATTTTGACAAAGGATGATTTTTATAATCAGCAATACGGCATTCTGTTTGAAGCAATTGTGGAATTGTACAACAGCGGACAGCCGGTGGATGTCATCACATTGCAGAACAAATTAAAAGAGAAAGATGTACCTGCAGAGGTGGCAAGTCTGGAGTATCTGAAAGACCTGATTCTTTCTGTTCCGGTCACAGTCAATGTGGAATCCTATGCCAATATTGTAAAGGATAAGGCTTTGCTGCGTCAGATTATCCGGGTGAATCAGGATATTGAAAACGACTGCTACAACGGCAATGAATCGGTGACAAAGATATTGGAGAAGACCGAGCATGATATTTTTGCCCTGGTGCAGAATCGTGGCAGCTCAGACTATGTACCCATCCGGGAAGTGGTAATGAATGCCATACACAAAATTGAGCAGGCATCAAAGCAAAAAGGCTCCGTGACGGGAATTCCCACCGGGTTCATCGATTTGGACTATCAGACAGCGGGACTGCAACCCTCAGATTTGATTTTGATTGCGGCTCGTCCTTCTATGGGTAAGACGGCCTTTGTGTTGAATCTGGCCCAGTATGTGGCTTTTCATGAGAATCTTTGCACGGCAATTTTCTCTCTGGAAATGTCAAAGGAGCAGTTGGTAAATCGTCTATTTTCTTTGGAATCCAGGGTGGATGCCCAGAAGCTTCGTACAGGTAATCTGCAGGAATCAGAGTGGGAAAAGTTAATTGAGGGCGCCGGTGTCATCGGCAATTCTCATTTGATCATAGATGACACACCGGGTATCAGCATTTCTGAACTTCGCAGCAAATGCCGTAAGTACAAGTTAGACCAGGATTTGAAATTAATTATCATTGACTACTTGCAGTTGATGAGCGGCTCCGGTCGCTCGGAATCCAGACAGCAGGAGATTTCAGAGATTTCCCGTTCCTTGAAGGCTTTGGCCAGAGAGTTGAATGTACCGGTAATCGCCTTGTCTCAGTTGAGTCGTGCGGTGGAACAGAGACCCGACCATCGTCCTATGCTCTCTGACTTGCGTGAGTCGGGAGCTATAGAGCAGGATGCGGACGTGGTTATGTTTATCTACCGAGATGATTACTACAACAAGGATACGGACCTCAAAAATATTTCCGAGATCATTGTTGCCAAACAGAGAAACGGCCCTATTGGAACCATTAATCTTGCATGGCTGCCGGAGTACACCAAGTTCGGAAATCTGGACCACAGCCAGCGATTCGACTAAGTTTTTGTCGGAATTTTACGATTAGATTTCCTTGCTCCCACTCTCAAGAGAGGCTATACTTTTAATGAGGACAAGCAGAACTTAAGAGAGCAGTATACATAGAGGAAGGAAATGATCTTGTGGAAAAAGTTCGTTACATGATTTCTGATGCAGCCCGTATGGTGGCATTGGAACAGCATGTACTGCGATACTGGGAGGATGAATTACAACTGGATATCCCCAGAAATGAGATGGGGCATCGATACTATACGGATGATAATATCAAAGAACTGATGCGTATCAAAGAACTTCGAAGTCAGGGCTATCAGTTGAAGGCGATTCGAATGTATCTCAAGAAGGAGAAGCAGATTGCCGAGAGAGAGAAGAAGGAGTCTGCCGGTATTCGGGATATAGATGGATTTGTGACCCTTACTACAGGAAAAGAATTGGGACTTAGTGATGAAGAAGTCCCCAGGCAAGAGCTTACTCAGCAGGATGAGGGAGAGATTGCCCCCAAGCCGGATGCCAAGATCAAACTGGAACAATTTCGTGTATTAATGACGGAGATTGTTGCTCAGGCCATGAGGGACAATAACGATATTCTAACCACCCATGTGGAGGAGCGGATTTTAAAAGAAATGAACTATCTGATGCAGGAACATTATCAGATGGAAGAGGATTATTACAAGAAGTTGGATGAGGCCATTCGCGGCGGAATCCGCAAGCGCAGGGAACAAAAGAAAAAGGTATTTACAAAAAAAAGAACGCCATCATAGGCGTTCTTTTCCAGTTCAAAATATGTATCCTTGTGGAATTACTCTGCTGAGATAGCTCCTGTAGGACATACACCTGCGCATGTACCGCACTCTACACAAGCAGCCTCGTCGATAACGAACTGGCTGTCTCCCTGAGAGATAGCACCTACTGGGCACTCTGGCTCGCATGTACCGCAGCTAACGCATGAATCAGAAATTACGTATGCCATAATGAAATCCTCCAATCATAATATTATACAGTCGTTACTGTACTCTCATAATATATCATCTATTTTTTAAAAACAAGTATTTAATTCGATACATGGACGAATAGGAAAAATAAACTGCTGAAAAGGAATTGCAAAAGAACAAAAAGAGAATTATAATATCACCATCAAACCAGCAAGGAGGAAGAATCAGTGGCAAGAGTAAGTAAATCTACTATGATTGGTGAATTGTTACAGATTGATGCAGAAGTGGCACCAATCTTATTGAATATCGGAATGCATTGTCTCGGATGTCCATCATCACAGATGGAGACCATCGAGGAAGCTGCTATGGTACATGGCATTGATGCAGACGATTTGGTTGAAGAAATCAACAATTTCTTAGCTACCAGAGGTTAGTACAAAAGAAAAGTTCCTTCCGTTGTTCGGAAGGAACTTTTTTTACCAAATTATAACTGCGCCAGAGTGGAAAGAGCATCTGAACCGAGAATGGTTTGATAATGCTCCTTGTAGTAGGAGAGTTGCCCTACGGTAAAATCCCCCTGGGAACCATATTCTGTGAGAATATTGCAGGTCTTGTTGAACTCTTCAGGAGTGTGCTGTGATTTGCTTACCACAAGATAAAATCCATTGTCACGAGGATTCTTGAACAAGGCATTCTCCCCGTGATAAAATCCATTCAATACATGGGCCAGACGAATCAAATCGTCCAAGCTCTTGAAGGAGAACATCTTGGTAATATCAACCGGAATGGTAACACCTGTTGAAGGTGAGGCGGATGGGTCTGCCTTCTGCTGTAATGATGCGGCAGCTTCCTTGGCCCGGTGAAACAATTCAATGATGTCATTGGCAGAGGAGGTGGAAGGTGACATAATGTCCTCATACTCCTCCATATCTTCAGGATCTGTATCTTCAGAAAAGCGGGAAAACCGGGTGTCTAACTCCTCCGGATATTCCACTTTTGTCACAATCAACAAAATAGAATCTGTGGTAAGGGGTACGGCTTCAATCATCAAAGGAATGTCTTCTGCATCAAAACCGAATTCGTAAGATGCCTGTTCCATCAACTCCCGGAATAGAGACTTTGCCTTTTCCGTACCATATGCTAACTCACTGAGTTTGATATGTCTGCTATCTAAATCTTCTCTGGTAAGGGTGCAGCGAATTTGGTTATCATTTACTTTTTCAATTTTCATGTTATCACATCCTTTTCAGAAAATTAGGTAAACGACTACCTATAATTATTATAAACAAAGGAAATTGCAAAGTAAAGAAATCAAACTTGTAAAAAGTCTAAAAAAGAAGAAAACAAGACATTTTTGGAAAAAATTGTTGCATTTATCCAATGGATTTGCTATAAATTATGCAAGAGATGCTTTTCCTGTTCAAGGAAGGAGCAAATGAATGTCATATATTTTTGCTGACAGGTACCGCGTGGTGAAGACTTTGTATCAATCAACAGCTACCAGGGTACTGCTAGTCAAGCCACAAGAGAGAGATGAACTGCTGGTTGTGAAATGTATCAGGAAGCAGAACACATCTACAGACATTTTTCTTGAAGCAAATCTACTACAGGATATGAGACATCCTGGCATCCCCATTTTATATGAGATAATAGAAGACGAGACAACCTTGTATTTGATACAGGAGTATGTCTATGGAGATTCGTTAGATCATTATTTGCTTTATCATCAACATATTTCCCAAGAAACGTTCCTACAATTTGCAATTCAAATCTGTGAGATTATTCAGTATTTACATTCTCACCAACCTGATCCCATATTATATCTGGATATGAAACCAAGTCATATTATAGTATGTGGAGAACGGGTGAAATTAATCGATTTTGGAATTGCAAACTTTCTTTCCATTTCGGGAAAAAATATCCACAAATTTGGAACAAAAAAATATGCGGCGCCGGAGCAGATGACCAATGAAGTATTGGATAAGAGAACTGATGTATACGGTGTCGGAAAAGTCTTAGCACATATGCTGACCTATATGGAACCGAGAGAAGCCGTCAGGTATTTTCCAATTGTTTGGAGAGCCACAAGAAAAAGACGGTGTCGGCGGACAGAGAGTATTTCTCGCTTAAAGCAGCAGCTTATAGACAAAGGAATCAAGAAAAATCGTAAACACAAGAACAAAAAGCATCTCAAAAAAGTAATTGCAGTGGTTGGCAGCGACAGGGGTGTGGGATGTACCCATATCGCCATTGCTCTTGTAAATTATTTAAACCAGGCGGGGTTAAACGCATATTATCGAAATTGCTCAGAGCAGAGGGTATTGGAACAGATGGCTCAGCAGGAGATGATATCTGTACAGAAGGATGGCTTTATATATCACGAATCTTTTCGCGGGGTAATGTACTATGATCCTCGGGAAACAACAAATCCTCCCGAAGGAATACAGATCATCGACTGTGGTTGTAATGATTGTCCGAAAAACGCAGATGCAACTATCTATGTCTGCGGCGGAAGACTTTGGCAGAAGCCCAAGAATCCAACATGGAAATGGGGAAAAGACGACATTGTACTCTGCAATTTCTTTGCTGGATATCAAGCGAGAAAATTTGCCAGAGAACAGATGACAAGAGTTTATTTCTATCCCTATCAAAAGGACCCGTTTGTTGTCAACACAGCAATTCGACGATTGTTTTCCATTTTCTGCAAATCTTTTTTTAATAAATAAGAATATATGGGACATTGGCAAACGAAACATATAAAGGATATGGAAACATAAAAAACAACGAATAGAATGGTAGCTGGGAAAGGAGAGTTACTCACAGAGAAATCAATATGCTATACTTTTGTTGAAAAATCAACCGTTACGAAAAAAGCAAAGGAGGTCCGAAAGGGCCTCTTTTTATTTGCAAAAGATATGATATACTATGGAGTAGACAAAAGAACCTTAGACAGAAGGAGGAAACATGGAGAAGAGAAGACGACGGAGTCATGTACCAAAGTTTATATATATTTTGGCAGTGCTGGGTGTGGCGCTACTTGTTGTGGGCACAGTGTTTATGATTAAGAGGTATACGCCCACCAAGGAGCATATGAGCCTGGAAGATTACTTCGCCCTGACAGAGGAAAATGAGGCGGCTGTGATTATCAATGGGGAATACAAAGAGGTTTCCGACACGGAGGACAATATTCATGCCGTCCGCAGCGACCAAGGTTATTATTTGCAGATAGACTTTCTGAAGAAAGAGTTGGACGATGGATATGTGTATGACAGTACCGAAGGAGTGTTGCGCTATGCCACGGATAAGGAAGTGGTGAGTGCATCCCTAAACAGCCCGAACTACACAGTTGGTAAACAACGGGAAACTTTGGACAAGGATGTGGTGATTTCCCAGGATGGAACTTACTTTGTTGCGCTGAGTTTTGTGGAACTCTTTACGGATATCACTAGTACAACCTGTGAGGGACCCAACCGTATTGTGATTGAGACGGCAGGATTTACCATCCAGAAGGCAACCCTCAAAAAAGACGTTCCGCTCCGCCGCTTTGGAGGAGTGAAGAGTAAGATTTTGAAGGATGCGGTCAAGGGAGAAGAGGTAGGTATCCTGGAGGACTACGGAAAGTGGAGCTATGTCATCACAAAGGACGGGGTATTGGCATGTGTGCAGAACCGAAAGATGGAGATTACCCACAAGGCTACCACAGAGGCACGCTTGCCCCAGAGAGAGTATGAACATTATAAGATGGATGAAACCGTCTCCCTGGGCTGGCATCAGGTCACAGGCACGGCAGCCAACAGCACGGTGGAAAAGGTGCTGGCAGACAGCGATATCAATGTGATTTCTCCCACATGGTTTTATATTAATGACAATGAGGGAAATATAAAGAATCTGGCATCGGCAGATTATGTGTCCTACTGCCATGACAGAAATGTTCAGGTGTGGGGATTGGTGAGCAATCTGGAAAACAAAAATGTGGATACCACGGTGGTGTTGAACACCACCTCTTCCAGAGACAATCTGGTAAACAGCCTGATTACCGCGGCCATCACGTATGACTTGGACGGTATCAATGTGGATATGGAGGCTCTCAGCGCATATGCAAAGGATGGATACATCCAGTTTATCAAGGAGCTGTCCATTAAGTGTAAAAAGAATGATATTGTCTTGTCGGTAGACAACTATGTGCCATCATCCTCCACGGCATTTTACAATCGAAGTGTTCAGGCGGACTATGCAGACTACATTATTATTATGGCATACGACGAACACTACTCCGGTAGTGACGAGGCCGGCTCCGTGGCCTCCATCGGATTTGTAAAACAGGGCGTCAAGGATACTTTAGAGGAGGTTCCGGCAGAACAGATCATTTTGGGTATGCCGTTCTATGCCAGAGTTTGGGCTGTGAAAGGGGATTCCATCAGCAGCAAGGCATATGGTATGGAGGATTTGGAAGAATTTTTGAAACGAAATGATGTGACGGTGACCTGGTCTGAAGTGGACGGGCAGAATTACGGAGAGTTCGTATCAGAAGACACCACCTATATGACATGGGTGGAGGATGCAACATCCTTAGGCAAGAAGTTAGAGGTGATGAAGTCAGAAAATCTGGCAGGAGCAGCCTTTTGGAAATTGGGCTTTGAAAAGCCCGGTATTTGGGCTACCATACGCCAATACACAAAATAATACGTGATTAGAAAACTGCCATTTCATATTTTCTATGGGGTTTCATATAGTTACTAATAAAGGATATGTCTGTGACAATATGAAGCGAAAAATCGAAATATATATGGCAGTTTTGCTCATTATGGCCAGTACCGTAGTGAGTATTTGGAGCGTTAGAGCAGTCTCCGGGAAAAAAACCGAAGAGAAAATCAGAGTGCTGATTGATGCCGGACATGGAGGCGAGGACCCGGGGAAAGTATCCCGGGATGGAACAAGAGAGAAAGATCTGAATTTAGCCATTGCCACAAAGCTTGGGGATTATTTAAAAAAGCAGGGCATGGAGGTTTATTATACCAGGCAAAAGGATGAAGGACTGTACAGCCCGGGGACTACCAACAAAAAGATTTATGATATGCAGAAGCGCTGTGAAATTGTGGAAAATGTAAAACCGGATTTTATGATCAGTATTCATCAGAACAGTTTTTCGGACGGGCAGGTTCATGGGGCGCAGGTATTTTATTATGCCAC